>JAFAZN010000033.1 GCA_019239775.1 Chloroflexota bacterium
GACGCGCTTGTTCTCGATCGCCTTCAGCGGCGGATCGGCTGTGCGCAGCACGAATGGGCTCGCCACGCGCACGCGTTCCAGCGTTTGGCCAACGATGTTGGCTTGCAGGAAATCGAGATAGACGGTGAGATCGGGGAGTTCGGGCACGGCGTGTCGCGATGATCGTGGTTAGGCTACTGCGCCGGCAACTTCTCAAACTTCTTTACAGGCATGCCCCGCCCGAAACCCGCTCGTACAAAACCGTTCGGCCGCGGTGTGGGGCGCACGACCCGTGGACCCGTGGAGGGCGAAGCCTGGGCGATACCTCGCGCTGCGTCAAGTACAGCGATAGCATCTCGGTGATGTCCACCGACCAGGTCGAGCTCGCAGACCTTTCCAAACAAGACCCGGAGTATCTCGACCTGCTGCGCCGTGTGCTGGCCATTCAAGCCGACTGCGAGATCGGCGGCCCCCACCTGTACGTGGACGCAATGCTGCCGAGCGCACCCACGCAGATCGACCAGCTGGTGGTCGCCCGAACCGCGGCCGAGGAGATCGATCACTTCCGCAAGTTCGCCCGCCTCGCAGGCGATATCGGCGTCGACACCGCCTACATCCTTAGCCGCAAGAACCAGGAGCGGTACCTGGAGGCGTTCCGCGGCACCATCACCACCTGGGAAGACTTCGCGGTGTTCGGCTTTCTGATCGACCGCGTCGGTCGCTACCAGCTGGAGGAGTTCGCCGGCTGCAGCTACGCGCCGCTGTCGCGTCTGCTAGAGCACCCCTCACGCGTGCTGGACGAGGAGGCCGGACACATCGACTTCGGCACTACCCGCACCGCCGAAATGGCCGCCAAAGGCGGCGAGCAGAAAGAGCGCGTCCAGAAAGCGCTCAACTACTGGTACGTCACCGGCCTGGATATGTTCGGTCGCTCCGCATCAGCCCGCGCCGAGCGTTACCGCCAGTGGGCTTTGAAACGCCGATCCAATGCCGCGGCGCGAGAGCAATACCTGGCCGAGGTGAACCCGCTGATCGAAAGCATGGGCCTCGAAGTTCCCGACCCGCTCGCCGGGCGCAAGTACCTCTAAAGGCAACGATGCCTGAGGCGATTCAGCCGACCGCCCTAAGCACGCCGCTGGACGACTATCTGCGTGAGGTCGTTCAAACGCTGCACGCTGCCGTCAATCAGGGCATGCGCCGCGCCGCCGATGACCCGCGCGCGGCCTCCCCCCAGATCAGCGATTGCGAAGAGATCATCGGCGTCATCATGGCTGGCGACGTCCCCGAGTGGCTGTCGCCAGGGTAGGAGGTCTGATTGATTCCATGGCAGTGACAGTTGCACCAGCCACGACCTCGGTGACGGAGGCAGTAGCGCAGTTCGCCTGCAGCGGCGAGCTCGCCGAAATGGAACACCTGTACGAGCGCGCAACCCGCGCTTTCATCGACACGATCGGCGTGACCATCGCCGGAGGTCGAGAGGATTGCTTTGCGATCCTGGCCAGAACGCTTGGCACCGGGGACGGCAGCGCGACCATTCTGCCAACGCGCGCCAGAGCCGGCGCCGCCGACGCGGCATTGCTCAACGGCACGGCCGGTCACGCCCTGGATTACGACGACGTTGCCGACGAGATCAAGGGCCACCCAAGCGTGGTGCTGGTCGCCGCGCTGCTCGCGCTGGCCGAAGCGCGCGGTTGCTCCGGCCGCGCTCTACTCGAGTCCTACGCGGTGGGCTTCGAGGCCGGCTGTGCGATCGCCGCGGCGTTGGCGGTTGAACCGCATTACCGTCGAGGCTGGCACGCCACCGCCACCGTCGGGGTTCTTGGCGCGGTCGCCGGCGCGGGTCGGCTACTCGGGCTCGATGCCGCGAGCATCCAGAACGCGCTCGGCATCGCCGCGTCGATGGCCAGCGGCAGCCGGCAGAACTTCGGCACGATGACCAAGCCGCTGCACGCCGGGCTCGCCGCGCGCGACGCTGTGCTGGCCATCGAGCTCGCTGAAAACGGCTTCACCGCCGATCCCAACCAGCTCGACGGGCCGCTCGGGTACTTCCGCATGTACGGCGTCAACCCCGAACCCGCGGCCGCCCTGACCGCCCTCGAATCACCTACTGTGCTGCTGCGGCGCGGGCTGAACGTGAAGAAATACCCGTGCTGCTACGGCACCCATCGCATGGCCGACGCGGCGCTGGCGCTGCGCGAGCGCGGCCTTCGTGCATCCGACGTCGCGGCCATTGCCATCACCGTCGAGCCCGACGGCCTGGGCGCAATCATTCACCACCAGCCGCGCACGGGACTTCAGGGCAAATTCAGCGGCGAGTACGTCGTGGCCGCTTGCCTGCTCGACGAAGGCGTGCGCCTGTCAAGCTTCACCGACGCCATGGTGCTGCGGCCCGAGGCTCAGGATCTCCTGGCCCGGGTCACCATCCGTGAGTCCGCGACGCCCGCGTTTGGCACGCCGCAGTACGAGCACGCGTACGCCACCCTGGAGGTCACGCTGCGCGACGGCCGTACCCTGCGCGAGCGCTGCGACATCCCGCGCGGCGATGCCCGCATGCCGCTCTCAGAGGCCGAGCTGGAGTCCAAGTTCCGCGACTGCCTGGCATTTGCCGAAAGCGCCTGGGACCCCGACCCGCTCCTAGGCTGCCTGCACGCTCTCCGGGACACGGCACGCGTCACGCTGGTAGCCGGAGGCCCCCGCTAAATGCAGCTTTCGACTCGTCTAGGCTATGCCGACGGTTTTCGCAAAGCGGTGGAACGCGCGGTGGAGCTGGAGGAACGCGGCGTCAACTACGTCTGGGTTTCCGAGGCGTACGGCTTTGATGCGGTCACGCGCCTCGGCTACCTCGCGGCGCGGACAAAGCGCATGCAGATTGGCGCCGCAATCCTGAACATCTACTCGCGCACGCCCGCGGCGCTGGCCCAGACCGCGGCTGGGCTGGATGAGATCTCCGAGGGCCGCGCGATTCTCGGCCTGGGCGCTTCCGGGCCGCAGGTGATCGAGGGCTTTCACGGCGTCCTTTACGACAAGCCCGTTCAGCGCACGCGCGAAATCATGGACATCTGCCGGATGATCTGGCGGCGAGAGGTGGTCGAGTACCACGGTAAGGCGTACACATTGCCGCTGCCGCCCGAGAATGGGACGGGGCTAGGCAAGCCGCTGAAGATCCTGACGCATCCCGTGCGCGATCGCGTACCGATCTACCTCGCCTCAATGGGCGACCGTAGCGTGGAGCTGACCGCCGAGGCGGCGGAGGGATGGTTGCCAATCTTTTTCCTGCCCGAGCGGGCGGATCATATCTGGGGTGGGCCGCTGCGGCGTGGCTTCGCCAAACGCGCCGAGTCGCTTGGGCCGCTGGAGATTCTGGCAGGCGGTGCACTCGCCATTGGTGAGGGCCTCGAGCACATGCGCGACCTGGAGCGGCCGCACCTGGCGCTCTATATCGGCGGGATGGGAGCGAGGTCGAAGAACTTCTACAACGAGCTCGCGTGCCGATACGGCTTTGAGCGCGAGGCCGCCGAGATTCAGGATCTCTATTTGAGCGGGCGCAAAAAGGAAGCCGAGGCGATTGTTCCGCAGGCACTGCTGGATGGCCTCTCACTGGTGGGTCCTGCTTCCTGGGTCCAGGAGCGTATCGCCGCCTACCGTGAAGCTGGCGTGACGCTGCTTGACGTACATCCGATCGGACCCGATCCGCTCGGCGATGTCGAGCGTGTCAAAAAGTGGATCTCGTAACGCGCTGCTCAGCGATAGGTCAAGGCGTGCGGTACAGCCCTTCGTAGTGCCAGTAGTTGTCGTAGACGATGCGTAAATATGTCTGCGTCTCGGCGAACGGGATCTCCTCAACCAGGAGATCGGGATCGTCGCCGTACCGCTGTAGCCAGCGCCCGACGTTGCCGCCGCCAGCATCGTAGGCGGCCAGGGTGGGGAACAGGCGGCCTTTGTAGTCGCCCAGGAGCTGCTGCAGGAACCACGTCCCAAACTCGATGCTGACCGACGGCTTGAACAGGTCACGCAAGGCGAAGTCGTCGCGGCCCAGTCGGCTCGCGATCGTGCGCGCCGTCGAAGGCACCACCTGGGTCAGGCCCATCGCCTGGGCGCCTGACTGCGCGTGGGGGTCGAACGAGCTTTCCTGTCGCATCAGCGCGAGCATCAGCAGAGGATCGACGCCGTATGCAGCGGCCTGCTCGGCGACCAGGTCACCCCAGCCAGCTGGATAGACCTGCTTCTGCAGCGCGCGCGGCAACGCGCTCAAGCCGACCAGGTCGCGCATCTGCTTGCCGATCCGCAAGGTCAGCTGCGGCTGATCGTGAGCGGTCGCCCAGTCGGCGACCGCGCTGAGGTGGGCGATGTCGTGGGCTTGCGCGTATTGCTGCGCAACGCCATCGACCTCCCAGCCGGCTTCGGCGCGCAAGCCGAGGTCGAGCAGTGTCTCGGCACGCCGCAGCGCAGGCGCAACATCTTGCGCGGCACGCTCGGGCGTCAGGTTGAAGGCGGCGAACCAGTTGGCGCGTTCCTGAACGTCGCTACTGCTCAGCGCCAGCCAGGTCGAGCTGCGTGGCGGCAGCGCGGCCATGCTGAGCGTGGCGCTGCTGATTTGCTCCTGGGCGCGCAGGCCGTAGAAGCTCTCGGGATCGGCGGCGGCTGCGCGGTTGAATGCGTCTGTAGCGTCCGCGGAGCCAGCGGGAAGCGCCTTCGCGAGCCAGTATTCGAGTTCCGCGAGAACGGTCGGCGACGGTGGACCGCCGCCGGCAATGCCGCTGCGCCAGGCCTCCAGCGCACCCGAACGGTCGCCACGTACGAATCGTGTAAAGCCTAAGTGGAACATGGCCTCCGCCGCACGTTCGGGTGCTGCTTGTGCCATGTTCTGGTAGTCGGATTCGGCTGAAGACTCGTCGCCGTCGCGTTCGTCGAGCTGACCGATGCGCAGCCAGGCTGCGCCCGAACCAGGCCCAGCGGCGTCGGCCACCGATTGGAATCCGTCGCGCGCGCTACTGGAGTTGCCGAGCTTCAGCTCCGCCTCGGCACGATTCAACTGGGCTTGCTCCCAATCCGGACTACCTTGGTCAACCTGGTCGAACTGGTCGATCGCGGCGCGGTAGTCCTTGGCATTCAGGCGGACTAGCCCCGCTTGCAGCGGGCTGATGCTCGCACCGCGGCCGAGATCGTTCAGCGCATCGAGCGCGTCAGGTCCGCGCGCCTGATCGGCATAGTCAACGACGATTGAGCGGAAGCGCTCGGCCGCGAGATCCGTCTGACCCATCGAGCGCGCCACGCTGGCGGTCGTGAACAGCATCTCCGCCGTATATGCCCGCGTGCCGGCCAGACTCAGCGAGCGGTTGTACATGTCCAGCGCCTGCTGCTTTCGACCCATCCGCTGATCGGCCTCGCCTGCGCGTTCGAGCGCTTCGATCTGGGTGAGGCGCGGTCCGCCGCCGTCGATACTGAGCGCGGACTGCGCGGCGGCCAACTCGGATGGCCAATCGCCAAGAGTGGCGGAGCACTGCGCGCGCTGCAGCGCGGCATACGGTCCGATTGCGGTTGCACCGGCGGCGGCTTCGAACGCGTCCAAGGCGCGCAAGGCACCGGCGCAGTCGCCCGCCGCGCGGCGGATCTGCTCGAGCGCGAAGTACGCGGGGGCGGTCTGGTCCGAGTTCGGATAGGCAGCCAGGAGCTGCTGAACCAGGTCTTCGGCGGCGGCCGTGTCACCGTCGGCCAGCGTGGCGCGCGCCTGCAACAAGAGGGCACGCGGCGCGATGCTTGCGTTCTGGCTGGCCGCGTCGGCGTAGAACTGCTCGGCCTGGGCATAGTCGCCGCGACGTACGAGCTGTTCGCCCGGCTGAAGCGCGGCCTCGGCTGCGGCGTTGGCAGGCGGCAACGCGGCGGTACCGCGGGCGCCGCCTGCGCGAGTCGACGGCGCGACCAGCGCGACGACGATCAGGAGTACGAGCGCATGTGCTCGCATCGGCCGAGGTCGAGTGTACTGCCGAAGTCGGATCGTTCTGACCGTCACCGCTTACACTTCGGTCACCATGCCGATCAATGTGACGACGAGCGAAAAGAAGGCGGAAATCGCCCGCGACGTGGTGGTCGCGTACCTTTCGCATGTGAAGGACGAAGAGCTGTCCGACTTGACCAAAGTGGATGCGGCCATCAGCCGCTTGATCGACGTGGTCGACCGCCAATTTCAGGTTGAGCAGCACCGCGCGCCGGGGTTCGGCGTTCCTCCATCGATTCCTTCGCCAGCACCAGCACGTCACGACTGACGGCGCCTCGGCGCTCCCGCTGTTCGGGCCTCACGGCGATGCCACCCAGGCGCGGGGCTCACACATTCGTTGGTGGAGGTGCACCAGGTACCAGGGGCGGTCTGGGCGCAGTCACCGGGGGGGTCGGGTTGAAAGGTTCGTGACTGCGCTTGCATTCGACCGTGGAACGCGATGGGCGCGGTCGAAGTGCGCAACAGCGTGCAGGCCGCGAGTGTGAAGCGGGCTGGGGCGGAGCTGGCTGGGTGTGGTTGAGTCAGTTGCGGCTGGTCAATTTCCGCAACTTTCGGGCGTTGCGTCTCGAGCCACAGCCTGGCGTCCTGCTGTTCAGCGGACACAATGGCCAGGGCAAGACCAATCTGCTGGAGTCGGTCTACGTCCTGGCGACCACGCGTTCGCCGCGAACCAGCGTCGAGCGCGAGCTGCTGAGCTGGCGGGCGCCGGAGGATGCCGACCTGGCGGCCGTGACACCACCGTTTGCTCGACTGGAAGCCCGCGTTCGTCGGCTCAGCGGTGAAACGCACCTCGAACTGACCTTCGAAGGCGAACGCAGCGGCAACGCGAACGGTCCGGGTGCCGTCACCCGGGACATCAAGGTCAACGGCCTGGCCACGCGCGCCGCTGGCCTGGTTGGCCAACTGCCAGTCGTGTACTTCTCGCCCGCGGACGTCGACCTGGCGGGCGGCTCACCGAGCGGACGTCGACAGTACCTCAACCTGGCCAATTCCCAGGCGTCGCCGAGCCATCTGCGTGCGCTGCAGCGCTACAACCGCGTGCTACTGCAGCGTAACCAGGTGCTGCGGCTGGTGCGCGAACGTCGTCAGCTCGCGACCGCGTTGGAGCCGTGGACCGAGCAGATGGTCAGCTGGGGCGCGCAGATACTGCATCAGCGGCTGACGATGCTGCGCGAGATGAACGCGCGAATTGCCGACATTTTTCGCGACCTGGCGGGCAGCACTGAAGGACTCGAGGTGGTCTATCGCTCGACGGTCTGCGAGACGCCGCACGATCCCGAGTCGGTTGCGGCATTGCAGCAGGCCTACAAGCGACAGCAAACGTCGATTGCCACGCGTGAAATCGAGCAAGCGGTCAGCTTGGTTGGACCGCATCGCGATGACTTCACGTTTGTGCTCGACGGGGTCGACCTGAATACATACGGTTCGCGGGGCCAGCAACGCCTGGCGGTGCTGGCCTTGAAGCTGGCCGAAGCGGACTGGATGCGGGCCGCTATTGGCGAGATCCCGGTCGTGCTGCTGGACGACGTGCTCTCAGAGCTCGATCCGCAGCGGCGCGCCTACGTGCTGCAGCGTGTGGCAGAACCTGAGCCCAGCCGCACACGCCAGGTGTGGATCACCACCACCGAGACCGACCTGCTCGCCGCGGACTCAGCCCTGGCGACCGCACAGCACTACACCATCGAAGCGGGCCAGGTCCACGCGGTGTCAATGCGGGAGTAATGCTTTCCGGCCGCGTTGCCAGGACGGCATAATCCCCGCGAGCCATGAATATCCTCGGCATGGGGCCACTCGAGATCCTGCTGATCGTGGTCCTGGCCCTGATCGTGTTCGGGCCTGCCAAGCTGCCCGAGATCATGGGGCAGGTCGGCAAGGCGATCGCGGACTTCCGTCGTGCAACGAGCGAGCTCAGCGATGAGTTCAACCGCACCATCCAGGCCGAGCTGGCCGAGACGCGCTCCGTGGTCGAGGACACCAAGTCAGCCGTCACCGGTGTGCACACCAGCATCAACGCTGCCATCACGGGGACCACGCCCGCGCCGATGCTCACCACACCTGCGCCTGCGCCCACTGCCACCGTCACCGCATCTACCAACGGTGCTTCGACCAATGGCGCGACCGCGGTTGTGGAGGACGAAACGCCGCCCATGGCCAACACCGCGCATTGGAGCTGGGAAACCGCCGCACCTGCGCCGGCCGCACCGGCGGTCGAGGTGCATGCGCCTGAGACGCCCGCTGTCGCCCCTACGAGGGAGGTCGTGCGAGCAGCTCAGGAGGCTGCGCCGCCGCCCGCCCGGAGCCGCAGAACTTCAGGTCGCGACGACCTCCTTCCACCTTACTGAGAGCCTACTGAGAGTTGCGAGGAAGGCTCAGACGCATGGCATACAATGTGGTCGCATTCCCAAGGAGCAGGCAGTGATCGAAGTCTATGTCGAGAGCATCCGCGTCAATATGACGAACTACCGCCGTGTAGTGATGCTCAAGGAAAAGACTTCACCCCGCTACCTGCCCATCTGGATCGGCCATTTCGAAGCTGATGCGATCGCCATTCCGATGCAGAATGTCCCCGTTCAGCGGCCACTGACGCATGACTTGCTCAAGGGCGTGATCGAACAGCTCGGCGGCAAGCTGACACAGGTGGTCATCAATGAGCTGGCCGATGAGACGTTCTACGCCAAGCTGATCGTGGATGCCCATGGACGGCACGTCGAGGTTGACGCCCGACCTTCGGACGCTATCGCGCTGGCCATTCGGGCCAAGGTGCCGATTTTCGTCGAGGAATCCGTGTTCGAGCAGGCTGGCCTGGTCTTCGAGAACGAAGAGGCCGAAGCTGAGGGCGTCGAGGCCGAAGAAGCCACCGAAATCGACGAAGAGAAGTTGACGGTGTTCAAGCAGTTCATTGAGACGCTGGACATCGACGACCTGGGCAAGGGCGGACAGGAGCACAAACTTTCCTAGAGGTACGCCAACCCCGAAGAGAAACAGAACGTCAGTGCGGGGCTCAGGCGGCGGGGCGCTGCTCCAGGCCTGCGAGCATGAGAAAATGCGCCAGGCGGGCGCAATGCTGGCAGAGATCCTGGCGAGCGTGGCGGCGGCCGCGCAGCCTGGCGTGAAGCTCAAAGAGCTGGACGTGCTCGCGGCGGACATCATGCGCGAGCACGGCGCCGAGTCCAGCTTCCTGAATTACCACCCGGCGTGGGCGCCAAGACCGTATCCGGGCGTGCTGTGCCTGTCGATCAACGAAGTCATCGTGCACGGGATCCCGAATGGTCGCCGACTTGCCTCGGGCGACATCCTCTCAATCGATTGTGGCGTTGCCCTCCAGGGCTATCACGCCGACAGTGCGGTGACCGTTGGAGTTGGCTCGGTAACTGCCGAGGACCAGCGGCTGATGCTCACCACGCAGGCTGCGCTCGAGGCGGGAATCGCCGCGGCGCAACCGGGCGCACGCCTCGGAGACATTTCGCACGCCATCGAGGCCGTCATTCGACGCCACGGCTTTGGCACACCCCAGACGTGGGGCGGACATGGCATCGGTCGCGCCATGCACGAGGAGCCGCACGTGCCCAACACCGGTCAGCCCGGCACAGGCATGCTGTTGCGCGAAGGCCTGGTACTTGCCCTGGAACCGATGGTCCTGGCGGGCGGCCACGACGCAACCCGGCTGCTGGCCGATGGTTGGAGCGTGGCCACGGCCGACGGCAGCCGCGCCGCGCACGCCGAGCACACCGTGGCGATTACCGCCAGCGGCCCGCAGGTGCTCACACTTTCTGCTGCTCCAGCACGCGGTACAGCTCATCCCGCTCCAGTTGGCTGACGTTTTCTTGGCGCCCATCGTCGTGGATGAGCACGCGTCCATGTTCGGCTGAGGTCATCTGGCCGATTTGCGCCGCGGCCACACCGTGCTCTTGCAGCACACGCAGCAGTGCTTCGACGTCCCGGCAGGCGATGAGTAATGCGCCGCTGGCAATCAGTCGCAGCGGATCAACGCCAAGGGCATCGCAGATGATGCGCGTGGGTTCGCGGACCGCGATGCGCGATGCCCGCACGCGAAAGCCGCAGCCTGAGGCTTCAGCCATCTCCCACAACGCACCGATCACGCCAGCCTCGGTGGGATCGTGCATGGCCGTGGCACCGAACTCGGCCGCCACGCGCGCTTCGGGCACCACGCTGAGCTCATCGGCGTAAAGGCGCGCTGCTTCAACAACGTCCTCGGCGACGCCGCGCGATCGCAAATGGGCTGCCAGGTCATTGGCCAGCACGTGCGTACCTTCGAGCGCAGCGGCCTTTGTCAGCACCAGCGCATCACCCGGTCTGGCGCCAGACGCGGTCAGGATGCGGTCGCGGCGAGCTTTGCCCACACCGGTCATTACCACCAGTGGCGCCGAGAGGCCTGGGGCCACTTCTGTGTGGCCGCCAAGCACCTCCACATGCAGGGCACGCGCGGTCAAATCGATGTCGGCAGTGATTGTTGCGACTTCCGACGCGGACGCGCCCTGCGGAAAGAGAAGTGTGGCAAGAACGCCGACCGGCTCGGCGCCCATGGCCGCGAGGTCGTTACACACGACGTGCACGGCCAGCCGGCCCGCGCCTGAAACGGCCGTGGTGATCGGATCAGACGTCAGCACCCACGCCCACTGGTCGCCGTCCGCGGCCACAACCGCGGCATCGACGCCGAGGCTGGCGGGCACCAGTGTTTCGGGTCGGTGTGCGCCGAGCTTGCCCAGCACCAGGCTGCGCAGCAGCTCGGGCGGCAGCTTGCCGGTCTTCAGCGGGTCAGATGCCGAGGAGGGCGTAGGGCCGCTCCAGCAGTTGGGCGAGTCGTGCGAGAAATGCGGCCGCAGGCGCGCCGTCGACCACGCGATGGTCGAAGCTCAAGGAGAGCGTGCACATAGTGCGGGCGACGATGGCACCGTTAAGCACGATCGGTTTTTCGGCGATGCGTCCGACGCCGAGGATTGCGGTTTCGGGTGGGTTCAGGATTGGCGTGAAGCCGTCGATGCCATAGCTGCCGAGATTGGTGACGCTGAAGCTACCGCCTTGCATCTCGGCGGGGCTGAGGCGTCCTGCTCGCGCCCGGGCGACCAGGTCCAGGAGGTTACCTGCCAACTCGCGCAGCGATTGTTTGTTGGCATCCCGCAGCACGGGCACCACCAGGCCTTCGGGCTCGAGCGTAACGGCGACGCCGACGTGCACGTCGCTAGCAGTTCGCAGCCCCTGGCCATCGACCCATTGCGCGAGCACCGCCGGGTGCTCGGCGAGGGTAAGTGCGGCCGCACGGGCGACGATGGCATCCCAGGGAAGTTTGGGCACGCCAAGCCGAGCAAACTCAGGCTCCAGCTGCGTGCGGAAGCGGGCCGCCTCGGCGAAGTCGGCCTCGACGAACAGCGTGACGCGCGCAGCGGCCTGTGCGGAGACAGCCATGCGTTCGGCCGTGATGCGGCGGATGCGGCTGAGCGGTTGGACGTCTGATGCCTGCCGCGCTCGCAAGACATCATCCTGGGTGACGCGACCGCCGGGGCCTGTGCCTTTGAGGTTTGCAATCGAGAGGCCGTGCTCTTCGGCGAGGCGTCGCGCAAGCGGTGTGGTGCGCACGCGCTCGGGGGTGGACGCCGCCACGACGTCGGCTTCGACGATGCGGCCATGCGAGCCGCTGCCGCGCAGGCCACCGAGGGCGATACCCACTTCACGCGCACGCATTCGCGCTCGGGGCGAGGCGAACAGCCGCGAAGCGGCAGCAGGTGGTGACATTGACGCGACCGCGTCATGGGCCATGGCCTCAATGGGCGGCAGATCGCCGGGGCCGCCAGACGGGCTCGGCGCTTCGCCTGGCGCGCCGATTTCCGCGATCAGCGTTCGCACCGGAACGGTGTTGCCAGGTTGTACGACGATTCGCAGAAGGACGCCGGCGGCGGGTGACGGGACCTCCACGGTGCCCTTATCCATTTCGACAGTCAGCAGGGGTTCGTCCTTGGCGACCGTCGCACCCTCGGTTTTGAGCCACTCGGCGACGGTCCCCTCCTCCATCGTGAGACCAAGGACCGGCATCGTGACAGGCGTGGCCATCGCGTTAGCGTTCGTTGCGGACCAGGGCTCGCGCCGCGGCGACCAGGTCCTCGACTTGCGGGAGCGCAGCGGTCTCCAGAACCGCGCTGTACGGCACGGGCACGTTGCGGGCGCAGACACGGATGGGTGGCGCGTCCAGATAATCGAAGGCGGTGTCGACGACGCGGGCGATGATCTCGGCGCCGTAGCCGCCACGCGTGTACGCCTCGTGCGAGACGATCAATCGACCGGTCTTTTTGACCGATTCCACGATCGTTTCCTCGTCGAGTGGCACGAGCGTGCGGGGATCGATCACTTCGAGCTCGATGCCCTCCTCGGCGAGCTGTTCGGCGGCCTTCAGGGCCTTGCCAACCATGGTGTGCACGCCCACAACGGTGACGTGCTGCCCGACCCGCTTCACGTCGGCCACACCTAACGGAACGGTGTACTCCTCCTGAGGAACGGGACCTTTGGAGAAGTAGAGCACCTTGTGCTCCAGGAAGATGACGGGGTTGTCGTCGCGGATCGCGCTTTTCAGCAGGCCCTTGGCGTCGGCCGGCGTGGAGGGGGTAACCACCTTCAGGCCGGGAATGTGGCAGAACCAGGCCTCCAGCGACTGCGAATGCTGGGCGGCATTGCCGCGGCCGGCGCCTTCCTGGGCACGAATGACCATCGGCACCTTGGCCTTACCGCCGAACATGTAGCGCAGCTTGGCCGCCTGGTTGACGATTGGTTCCATGGCCAGGCCGATGAAGTCGACGTACATGATCTCGGCCACCGGTCGACTGCCAGTGGCGGCGGCGCCCACCGCGACCGCGGCGATGGCTTCTTCAGAGATCGGCGTGTCGCGCACACGCTCGGTACCGAACTCCTCGACCAGGGCTTTGGTCACGCCGAAGATGCCGCCTCCGCCCCAGACCGCCACGTCTTCACCCATGACGAAGACGTTGGGGTCGCGTCGCATTTCCTCGCGCAAGGCCTCGTTCAGCGCCTCGGCGTAGGTGATCTCGCGTGTTTGTGGGGCAGCAACTGGCGGTGCAGCCTCGACGGCGGTCACGCGTAGATGTCCGTCATGAGCTGGTCGACCGACGGTTCAGGGCTGCTCTTGGCGAACTCGACTGCCGCCTGGATCTCGGCCGTCACCTGTGCTTCGAGACTCGCAATCTCCGACGGCCCCATGACGCCGCGTTCGGTCGCGGCGGCTTTGACGCGCTCGATCGGGTCCTGCAGGCGCCAGCGCTCGACCTCCTCCTTCTCGCGATAATTCAGCGGATCACCGGCGTGGTGGCCGTGGTAACGATAGGTGTTGCAAACCAGGTAGGCAGGGCCGTCACCGCGCCGGGCGCGTTCGATCAGCTCGGTGGCGGCAGCGTTGACGCCGAAGAGGTCCATCCCGTCCACGGTCACGCCCGGGATGCCGTAGCCGGCGGCGCGACGCGCCGGATCGCCGCCCGCCACGCTCCAGTCCGAGCGAGTCGACATGGCGTACTGGTTGTTCTCGCACACGTACAGGACTGGCAGCTTCCAGATTGCGGCGAGGTTGGTCGTCTCATGCAGGATGCCCTGCTCCAGCGCGCCGTCGCCGAAGAAGCACACCGCGATCGCGCCCGTCTTTTGCAGTCTTGCCGTGAGGGCAGCACCAGTCGCCAAGCCCATGCCACCACCGACGATTCCGTTGGCGCCAAGCATGTGTTTATCCATATCGGCGATGTGCATGCTGCCGCCTTTGCCGCCTGAGTAGCCGGTCGCTCGACCGAGCAGCTCGGCCATCATTCGTTTGGGATCACCGCCCTTGGCGATGGTGTGGCCGTGACCGCGGTGCGTACTGGTGACGTAATCGTTGGGCCGCAGCGCGAGCATCACGCCGACGCCAACCGCCTCCATACCTATATAGGGGTGCGTGGTGCCGCGCATTTCGCCAGCGCGGTACAGGCTCAACGCCTGCTCGTCGAACAGGCGAATGGTCATCATCAGGCGCAGCGCCTCGCGGATGTCGAGCGCACCGGCGGCTGGCACATCGGCGCGAGTTTGAACTTCGGCGGTCATAGCGGCTCCAAGGGTGCAGCATAACAAGGTAGTTCCCTCCGAAGGACACCACTCCCGAAGGACTCAACTGCATGAAAACCCCACTCCGTAAGGACGCCACTCCGTGAGGCCTCGGAGTGCTCCAACACACTCAGTCTGATGGAAACCGCGGGGCCGGTAATGACGCCGAGGTGGCGATGACGCGCCGTCGGTCGGGGCCGGCCCAGTCGCAGCTGAGCTGCAGATCGGACGGCGCGGAGTGGTAGGTCTGCGGCTGGCCGATGAACAGGTTGAAATGCTGATCGGGGTGGATCAGATGCACGTAGGCGTCGTACGTGAAGCCTTCGATCATGGTTGCTGCCAGCAGCGCGCTTTCGTCGGAACCGTCGTCATAGAGCGCGGGTGAGTTCCACAGCGTGACCGCGACTCCATCAGGAATGCGGTCGGTGCAGGCCTGGATCCCTGCCAGGTACTCGCGCATGACCAGTCCGGCCTGGTGCCACTGAGCCCATGGCTGCACCAGGGGTGAGGTCACCAGGCTGCCAACGGTATAGAGCAGCGCGAGCGCGCCGAGGCCCGCGGTGGCCAGCACTTCGGTCGGAACCCGGCGATGCAGCGTGCGCCACATGCCGTCTGCCGCGGCACCGACAGCCAGAGCCATGCCCAGGAGCGGGTAGTACATGTACCAGGGGCCGGCGATGTGGCGCAGTCCGATGAAAAACGCGCCAAAACCCACGGTCCAGGCGAGCCCGACTGCTGTGCGCACGCGTGTGGTGACATCGGTACGCGCGAGGATCAGGCCAAGCAGCACGACGGCAGCGAGAACAAGAGCCAGCCAGCCGGCGGTGTGCTCGGGATACCAGGCGCGAAACGGCCAGAACACGAAGAGCACGTAACGGTCGAGCATGACGCGGTACTCCTCGAAATTGGTCGTGAAGATGTCCACGCTGGCGTGCCCGCCGAGGGTTCCGAGGACGGCATAGCGTAGTGCGAACACGACCACCCCGACGACCACGAATGGCGCGGTGCTGCGCACATACGCCGCGAGCGATGGCCGGCTCGATGCCTCCGGCGTGTGCCAGGCGGCATACAGCACGAGCGGTAGTAACGGAATAGCGGCGAAGGCGGACTCCTTGGCCAGGAGTGAGGCGGCCAACACGACGAGCGACCAGACCGTATGGCGACGCAACAGGAGCGCCAGGGAGGCGAACAGGAGCGCGGCTGAAAGCGCGTCGTATCTACGGGCGATAACGGGGACCGCGGTAACCATCGTGGGGTGGAAGCCGAGCAAAGCCGCGCCCGCCAACGCCGCAGGCCATGACAGGTGCAGCTCGCGGAGCAGGTAGTACGCCAGGACCGTCGCCGCTAGCTGCAGCAGTATGTTGGTGACGTGGTAGCCGACGGGATTGGTGCCCCACAGCGCGTAGTCCGCCGCGAAGGACAATGAAGCGATGGGTCGGTAGAACACCGCCTGGCTCAGTACGAAGTCCGTGCCGGCCATGAGCGGCTCGTGCCAGAGGCCGAAGAAGTCGGACCAGCTGTGCACCTGGCTGGCCTGGATCGCCGGGAGGCTGTCCGTGCCGACAAAGTCGCTATCGAGGAAGCGCGCGTACACGGCGGCGACGACCAGGGCCAGTGCAACGGGCGGCAGCAGCTGAAGTCTCAGGGGTGGACCATCACGCGAATCGCGCCATCGCGGCGTTCGACAAATGTCGCCCAGGCCTGCTCGAACTCGGACAGGCCGAAGCAGTGGGTGATGAGCGGCTTGACGTCGACGGCGCCGCGGGCGATGAGCTCGAGTCCTCGGGCGGAGATGCCGCGCGGATTGGCCAGCGAGCCGAGGATGTCGAGATGGCCGCGCACGATGGTGCTCAGATCGATGCCGCTGAGCTCGCGCCCGGGCCCGGTCGCACCGGCCAGGACCACCCGCCCGCCGCGCCGCGCGAGCTGGATTGCCTGGCGGGCCGCCTCGGCAGTGCCCGCGAATTCGACGACCAGGTCGGCACCACCAGGGAATGCGTCACGGACGTCCTGCTCGTTCGCGGTCACGAGATCGGCCAGGTTGCGAAGTCGCTCCAGCCGCTCGGACCGCGTGCCGAGCAGCACTACCCGCGCGGCGCTGAGCGCTCGGGCGACCTGTGCCGCCAGCGCTCCGAAAGCCCCACCGCCGATGATGATGACGCGTTCGCCGGCGACCAGCCGACCGCGTTCGATGGCGTACAGGGCGATGCCGACGTTGTCGCAAAACGCGCCTTCGTCCCAGCTGAGCGCATCGGGCAGGCGGTGCAGTGCTTTCACCGAGACGGCAACGTACTCGGCCAGTGCGCCAGGCACGCTGAAGCCGATGTGCGCGTGGCCTTTGTCGATGCGACCGTAGTTCACGCAGAGCTGATAAAGACCCTCGAGGCAGCGCGCGCAGCGACCGCAGCCGACGTGGACCTCTACCCCGACCCGATCACCCTCGCGGACCTCATCAACGCCGGGGCCGACCTTCGCGACGTCACCCGCGAACTCGTGCCCGGGGATATGAGGAAACAGCGTGCCCGGAAATTGGCCAGCGAAGATCTTCTGGTCGGTCCCACACATCGTGCTTGCGCGTACGCGGAGTAGCACCTGCCCGAGTAGGGGTTCGGGAGTGGGGACATCGCACAACGCAAACTCACCGGGTGCGCGGAGCACGACCGCCTGCACGCCGCTAAGGGTAGACCGCGGGCTCGGGAACCGAACGGCCGATGACCCACAGCCGATCGTGGTGATGCATGCGAAAGCCGAGTTTCTCGGCCACCCGCAGGCTGGCGGTGTTGTCGAGTGACGTGGTCCAGCTGGCCTGCCGCCCGCGCGCGTGGATATCGGCGCACAGGGCGGCCGCGCAGGCCGGGCTCAGGCCACGACCGCGAAAGGCTGGCTCGGTGATAACGCCGAGGTCCTCGAATCGATCGGCCACCGAGAACGAGCAGGCCACTGAGGCGAGGTGGCCGTCGACAAAGGCGCCCCAGGCGTAGCCGCCGGCGGCCAAGCCGGCGGGACCAGCCCAGGTGTTGGCAATCCAGAGTGACTCGGGCGTGAGCGCCCACACATGCGGCGCATCTGTGACCGCGAGAGGGCGGACCTCGGCGGCCACGGTGCCCGCAGCCGGCAACGTCCGCTCCACGAGCGTGATGCGTGGCCACGCCACCGCGCCTGCGAAGGCACGCCGCACCAACGAGTCGAAGGCCTCGGCGCCCTCGAGAAAACCCACTACCCGACCGCGGAGTTCATCTGCATCGAGGGCTCCGGGCGAGCCGACAAGAGCGTAGTTGCTATAGGTGAGGGCCAGTGCTGCACGCGGCTCGGGCCAGCGGTCGACCAGGCACGCGCCATTGCCGGTCGTGGCCACGTGCCAGGCGGTGAAGAAGCTCGGCTCGCTGGCATCGAGCCAGCGGCGGAGCACTTCGCTAGCCTGGTCCGAAGCCAGTGTGAGCACCTGCGACTAGCGACCGGGTTGGACCAGGACCTTCAGCGCGCCGTCGATGCGCTCGGCAAACGTGTGCAGGGCTTGGCCGTACTCGGCCAGCGGGAAAGTGTGCGTCACCAGCGGCTTGACGCGAACGCGGCCGGACACGATCAGTGGGATGACTTCCTCCATCGTGTTGCGATTGGCGCGCACGCCGAAGAGGTCGATCTCTTCGAGAACGATCTTCTGCATGGGCAGCGTGGCGTCGCCTTCGGTCGGCACGCCGGTGAAGCCCACGCGGCCGCCCTTAGCCAGGACGTCGACGGCCTGTCGGATGCTTTGCGTCGTGCCACCAGTATCGACGGCGACGTTCGCGCCCTTGCCGCCGGTGAGACGGCGCACCTCCTCCACCGGCTCCGTGGTGCGGTAGTCCACCGTCACGAAACCCATCTGACTTGCGCGCTGAAGACGTTCACCAGATCCGGTGACGATGACGGTGCCAGCGCCGAGGGCGAGGGCGCAATCGGCGGTGAGAAAACCCATCGGCCCGGCCCCGACCACCACGACCACGTCGCCAGGGTTGATGCCGGGTCGCTTCACCGAATGCAGAGCGATGCTGGCCGTGTCGACCATGGCCCCGAGCGACAGCTCGAGTGAGTCGGGCAGCGGGAAGACCGATTTGATGGAATGGACCACGTATTCCGCGTCGGCGCCCTGGCTGTAGTGGCCGTACTGGTGGTGCAGCGGTTCGCGACCGTAGTTTTCGCACAGGTTGTAGCGGCCGGTGCGACACATGCGGCAGTAGCCGCAGCCAGCGTGCGAGGTTCCCGCTACGCGCGTTCCCACATGCCAGCCCAACTGCTCGGCACCAGGTCCAACCTCCACGACGGTGCCCGACCATTCATGGCCCGGAGTAAAGGGGTAGGACTTTGGCCAGCGCCCCGGAAAGCGGCCTTCGTAGATGTGCAGGTCGGTGCCGCAGATGGCGACCGAGTCCACTCTGCACAGGACTTCCAGTGCGCCAGGCGTGGGGACGGGCACATCATCCCGAACTTCGTGGTGATGGGGGCCGGTCAGCACCACCGCGCGCATAGAACTGGGCGACACGTCTAGTAACTCACCGGACCTTGGGCGTCGGCCATCACGCGCGCGGGTGGACGCGTGGCGTCGTCACGGACGGGCTGGGTTCCGGGCGGCGTTTCACCAATGACGCCAGGCACATCGAGGTCCAGGAAAGCGGCCACGCGGCAAATGCAGCCTTCCCCGCCGATCCAACGCCAGGGAAAGGCGCCGAGCGTGAGCCGCTGGCCAGCAACTTCGGCGAGCTCGCCGCCCAGGTTTTCGAGCATGCACACGTTGCTGCGCGCGGTGCGGTAGTGCACGTACTCGAAGTCGCGCTCTGGGAGCGTCTCCTCGATTGGCCTACCGGTCATCTGCTCGTACTCGCGCACGAGGTCGGGCCGCATCCAGCGCACGCGCACATACAGCGAATGGTCCATCGCGGCGAGGTCGGCGCCGATCCACTTCACCTTCTTTTCGTCGATGAGAAAATCGATCACCTCGGGTTGCGGGCCAGGATGTCGATCGAAGTACATCACGTCGTCACGCGTTGGCTTGGTCCAGTTGTACTGATCCCAACCCGTGTACAGGACGACGATGTCGCCTTCGTGAAGCTCTTCACCGGGCGGGATACAGCCCAGGACGTCAGAGAGGGAGTAGTACGACCACGGCCGGGTGATCGGGCGCAGGTCAATCACCAGGCCGGTGCCGACCAGGTCGGCGAGCGGGATCTCGCCCAGGTGCTTGCCGGTTTCGCTGTAATGGATGGGCGCATCGATGTGCGTGCCGGTGTGCATATTGGTCTTCACCAGCACCGTGCTCTTGCGATCGCGATGGTGCGTGGTGATATCGGTGACCTCGATTGAGGCAAACTGCGGCCAGGTCGGCATGCGGTCGCCCCAGGGCTGGGTCAGATCGACGATGCGCACGGCGTCATTGAAGCACGAAGATTTCCGATAGGCATGCAGATCAGGTACCTGCCGGTGTTAGGCATTCTGCGCGAGCTGTACCAGCAGCCGCGAAGCATGGCCCGGTTTCGCGAGTACGTCGCGCGGCTGACGGGCGGCGGCGACGATATCGTGCTGCCGATCGGGGTCGCGAATCCGATGGCCAAAGAGCAGGCACTTGCCAAGCTCGAGGAGCTTCTCGGGCTTGGTGCGGAGGACATTGGGGCGGAGGCAACGCAGGAGGCCGCCGGACGACTGTCCGAGGTCGACACGGTGCCGATCACGGCGTCAATCGTGCTGGTGGACGATGTCGGCGGTGGCTGGACCAACCGCTACACGACCGAGGCGATGGTGCGGTTTCCAGGGCGCGGTGCGCTGAAGCGGCCGTTTGCGACCGCGCTGGCGTGGACATCGGAGTCGCCAACGCGAGCGCAGCTGCGTGAGGAAGTGCTCGCGGCAATGTACCGGGTGGCGCACCAGCAACGGTTCGGGCTGCCTGTTTCGCTCGGGGAGCGCCTGCGGCAGGAAGGCTTGGCGGCGCAGTTCGCGGGCGTGCAGACGACGTTGTCGGCACCGGACCTTCACCGGGCGGACCAGACCATCGGGGAGCTCGGTGAGGATCCGCCGTACCCGCAAGTGTTCTCGGCGCTCTATGGTGATGCGGCCGCCGTGGAGCTCGGCTACCAGCCGTTGGGACTTCCGCCGCGCGCGGGCTTCGAAGTGGCCGTTGTGCGAATGCGGGGTGTCGATCCGGTGGCGAGCCTATCTAGGAAGGTCGAGAGGCGTTGAACCAGAAGCCCAGGGCAGCCGAGAGCATGCAACCGAGCAGGACCGAAATCCACGTCGCGAGTAAGTCGGCGTTGATCGGGATAGTTCGGTTCCTCCAGGTCTGGGCGAGCTGGAGGATAATGCTCCAACTATGACCACAACACAACCCGTCACGGGTGGCCTGCGCGTGGTTCGGCCCAACGAGCGACTCGAGGAGCTGTGCAGTGGGGCGATGCTGCGCCAGAGCGGCATTGCCGAGCAGACGGTCGGTGCGCAGAAGATCTGGCTGGGCTATGTGGAGCTGGGGCCGGGCCTGGTCTCGGCAGTGCACCACCACGGTGAGGCTGAAAGCGGGATTTACATCATTTCGGGCCACGCGCAGTTTTTCGCGGGCGAACAGCTGGGTGAAGGTCAGGAGGCGCATGCCGGCGATTTCGTGTGGGTGCCGCCGCACATGGTGCATCTCGAGATGAACATGTCCAGAGATGAGCCGGTGCGAATGGTGGTGGCGCGTTCGACGCAGGCGGCGCTGACGTTCAATCTGCCAACGCCAGAGGGGTGGCAGCCGCCGGCGATCTGAGTTTTCATCCTGGCGTCGCCGATTTGCTTGCATCCGGCGGATGGCGTATAGTTGGTGATGCGCTGCGCGAGTGGCGCATTAACAACCGTGACCGTCACCAAGACGGGAAAGGGGCAACATCGAGGAGCCAGCCAAGCGCCGAACTGGAACACACTGTTCCGATTAGCGCCGTTCCCGATGTGCCCGTTCCGCCGCGAGGCGGTCGGGTTTTTTATTGCACCTGAACAAGAGAAGAGTGGAGCAGAGAAGCGAGTTTTTGGCAGGTAGCAATAGCTGTCAGAGGTTCGTTGATCTGTGCAGTACGTGCCAGAAAGTAAGGAACGTCAAAGAGGTGTGTATTTCTCAGAACAACCTCCGTGGTTGCCTGAGGATGACCTCCGTGGGTGCTTGTGGCCTCTATTCCACTAGAGGTCACGTAACACAGCACTTGATTCCTTTAGAGGCTTGAAAGAGTCTCATAAAGGGACAAACTTTTCATGATGGAGAGTTTGATCCTGGCTCAGGGTAAACGCTGGCGGCGTGCCTAAAACATGCAAGTCGCACGGGGGCTTCGGCCCCAGTGGCAGACGGCTGAGTAACGCGTGGGTGACGTACCTGTTGGTGGGGAATAACTGCCCGAAAGGGTGGCTAATACCGCATAAGCCTGTTGATTCGTTTCGATAGGGAAAGCAGCAATGTGCCGATGGAGCGGCCCGCGTCCGATTAGCCAGTTGGTGGGGTAACGGCCTACCAAAGCGACGATCGGTAGCTGGTCTCAGAGGATGATCAGCCAGACTGGGACTGAGACACGGCCCAGACTCCTACGGGAGGCAGCAGTTAGGAATTTTGGGCAATGG
>JAFAZN010000043.1 GCA_019239775.1 Chloroflexota bacterium
AATAGCGAGCATGCGACATAAGGGAGTTCTCAGCGTCTTTGTGGTGAGCATGATCATGGCTGGCTGTCTGCTGGCCGCGCCAGTGGCGCTCGCCGACGGCGGCCCACATCGAGGCTCGTACGCGGTCTACAACGTCGTCACCGGACAGACGGAGACGTTCGACATCGGTGCCAAGGGCGGGTGCGCGATGTACCACATCTTGCCCACCTGGAAGAACTGGGTCAGTCTCGGCGGCTGCCTGCTCTGGGGCTACGGCTTTGACGTCGGCAGGAACTCCAACAACGTCTACGAAATCTTCGCGATTGGCACCGATTATCAGGTCTGGTACAACTGGCAGACTCGACCCGGCCTCGGCCCGTGGAGTGGCTGGTATCCGTTCGGAGGCCGAGTCGCAAGTGATCTTGGCAGCGCCTCGGATCCTGGCGGCCCAAGAGTCGACGGCTCAGGCAGTCGTCTGACCGTCACGGTCACCGGCACCGATCACCGCCTGTGGGCGCGCCATCAGCAGTGCGCAAGCGGGTGCTGGACCGGCTGGTATCTGGTCTGATCCTCCTCACGCGCCGGGCCAACGAGCCTGCATCTAAGGCATCCTGAGCCGACCAGCACTCCTCGTTGGTGTTTGGCGCGATCACATGGAGGTGGCAGACTCGGCGCATGTGATCGGCGAACACGTCAGCGGCGCTGGCCACACGAGCGCGCTGGGGCGTTACCTGCGAGGTAATGGCGCAGCAGCACGTTGGCAGGTAGTGTGAACGCCAGTATGACCACTGTCTCTCGGCCCCAAGCCGTTGGCGAGCTCTTACGCGAGTGGCGCGAACGTCGGCGACTCACGCAGCTGGAGCTTGCCTTGCAGGCGGAGGTCTCCACTCGACATCTCAGTTTCGTCGAGACCGGGCGCGCTACCCCTAGCCGAGAAATGATCCTGCATCTTGCCGAGCAGCTCGAAGTACCGCTGCGCGAGCGGAACCAGCTACTGCTTGCCGGCGGGTACGCGCCGGTGTACGCGCAAGCGGGCCTGGATTCCCCGGAGCTCAGCTCGGTTCGCACCGTGGTACGAGAGGTGCTCACGGCGCACGAGCCAAATCCAGCGATTGTCATTGACCGCCACTGGAACCTGGTCGATGCGAACTCCGCGGTGGCGCTGTTTATGCACGATGTTGCCGTGGAGCAGCGAACACCACCGATCAATGTAATGCGTCTCAGCTTGCATCCGCGCGGAGCCGCGCCACACATCATCAATCTTGCGCAGTGGCGCGCGCACCTTCTCTCCAGACTCCGCCGCGAAATCGCCCAGACCGCCGACCCAGAGTTGGTGGGCCTGTATACGGAGATTCGCGGGTACCAGCCGGACCTCGACACCGCCAACCTGGAGACGCCAGGTGCGGGCGAAGTGGTGATCCCACTCCGCTTCCGCTTTGGCGAACAGGAATTGGTGTTTTTCAGTATGGTGGCCGCCTTCGGCACACCGCTGGACATCACCGTCGACGAGCTGGCGCTCGAATTCTTCTTTCCGGCCGATTCTGCAACGACTTCGTTCCTAGCCAGCCACCGCACCTGACGGTACTTTGTCGAGGAAACCGTAGACGTCGCGGACTCGACCGTCGTTGAGAATGGCGACGTCGAACCCAATCACAACCGGTTCCTCCACGCCAGGTGCGCCGAGGTGCCACGTGAAGCGTGCCTGGTCATGGTGCGCGTCGATCGCACTGCCGAGACTGAACTGCATGCCCGCAAACTGTGCCTGCGCGCCCGCGACGAACTGATCGATGGCATCGTGTCCGCGCACCGCGGCGAGAGGATCAGAGTAAGCCGCATCCTCCGTGAAAACTTCTTGAATCAGCTCGCGGCGGCGCACCGGATCAGTTGCATTCCAAACGTCGATATACCGCTCGATCACGCGTTGAATGTCTGTCATATCCACAGCATGACCGACGTCTGGCGGCCGGTCGATTACGCGGGAGGTAATCGACCGCGCGCTGTGCCGGCAGCACAATGACAGTCATGCAATTGCTCCACGAGCCGCGAACGTTTTCGTGGTGGTCGCGCATCTACCTACGTCTGTTCAGAACCGTGGTCGTGGCCGCGTGCGTCGCATGCGCCGCGTACGGGTGGCTTGCCCACATCCAGTGGTTGGTGGCCGCTGGTGTGACCATCGGTCTGGGCGAGTTCGTCGAATGCACCTACTATCTGGTCGTGTTGAACTGGGGAGAGCGCTCGCGACGAATCGACATTTGACCGTTTGTCGCGGTGCAACCAGTTATCGCTGGAAAGTGATTGCCTCGAGATGTTCGACTGTTTAGCCTGAAAAGACGCACGCCCCGCGGCCGCCGTTGGCTTTGTTGCTCCATATGGCCTGGACCAGGAACTTCTGGCCGTCCGGCATGGTGACAGTCCGCGAGGCCTCAGCATCACACGGGTCAGCCACCTCGGGTTGCCAGGCGAAGTGGCCGGGCTCAGTGATAGGGTCGGTCATGGTTTCGGCGATCTCATGGCTGACGGTCCGGGCGCCGGGCGCACACTCACCCTGGTGGTTGGGGAATGGATCACCGTTGTAGGGGTAAGCTACGAACGCGACGCCAACGTCGGAGTCCCAACTATGATAGGGTCGACATGTTCCGCCGACAGGCAGGGCGATGATGATCTCAACGTTGTGGTTGGGGCGGATACCAAAGTGGTGCGCCGCGCGCGTGGCCTCGGCTTTCGTGGCGTCCTGACTGGGGTCGGGACCAGGTCGATGAGAGATATCCGTGTCACTCCAGGAAATCACGTACGTCGTATGCTGCCAGCCCGCGCCATACTGGCCGAGTATCTCCAGCCACGACGACCGGTTGATGGACCTTACAAAATTGGTGAGATATTGGCGCTCGTTGAGCGGGTCCTTTGACCACCCGGGTCCCCAGAAATCGATGTAGATTTGCGGCGCCGTCTGGACCGGACCGCCCTGGTTGCGCGGAGGGCCAGAAGCCACCGCCGCACTGGGGCCGATGCTGAGGGCCACTGCGAACGCACAGACAAGTGCCAGGACGGGTCGTGTCGGTAGCCTGCCGACGCGCTGCGGAATTGTAGAGGGGGTCATACCGTATCAATATCAATGATGCGCGCCGCCGGGCGCGCTGGCAATGGCAAGGCCAACGTCCGGACGCACCTGGTTGTGTCTGACCGTGGTCGGTGATCTGGTTGCCAGGCCGCGTACGCAGAAGGTGGATTTGATGGCACAGACGTTGTTCGCCGAATCCCAACCTTTCAACTCGTTGACATCGGGCATGCTGGCGTGCCGAGCGCGACGCGGAGTGCCGGCGATGGACCTGGCGAGTGCTCGTGACCTGGCCGCGCTAGCGTTCGGGCGGAACGCTGGCTCGAACCAGCAAGAACATTGGTCTGCGCAGATGTTCGCTCTCCTGTGGGCGCAGTTGGAGTCGGTCGATGTCGGGTGCTGGCTCGACCACGCGCTCTATCCGGAACCCCGCATCGAGCAGTCCGTCCAACAACGTGGCAAGGGTGCGGTGATACTTGCGCACGCCGTCCACAAACCAGTGCTCTTCGCCCATTCCCTCGTCGAAATAGTTGTCGATCCGCCAGCCAACGCGTGCACCGTTTTCGTCCACAATCCAACCTTCGCCAGGCAAACGGGCCGTGTAGATCGGATGCTCGGTCGAATACACGAGCACCCCGCCTGGCCTGAGCCAGGTTGCCATGCGTTTGACGAGGTCGCGGTAATTCGGAATGTAGTGCAGCACAAGCGAACTTACGATCAACGCGAAGCGGCCTGGTTCGAAGCGAATGTCTTCGATGGCCTCGCGCTGATAGCTCACACGCGGATGGCTACGCTCGCTGCGCGCTAAATCGAGCATGGTCTCGGAGATATCGACTGCAACCACCTCGGCTGCTCCGGCAATAGTTATGTGAAAGCTCAACTGCCCGACGCCACAACCGAGGTCCAGCACCCGCAAGTCCTGCACGTCCGGCAGCATGCTGAGAAAGATTGGTTGCTCGAGGGCCCGGCTCCAACCCGGCTCCAACCGGCCCCGAAGCGCTCCATCTGGGAGTAGCCCGCAAAGAAATCCGGGTTATCGTAGACGTTCTGCGAATCGCTCACGCCACAACACGTTGCTGAACGAGTTCGAGTACATTGGCCTGCTGCTCACCCGCTCGGCGCTCGACGCCTATCTCGTCTGGTCGTACTGGTCGGATTTGATCCTCTGGTATCACCCAGCGGCTCGCAAGGTTGTCGCGGAGGAGCGGAGGGAAAACCCGACGTACCGGGAATACTGGGACGCTATGTATCAAGCTGTCGCAGCCGTCGAAAGAGAGAAAGCAGGACGGACGCTACGCTGACCGAAGCGGAATGGACTGCATTTCTGGGAGTCGGAAGCAAAATAGTCTCCGGAGCGCGGATTAGTCAGCCGGGGATCGATCGGCATTGCTGAGCTAAGTTTAACGCTCGGCTTCAGTAGGCAATTGCTTTTGCCAGGTAGTCCTCGCGCAACTCATGGCCGAGGCCTGGTCGGTCTGAGACATAGCAGTAGCCCTCCCGCACGTCAAAGGGAGGCTCGACCACCGTCTGATAGACCGCCAGCTCTGAGTAGGCGATCTCGAGACGGAAGAAGTTCGGGCAGCTCAGCATGGTCTGCGACGCGGCCATGAAGTTGACCGGTCCGGTCGCATCGTGCGGACTGATTGGCACGAAGAAGGCTTCCGCCAACGTGGCGATCTTTTTCATCTCGGAGATCCCGCCGGTGCGGATGATATCCGGCATAATGTACTCCGCCAGTCTTTGCTCCAACACGGGTCGGAACTGCCAGCGAGTATAAAGCCGCTCACCAACACACACCGGAACGTCGGACCGCTCGCGGAATTGATGCAACGCGTCCCAGTTCTCGGGTGGCACCGGTTCCTCGAACCATCCAATGCGATGTGGCGCGAGGCGATTCGCCAGACGAATGGCCGTCGCGACGTCAAATCGACCGTGGGCGTCAATGAAGATTTCGATGCCCGGGCCGATCGCTTCGCGAATGGCAGCCACGATGTCGACGGCGTACTGGTCGTCCTCCGGTGGATAGGGAGCGGCATACCGCGAGAGATATCGGTGACCTCGTGTGAAGGGGTCCAGCTTGATGGCGGTGTGTCCGTCGGCGACCGTTTTTGCGGCGGCCTGAGCGAACTCCTGCGGCGTGGAGCATCCGCCAAACCAGCCATTACTGTACAGCTGCAATCGGTCGTGGAACTTGCCACCGAGCAGTTGATAAATTGGCAGGCCGAGCTCCTTGCCGCGGATATCCCACAGCGCGATGTCCACGCCGCTGATCAGCGCGGACACGAATCCTTGCGAACCCAGCGAATTGAAGCCGGAGTACAGCTTGTGCCAGATGTACTCGATGCGACTCGGATCCTCGCCGATGAGCAGCGGGCCGAGGCGAGCGGCCGCCGCGGCCACCAAGGCACTGTGCGGACCACTGGAAACCTGACCAAGGCCGCGAATCCCGGCGTCGGTGTCGATGTGCAGGAATACCCACGGATAGCGCTGGCCAGGCAAGTGCGAAACGCTGACGTTGGTAATGTTCATAGGACGGCACTTTCGGCAGATGATGCCAGGAAGTCGCGGGATGGGTCGAACGCCGCGAGGTCCAGGGTGTGTCGGTCGAACGGAGGTGGAAGCCGTACCTGGCCATTTTCCGTCTCGCCAGCAATAAGCTTCGCCACGAGCAGCGCGGTAATCGGCGCGTGCATCACGCCGTGGCCTGAAAATCCAGCCGCGTGCACCAGGTTCGATAGGCCTGCGTCGAAGCCAATCAGCGGCACAGCATCGGGAGTCATGCCGTAGTACCCGCAGGTCGTCGCGGCGAGTCCGCCGGACTCCACCAGCGACGGCGCATACAACGCCATATCTGCCAGGAGCTCGAAGCCAAAGTTGTCCACGCCATGCCGATGGTCGAACTGCTGGGGAACGCGGTCCTGGTCTTCGTCAGAAAATTCAGGCTCGGGTGGCGTCTGGCTCGTGCCCGCGAGGTTGAGATGTGCGCCGTCCGGTCGGGTGTGCGCACCCAACCGCCGGCCCATGCCGTAGATCGTCATTGGCAAGCTTCGAAAGACTTCCGGTGCCAAAGCACCAGGACTCGGATCGAGGTGATACAGGAATCGCTTCACGGGCGCAATGGGGAGCTGCATGCCACCCAGCCGGGGTGAAACACGCGCCGCCCAGGCGTTGGTGCAATTTACGACCCAGTCGGTCTGAACTGGTCCGCGTGATGTCTGTAGCTCCACAATCCGATCATGCTCGGCTCGGGCACCAATCACCTCCGAGCGTTGGTGGATCTGTGCGCCCAATTCCTCCGCTCTTCGGAGTCCTTCGCCATAGATCACCGCCGGAAATAAGAAGCCATCGGACCGACACCATGTTGCGCCGATCAGGCGCTCCGTCGCCAGGTGTGGCCAACGGTCGGCGACATCGTCTGGCGCAAGCAGCTCGACGGGCACACCAACGCGTTGCTGCATGGCTGCTAATGTCTGTGCGCGCTCCCAGTGCTCGGCCGCTCCAGGCGCCGCATCAACTGCATCGTGATGGTCGAATAGAAACAAGTAACCATTCTGGCGGATGGCCGGCTGCTGCTGATCCGCCGGAGTGGCAAGCATCTCGTGGAAGTGTTCGTAGAACCACTCCGAGTACAGCATGCCGACGACCGTGTCCTCGACCCCAAACTGCGCACGGATCCCAGCCATGGATCGACTCGACGAACCATTTCCGACGCCAGCTTTTTCCAGCAGCATCACCCGGAAGCCAGCTTCGGCGAGCCGGGCCGCGCACAGCGCGCCACTGACGCCAGCACCGATGATGGCCACGCGTTCGTGCTGCAGGTGCCCGTTGGCTCGGATCACATGGGCATCATAACCGCTTGCGGAGGGCTCAGTTTCGCCGTTCGGCATCCCGGCGAGTCGCCACGAGAACCTCTTGACAGCGGACAGGACGTGCGTCCTATACTTCAGGACAGTTGTCCTGAAGGTGTTACGAGTCAAGACAGATGGTCGAGACGTTCTCCCCCAACCAGCTCGAAAAACGGCAACAGATCATCGACGCCGCGCGCCAGGTACTTGCTCAGCATGGCCTGATGGCCTGCACCGCCCGCGCGATCGCGGATGCGAGCCCGCTCACCAAGAGCGCCATTCACTACTACTTCACTGATATGGACGAAATCATCGATGCGGCCATGGCCTGGCATATCGACGCATTCGTCGAACGGCTCCGCAGTGTGGCGGCACGCTACAAGGCTCCGCCGGACCGCTTCTGGGCGGTGGTCGGTGACTATCTCGCCTGCTTCGAAGAGACGCCCAATGCTGCCACCTTATGGCTCGAATACTGGATCGATTCGGTGCGACGGGGACGTCCCAGGGCAATGAAGCGCACGGTCGAGCCGGTGCTCGAGTTCCTGGAGACGGTTTTCGAAGGTCTGCAGACGCGAGACACAGCTGCGAAAGCACACGCGCTACTCTCCTACCTGCTGGGGACGATCGTCCAGCAACAGGTTCATAAACTGTCATTCGACGCGCTGCGGCCGGAGGTCATCGCATTGCTGCGTCTGCCTCCGGAGTTCACGCGATAGTCCGCTTCAAACTGAACGTTTCAATTCATTCACTTGCCGCCGGAATAACAGTCGAAAAGAAGAGAGGAGAACCTTCCGTGGCAACCGCTGTCCGTCTATCTGCCCGTCCTGCAACTCACACCAGTGCTCTGTTGGCATGCGGCATTCTCGCTGGCCCGATATATGTCATCGTCGGTGCTCTCGAGATGCTGTTTCGGCCCGGCTTCGATCCGCTGCGCCACGACCTCAGCCTCATGGCCAACGGCGATTTCGGTTGGATTCACACCAGTTTGTTGATCCTCACTGGCTTGCTGGTGATCGCATCCTCAATCGGTATGCGCGCCGCCATGCACGATGGCCCGGGCAGCGTGTGGGCGCCGCGAGCCATCGCGTTGTACGGACTGGGTCTCGTGGCAGCGGGTTTCTTCGCCGCCGATCCGGCGTATGGCTTTCCGCCAGGCACACCCGCGGATGCGCATGCCGTGAGCTGGCACGGGCTTCTGCACATCCTCGCCGGCGTAATCGGCTTCGCCGGGTTCATCGCGGCCTGCTTCGTCGTCGCGCGTCGCTTCAGCTGGCGCGAGCAAACTGGCTGGGCGCTTTTTTCACGCGTCACAGGCGTATTGTTCACCGCGGCCTTCATTGGCATCGCAATGGGCTCGCAGCAGGGTGGCGTCGTCTCGACCATCGTGATACTGGCGTTTACGGCCGCGGTGGTTCTCGCCTGGGCCTGGCTGTCCCTCGTTCAGCTGCAACTCGGAGAGGAGGTCGCGTCGTGAAGTTCCGTACAACCTTGCTTCAGAGCGGCAAGAGCGCGGTCGGAATGCAGGTTCCGGATAACGTCGTCGCGGCTCTGGGTGCCGGTAAGCGACCTCCGGTGCGCGTGACCATCAACGGCTACACGTACCGCAATACGGTCGCCGTGATGGGCGGCATGTTTATGGTGGGTGTCAGCGCCGAGCATCGCGCGAAAGCCGGTGTCGCCGGCGGACAGGAGGTGGATGTCGACATCGAGCTCGACACGGATCCACGCGAACTTGCAGTACCGCCGGACTTGAATGATGCGCTGGAACGCGAGCCCGACATAAAGCGGCGATTCGAGAGCTTGTCGTACAGCCGAAAGCAAGGCCTGGTGTTGCCGATCGAGCAGGCCAAAACGCCCGAGACCCGCCAACGGCGCATTGAGAAGGCCGTGGTCGCGATACGCGAAGGCCGCGCCTGACGCGTATCGCTGGCGGTCACCAGTGACAGTGATTCAGTCGGTTTTCTTCTGACTCATTATCTAAAACACATGGCGGTCCGCTTCGAGCGTCCGATGCATTCGCGACTGAATTTCCGACTCACTGAGAATATCTGATCCAACAGCAAGTGCTCGGACGCTTGAAGCCACCGCTCGTAATACCTGACTGTCAGAAACGGACCCTGTGGTGCGTGCGCGACTGTTCGACGAACTGGGACTCCGGGACGCTGACGGGCGGCCTGCGGTTGGGGTACGCAACGGTGTGCCGGACCTGGTCTGGCGCAAGGTGCCAGCCGGCCGCTTCTGGATGGGTGGCGACCCGCTCGCGTTGGGGGCATGGCCGGGCCGTCCGGTTGATCTCGACGCGAACATTTATATGACCGCTTATCCGATGACAATCGCTCAATTCGAGGCTTCATCGAGGCGGGTGGTTACACGGAGCGCTGGCGCTCGGCGGTGGCGATCTGGAGCTGCCCGGCGAGACTCCTGCGGGCCACGGCATCCGCCTCTCGAATGAAGCGGAGCGCGAGTGGGCGGCTCGCTATCCGGATGGACGCCCCAAATCGCGAACGTCAGATCACGCTACGGCGGGGCTGAACGGCGGGCGACAGTCTGCGGTTCGCCGTCGGCCAGACACGCGCGAACCCCAGGCCTCCGAGCAAACCGCCCAGATGCCCCTGCCACGAGATGCCGATCTGGAACGGGCTGAGGCCCCACAGGACTCCGCCGTACAGCAGTAGCGTGACGACGCCCAGAGCAATGGCGATCGCGCTGCGCTCGCGAATAGCGCGAGCGATAAGCCAGCCGAAATAGGTGAACACCAGGCCGCTGGCGCCGACGTGCACGGATCCACTTGGGCCTAGAATCCAGACGACCACAGCACCCACGACCGCGCCCACCAGTGACACGAGCGCAAAGCGCCACGGTGATTGCAGCGCTATTAACCCGCCGAGAACCGCGAACGGCGCGCTGTTGGCGAGCAGATGCGCCAGGCCGACGTGCAGGAACGGCGCGACCAGCATGTTCGGCCAGAGGCCGCTCGGGTCGCGTGGACGAATGCCGTACGACAACCAGGAGCCCTGAAGCAGAAGCAAGTTGACCGCGGTCACGAGCCACATCAGTACCATGGCGATGACGACGGGACTGAGTCGCCAGATGACGTCGGTGGGCGTGCGTGCCGAGGCGCGGATGTCGAACACCGTGTTGAGTATGCGGGCAAACCGTTGGCGGGCTCCAGAACGCTCCAGTTGTGGGCAACTCTGGGGGTGGTGTGCGGGTCGCCTGACGAGGTCCTGCGTGCGCGCGACCCGTTCCATCATGCTGAGGTCCACCGCGACGGCCAGCTCGTCCTGAAAGAGGTCGGCCACTAGGGTCCCGCGGTGGCCGCGCTGCGCGAGGATCCCGCGTCGCCGGTCGAGCGTGCGCACGAACGCGCCAGCCGCGCGGATGGCGACGGGAGGTGACTTGACGGCTGCGCACACCTCGTCTATGGTCGAATGGAGCGTTTGGGGACGCGCCGCGACCCACCGGAAGGCTTGAAGCCACCCCGAATCGATCGGTCGAGCAACGGACACGGAGCTCTCGAAACGCCCGTGCGGGTCCGGGCACAAAAGAGCGAGGTGTACACGTGAGAACGCTCCCGGACAACCCGAGTCTCGACTATTTGCGTCGGCAGGCCAAAGACCTTCTGGTCAGCATCCGCCAAGCGCAGCCCGAAAGTCATATCCAGTTGGCCGATGCGCAAACGGCGCTGGCGCAGCAATATGGTTTCCGTACCTGGCGTGAGCTGAAGGCCGAAATAGACCGTCGGAGTGGTCGCGCACAGATTGCGGACCCTGCACTTGCCCAGCAAATCGCCACGCGTTTTGGACTTGGATCCGTCACTGCGCCCATGCAGTCCGTCGCACCGGCTACTGAGACTGGTCGACCCTGGGCACTCGACACTGACCATGGTCGTTGGGCCGTCAAACAACTGCAAAGCTGGTACGGAGTTGAGAATCTCGCCGACAAGGCCGAGACCGACGTCCGGTTGCAGAAAGCGGCTCTTGCCGCTGGCGTGCTGGTGCCGCGCCCCGTGCGTAGCATGTCGGGTGCAATTGTGGAAAGCATCGACGGGAAGAGCTGGCGTGTCAGCGAATGGGTCCGCTCCGGACCGCCCTTTTCCGCGCCTGTGTCAGATGCCCTCGCGCATCAAGCAGGCGCATTGCTGGCGCGACTCCACGCACTGGCACTGCAGCCGGACCGACCGATGGAGCCTTGGTACACGCCCATCAATACACCCGAGGAGTGGGCAGCGCTCGCTGACAGCGCCTCCGCGAACCGTGTGGATTGGGCGACATCGCTCCAAGACCTGCTGGAGGACGTGGCGGACCTCTGGCGGATGGCGACCACGGCTGCGCCGCCCGCGCCAATTCTGTGTCACTGCGGATTTGGACCGGCGAACACGCGTGTGGCGCGCGACGGTCGCCTGGTGGTGCTCGGTTGGGAACACGCCGGCGGCTTTCCGCCGAACTGGGAGGTGGCTAACGCGATTGTAGCCTGGTGTGTGGGTCCACAGCGCAATGCAGCGGATGCGCAGGCGGCGCGGTCGTTTATCAACGGGTACCGCAGCATAATGGGTAATTCTCCAGCACTCGATCTCTCCTGCTTCACTGCCGAAGCTGCGGGGTGGCTGAACTATGCCTATGGCCAGATACGTTGTGCGCTGGATACGGCCGATCCCGATCAGCGCCAGTTCATGCACCGCAACGTACGCCACCTGCTCCAGCACGCGCCCAGCGTGGCATGGTTCGAACGCGTGCTCGACGGTGTGAGCACGACTGGAGTCCGATAGCACACAGCCCGTATTGGCGCACGGTCCGGCAATTGGCGTGGTGACGCGAACGCGGCGATCTCAGGCAAGGTGCGGTGATATAGGGTCTCTCACCTCGGGATCGGGTTGCGCCAGCATGGCACGCGCGTTGCCGAAAGGACCGGATCACGCGGATCCGCTGCAACTTGAGCCATATGCTCCATTACTCCACTTGAAGTGCGGC
>JAFAZN010000129.1 GCA_019239775.1 Chloroflexota bacterium
GGCGGTCACGGCGGTCACTCCGGATACCGCGCGCTCACGTGAATGGAGGCACACGCGATCAACGCATCACTGTTGGGGACGCGTAACCCACCTGGGACAGCGTGGACGGTGACCTCGCCATGTGGTAACTCCGACTTGACTTCCTCCAGGTTTACCGAGTCGGGTTCGGGTACGGCCACCGTGACCTCCACGAGCATGGTGCCGCCACGCTCCCGAATCTGGCCGAGCAGTGGCAGGCTCGAATGGCGGATGGCATCGAATACCGCGCGGCGGGCCGCCTTTGTGCAGTCCTGGCCGTGCACGTCCACACCCATGCCGAATTCGAGGACCATCGTGCGCGGGCTAGCGCTTTCCATGGACTCAGGATAAGAAAGCGGCGGGGAGTGTGGTCCAGTCCACTCGGTGGCGTATTGGCCATTTGCAGCGCGGGCGGAGGCGTGTACGGTCGACGGCATGTCGCGCGCGTATCGCTTCGTGCAGGTGGACGTCTTCACCGATCGCATCTTCGGCGGCAATCAACTGGCCGTCTTTCTCGAGCCAGACGGCCTGAGCGACGCCGAGATGCAGGCAATCGCGCGCGAGATGAACTTCGCCGAAACGACCTTTGTCTTCAAACCTACCCAGGCCAGTGCCACGGCCCGCGTGAGGATCTTCACACCGTGGCGAGAACTGCCGTTCGCGGGCCATCCGACCGTCGGCACCGCGTGGGTCCTGGCCAATCGCGGCGCTGTTCCACGGCACTCGCGCACGCGGCGGGCATCAACGCCGTCGGAGTCTGTCGCCGAGTTTGCGCTGGAAGAAGGCATCGGCCTGGTACCCGTTCGCCTCGACGCGGACGACACCGTGTGGATGTCCCATCGCGACGCGGAGTTCGGCCCGCCGCTGTCCAATCGTGCCGAAGTCGCCGCGTCACTTGGCTTGACCGAATCCGACCTCCTGCGGGATGCGCCGATCGTGAGCGGCTCTACCGGCGTGCAGTTTCTCTTCGTGCCGCTAAACGATCCGCAGACGGTCGATCGCGCCCAACCCAACCTCCAGGCGGTGGCGAGCATCTTCCCTGGTGATCGGGCCGGCGTGTTCATCTTCGCGCCTGATCGGCAACGCGGCGTAGCGCATGTCTATTCGCGCATGTTCGCCCCCGATATCGGCGTCGCGGAAGACGCGGCAACGGGCTCGGCCAGCGGTCCGTTGGGCGCGTATGTCGCCGAGCGCGGCATTCTTGAGGTGAACGAACCGATCGAGATTGTGAGCTTGCAGGGCTACCGCATAGGACGCCCAAGCACCATTCGCATTCGGCTTGATTTGCGCGAAGGCCGCGCCACGAACATCCAGGTCGGCGGCGGAGTCGTGCCGGTGCTGGAGGGCGAGCTACAACTGCCAGAGTGAACCCAGGCGTCGAGCTCGAAGCCGATTGCTCGCGCTGCGTTGGCCTGTGCTGCGTGGCGCTGGCGTTCGTGGCTTCGGCCGATTTCGCCATCGATAAGCCGCCTGGTGAGCCGTGCCCACACCTGAATTCCGCGTTCCGCTGCGAGATTCACACCGAGCTACGCCAGCGAGGTTTCCCTGGATGCACCGTGTTCGACTGCCTGGGAGCCGGCCAACAGGTTTCGCAGGCCATCTACGGTGGGCGTGACTGGGTTCACAATCCCGAGATTGCCTCGCAGATGTTCGAGGTCTTCGCGCGCGAGCGCGAGCTGCACCTGCTGTTGTGGCACCTGCGCGAAGCACTGCAACTGCCCGATGCTGCACCACTAGCGCCGCCGGTTCGGCGCGCGTTCCTGCGCCTGGAGGCTTTGAGCGCTCAGGCACCGGAGGCACTCCTGGACCTGGATGTGGCTGCGCAGACACGCTCGGCTCGCACGCTCTTGAGGCGCGTGAGCGCTCTCGCCCGGGCGAACGCGCCAGGCCCGCACGTGGACTACGCCAACGCGGACCTGATCGGCGCCAAGCTCGGGCGCGCGGATTTGCGCGGAGCCAACCTGCGCGGCACCCAACTTGTCGCCGCCGACCTCCGCGACGCCGACCTGCGTTGGGCCGACCTGACTGTTGCGGATCTGCGCAATGCCGATCTCCGCGGCGCCGACCTCTCCGAAGCCCTCTTCGTGCGCCAGGCCCAGATGGACGCCGCGCGCGGCGATGCGCGAACCCGCCTTCCGCCGCGGCTGAATCGGCCAGCCCACTGGTAGCGTACCGTTGGGGTCGCATGACTCCAGATGAACTTCTCACGACCACGCGCTCTGTGCGTCGGCGACTGGATCTCACCCGGGCGGTGCCCGCTGAGCTGATTCGCGAGTGCATTGAGGTCGCCGTCCAGGCGCCCACTGGCAGTAACCGTCAGGGGTGGCAATGGCTGGTGGTTACCGACCCCGAAAAGCGCCGCTTCATCGGCGAGCGCTATCGCGACTCCTGGTACACGTACGCCTCGGCGGGACGACCTGAGTACGGCGAGGGTGATCCGCGCCAGGCGCAAGCACCACGCCTGTACACCTCGGCACGCTATCTGGCGGACCATATGGCCGAGGTGCCGGTCATGGTGATCCCCTGCATTGAAGGCCGAGTCGAAGGGTCGCCCAACATGGCGATTGCTGGGCTCTACGGGTCGATCATTCCGGCGGCCTGGAGCTTCATGCTCGCCGCGCGCCTGCGCGGTCTCGGTTCGGCGTATACGACGCTGCATTTGCGCAGCGAGCAGGAAATCGCCGAGGCGCTTGGGATTCCCTACGCGCAGTACACCCAGGCCGCACTGCTGCCAGTCGCCTACTTCACTGGCGAGAACTTCCGCCCAGTAGAGCGCATTCCGCTCGAGCGCATTACCCGCTGGGACCACTGGTAGCCGCCGCCGCCGCAGTGGCACGCGACCCTGGCCGCACTAACGCCTGACGCTTGCCGCAGTAGTGCATGACGCTGCCGCACTTGTGCCTGACGGTGCCGCAGTAGTGCATGACGCTGCTGCAGTTGGGCGTGATGCTGGCGCAGCTGGGCGTCAGGTGGTAGGCGGCGGCGAACTGGGGCCTACGTGGGTGGCCGAGGGAAGTAGCGCACCTCAGGCTCGCGGCGTGCCCACGCCTCATTGGCGAGCGCCAGCTCCCATGAGGCGTGGCAGCGCATCTGCGCCTCAACCAGCTCCTCCACCATGCTCCGCGGGTCGCGATGAAAAGACTCGTGGAGCAGCCGTTTCGACTCGGCAACCGCGGTACGCGAGGCGTGAAACGCACCCCCAACGATCGACGCCAACAGCGTTTCCAGCTCCGAAGCGGGGCAAACCCAGTTGACGAGGCCCCAGCCCAATGCCTGCCCGGGTGAAACGCGCTCGTTTAGCAGCGCAAGCTGCTTGGCGCGGCCCATCCCGATAATCCGCGCGATGCGCAAGATGGTGGCATCTGGCACCAGCCCGTGGCGCGTCGCGCCGAACTCCAGCACCGCATCGTCAGCGGCCAGGCGCACGTCGCAGGCCGAGGCCAGCTGGAGTCCGCCGCCGATCGACCAGCTATGCAGCACCGCGATGCTGAGCTTGGGCATGTCTTCGAGCGAGTTGGTTGCGCGGGCGATGGCGCGGTAGAACTCCGCATCGATTTCGCCTCGCGCCAGGGCGTTCCGATCGATGCCCGAGCAGAACGCGCGGCCGGCGCCGCGCAGGACCACCACCCAGACGTTCTCATCGTGCGCGGCTTGCTCGGCCGCGTCGCCGAGGCGTTGCAGCAGGTCCAGGTCGAGCGCATTCAGCACCCGCGGCCGATTGAGGGTGATCGTGCCGACGCCGTCGCGAACCTCATAGAGCACGCTGGTGTCTGCCATAGACACCAGCGTAAGGCTCAGGGCTGTGGCGTGGTCTCAGCCACAAACAGGCCTACCAGCGCCTGACGCCAGTTGCGGCCGCGCGTAGGCGGTTCCTGCGGAACGATGGCGGGCGTTGGTTCGTCGGGCACCGCCGCCAGGCGATGCGGGCGTGGCTCATCGTCGGTAACCAGGCGCGGGCGTGGCAGTTCCACCGGCGCGGTCGCGGTTGAGGCAGAGGCATTGCCGCCGGCTTGCCACCATGTCGCACGGCGTGGCGACTGAGGCGTGCGCGCCGGCAGACCGACTGGCCGCAACGGCCGGACGGCTGGCGTCAACGCACGGGGCGGGGTCGCAGCCGCCGCCGGCGCGGTCGAATCGGCAGTGGCTGCCGGTGCTGGCGCAGAAGCCCGCGGCGACGCTGCCGCCGGGTCCAGTCGCACTAGCCCACCCGCGCGCAGCAGCGCGACTTCTCGCAGCGTGCGAGCCAATCCCCGTCGCTGTGCGATCTGCTCGAGCGTGTGGCCGTGGACCAGGGCCGGGATCAGTTGCAGGGCCGCCGCGCTGATCGTGACCTGCGAGCTCTCACTCGTGTTGAGATCCTGGTCCACCAGACGTGGCACGCTGCCGAGCGCATTGAACCCCAGCTGCAGCCGCTCCCGTTCGGCCACCAGGCCCGCCAGGTAAGTGGCGGGCTCGTCGCGACTGAGCAGCGGCTCCTCAGCTGCCTCAACTGGTCCGTCGACGAAAGCGAAGTCGGCCTCGGTGAGCGCCAGCATCATGCCTTCCAGTGCGGCGCGCCCGCGCTCTGCTCCGAGCTGGGCTGCGATGACCCAGCCCTCGCGCAGCGCGATCTCACCCGACCAGGTGCCCTGTCCGATCTTGAGGCGCCCGGTGCTGCCGAGCCCGGCGATGAACTGGGTCACCGCCGGAAGGGGAATAAAGCGAAGCGAGCCTTTCAACTGATCCATGAGTGTGTGTTTCTGACCTCGTGCGGGTTAGGGGTGTGACCTTATTGTGTTGCCAGGTTGAAGAGGACCGTGTTGTCCTTCTGCACTTGGCCGGCGTCCTTGCATTCGCGGCAGGTGGGCAGCTGCGTACCGAGGACCAGGCGCTCCACCGGCACACCGAACTTGATGATGTAGTCCTGCACCGCGCGGGCGCGCTCGAATGCGAGCTGGTTGACGGTACCCTCGTTCAGACCAGTTTTCTCGGGCCAGCCAGCCGAGCCTTCGATCTTGAGGTAAGTGCCAACCGTGTTGCGCAGCACGGGAATCACCGAGAGCTCAATCTGTTGGCGGGCGGCAGGCGAAAGGTCGGCAGTGCCCTGGGCGAACTGGAGTTGTTTGACGTCGAGGGTGGCAACCGTGGTGAGGCGGGCTTGCTCCTGCGGTGAGAGGCCTTTGACCTGCGGGTCGGCTGTCAGGTGGAAAGTCGGATTGACTGGCGGCTGGGTCGAAATCAACGAGCTGTCTTGAGCTGACTTGCGCACGAACGTTGGATCGAACACTGAAGCCAGGTCGGGATCGGCCACAAACGTGCGCACCTGGCGGCCGCCCCAGGCCCAGACGGCCTCGGCTTCCTTGTAGCGGGCCTGCATCAGCGGCAGGTTCTGGTCGCTGAACATCACGCGGTTGTCCGCAAGCGTGGCCTGCGCAAACTCGCCGAGTGCATCGGTGAGGTCCTGCGTCGTCTCGACGCCAGTCCAGCTGCCGTTCCAGTTGTTCATCGATGCCGCGGCCTCATCCGGGTGCTCGAAGACCATCTTGTTGGCCTCGAACCACGCATCGTGGAAGGCCTGCACCGCCGCGGGCTTGGTCTGCAGTGCCTTGACGCCGGTGACGATGACGTCGGTGGTGACGCGGAACTGATCGGAGGTCATCAGCACCTTGCTGTTGGACTGCTTCATCGCCGTGTCCAGGTCGGAGCTGGTCCAACCCACAACGGCATGTGCTTCGCGATCGTCGTACCGACGCACGGCCTGATTGAGGTTTTCCTGGCCGAAGCGAATCACTGCCTCAGCAGGCACGCCGCCAGCACGGAGCATGTAGTAGAGCAAGTATTCGCTGACGGAGCTGTCCGAGTATGAAACAGCCTTGCCATAGAAATCGTTGAAGGTCTTGATCTTGTCGCTCTGGACCACCGCCTTGTCGGCGCCAGCTGACTCACCGATGATCGCGGTGACACGACCAACGTCGGGACCGCCCCATAGCGCGTAGCTGTTCATGGTGGTCAGCAGGACGTCGAAGCCGCCACTCTGCAGCAACTCACCGCGACGCGTCTCGGAGATGCGGTTCTTGTCTTCGATATCGAACGGCACGAAGTGGATGCCCAGGCCACGCTTCTCGGCCAGCTTCTCCTGGTAGAGCATCACGACCGGCGAGTACGGCGGGAATTCCTTGTCGAAGGCAACCGTGATGGTGCCCAGCGGGAAGTTGCCCGAAGATTGCGGAACAGGCACTTCGGATTGGAAGCCGCCGTCGTCGGCGATGGCGGTCGGTGCGACGGTGGGCGCGGGCGCCAGGTTCAGCACCAGGGCGGTCGGCGCAGGCACTGCCGTCGGCTCTGCAGTCGGTGCGATCTCGGCGACTGGCGCAGTCGCATCGGACACTTCCGTGGGAACCGAGACACCTTCGTCGGTTGCATCGGCGCTCCGCCCCAAACCAGACGCGAGCCCGAATAGCGCGAGGGCGCCATACCCAACCATCAGCAACACGACCGTCGCGATCGCGACGTTGGCCCACCGAATTCGCTTCATCTGATCTCCCATTGGTCTCGTCGAAATTCGGCTCGCCCGAATTTCGTTCGAACGGGTTTGCCTTGGAACGCGGCAGTCACAATGCT
>JAFAZN010000279.1 GCA_019239775.1 Chloroflexota bacterium
CGGCAGTCCGACTCGGTGAGCCTGTCGGACAGCGCCAAGTCGTTGGCGAATGCCCAGCAGGCCGTTCAGGCCGCCCCAGACGTGCGCACTGACAAAGTCGCCGACATCAAACAGCGCGTGCAGGACGGCACCTACGACGTGCCGAGCCGCGTGCTCGCGCGCAAGATGCTCGACCAGCAAGGTCAACAGTAATCACTAAAGGACCAGGATGAACGCTCCAGCGACTGCCGCGAATCAGTCTCCGCTCGAAGCCGCGCTGCACGAGGTGCATGCCACGCTGTCCGATCTGCTCGTCGCTGCCGACGAACAGTACGCTGCCGTGGCCGCCCACGACCGCGATTGGATCGAGCGCGTCACGCGGCGCCAGGAGCGACTGTCTGCTCGCCTCGCGCGCGCTGAGCGGCAGCGCATCGCGGCCCTCGGCGGTCAGACACTGGCCGAGGCCATCGCGGCTTCGCCCGCACAAGGGTCCGAACGCCTGGAGAGCCTGCGCAAAGGCATAAACGCAGCCGTCATCGAGCTCAAGACTCGCCAGGCGACAACCGCGGGACTACTGGAGAAGAGCATCGAACTGTCGCGGCGAACGCTCGAATTTCTGCAACGGCTCGTGACCAGCCCAGCGCCCGTGTACGGAGCTCGAGGACACATCTCGTCGCAGCGCAGTGCGCTTGTGGATAGCCGCGCATGAGCTCGCCGTTTTTCGGCCTCGACATCGCCACGCGGGCGCTGCGAACGCAGCAGACGTTGGTTGACATCACCAACCAGAACATCGCCAACGCCAATACGCCCGGGTACAGTCGGCAGTCGGGAACAGTAGAGGCCACCCTGGCCTACCCGATCCCTGTCTTCAGCTCCAGCGGCCAGCCAGGCCAGTTGGGCACCGGCGTCGAGGTCACGGCCGTCACCCGCGCACGCGACACCTTCGCCGACATGCAGATTCGCGGTCAGTACGCCGAGCAAGGTCGCTGGGATAGCCGTAAAGACGCCCTGGCGCAAGTTGAAGCCACCGTCAACGAGCCGTCCAGCAGTGGGCTCAGCAGCCAACTCACCAAGTTCTGGCAATCCTGGCAGCAGCTGGCCAACAGCCCGTCCGATGCCGCGGCTCGCGTCTCGGTGGTGCAGCAGGGTACGGCCCTGGCGCAAGCGTTCAACAGTCAGAGCCAGCAGTTGCGCCAGGAGCAGCAGAACCTGGACGGCAATCTTGGTCTAACCGTCACCAATATCAACAACTTCGCCAATCAGATTGCGGTGATCAACAAGCAGATTTCCCAGGTCGAAGCCGGCGGCATGCACGCTAACGACCTGCGTGATCAGCGCGATCAGCTGCTGGATCAGTTGAGCCAGCTCGTCAAAGTGACTTCGACCGAGTCGGCCGACGGCCAGGTCTCGCTGTACGTCAACGGCCACCAGCTGGTGGACCGCGACAAAGTGCATCAGCTGGTCGCGACGCCGGGCCCCGCCCCGTCGTGGACGGCCATCACCTGGGCTGACGACAACACCACCCTCAATCAGGCCACCGCCGGTGGGCAGCTGCAGGGTCTGGCCGAGGCGCGCGACACGGACGTCCAGAATCAGCTCAACAGCCTGGATCAGCTCGCTAAGCGCGTCATCCAGAACGTCAACAGCATTCACACCTCAGGCGTCGGACTGGACGGAAAAGGTGGTCAGGTCTTCTTCGATGGGACCGATTCGGGCAGCATCGCCGTCGACAGCGTGCTTACGGGCCCGGGCGGCACCGACCACGTGGCGGCCGCCCGGGTGTACGCCGACCCGACTTCGCCGACCGGCTACTCGACGGCTACGGGTGACAGCAGCAACGCGGTTGCCCTCGCCAATTTGCAGCAGGGCGTCGGCCAGGTTGCCACGACCTCGGGCGTGCAGGTGGGTAACACGTACACCGGTCCTCCGAGCGCAAACGTCGTTGGCGTGGACCTGAGTCAGGCCGGACCCAACGCCAGTCTGGCACTCGCAGTCAGCGGCACGACGGTCACGATCAACGGTGCGTCGGCCACGGTCACCGAGGGCGCCGATGCCAATGGCAAAGAAGTGGTGACCATTGATGGCCAGAATGCTCGCCTCACGCTGTCGGCGAACACACCTGCGTACACACCCGGCGCACTGGCTTCGATCCTGTCGAATCTCAATGGAAAGACCCTCGCCAGCCAGCCAACGCCCTCGACCATCGGCGCGCAGTACGGACAGGCAGTCGCGTCCCTCGGCGTTGCGTCGAGCACGGCTCAGAGCGAATCGTCTAATCAGCAGGTGCTGGTCAATCAGCTCGATACGCAGCGGCAGCAGACCAGCGGTGTTTCACTCGACGAAGAGGCAACTCACCTCATCCAGTATCAACGCGCATACGAGGCGGCGGCGCGTGTGATTACGGTCAACGACTCGATGCTCGACACGCTGATCAATCACACTGGCGCGGCATAAGGGGAGAGCAGAAGCATGCGAATCACGCAGACGATGCTGACGCAGACCACGCTGAACAACATCGAGAACAACATGACCCGCATCGATCAACTCGAAGGGCAGGTCACCTCAGGTACCCGTATCTCGAAGCCATCGGACGATCCGATCGGCGCCGCGCGCGCGCTTGGCTTCCAGGAAAGCGTCGACCAGAGCACCCAGTACCTGGCCAACATCGACCAGGCAAGTGGCTGGCTGAATGCTACCGATAGTGCCCTTGCTGGTGTGACCGACGCCATTCAGCGCGCGCGCGAACTCGCCGTCCAGGCCGCCAACGGCACGTTGAGCGCCAGCGACCGGGGGACGATCGCAACAGAGGTCACTCAGCTCCAAGCCCAGGTGCTGGGCCAGGCGCAGGCCAAGCACGGCGCCTCGTTCCTGTTCGCTGGAACGAAGTCAGATCAGCCGGGTTTCTTGAATGCAAATCCGTCCGCCACGCCTGGCTCTTACCAGGGCAATCACGGGTCGGTCCTGCGCCAGGTGGCACCGGGCCAGACGGTCGCGGTGAACGTAGACCCAACGACCACCTTTGATCCGGTGTTCACTGCGATCAACAACCTCCAGACTGGCCTGACCACGAACAATCAGACCGCCATCAGTAACAGCATCAACGACCTGGACACCGCGCTGACGTCGGTGATGGGTCAGCGAGCGACCGTCGGCGCGATGACGAATCGTCTTGACACGCTGCAACAGCAGATGTCGTCCATCCAGGTCAACATGACCGGGCTCTTGTCGAACGTCAAAGACGTGGACATGGCCCAGGCCATCACTCAGTTCTCGATGGCCCAGAGTGTCTACCAGGCTTCGCTTTCCGCTGGCGCCAAAGCCATGCAGCCGAGCTTGCTGGACTACCTGAAGTAACCCAGCGGGCGGTACCAATAGCCCAAGGGGCAAGTACGCGCGGGCCTAAAGAAAACGCAGGCCCTGACCGCAGAATGCGGCCCTATGAGCGTCATGCAATCCAGCCGACCCCTGGCGGCCAACCTGCCGCCCGCGCAGGTCGATAGCTGCATTTATTTTCCCGCGGGACTCGTCGGCTGCAGTACTTGGAAGCGCTTCGTGCTGCTGTCCGACGCGGAGGAGGATCTGCCGGTGGCCGCGCTGCAGTGCCTCGACGAACGAGGCGTGACGTTCATGGTGACAGATCCGGTCGTGGTCTCGTCCGAGTACGAGGCGCCGCTTTCAGCGGGCGATCGAGCTGAGCTTGGTCTCGACGATGAAACAACGCCCGTCGTGTATTGCACATTGACCGTAGGCGACGGTGGCGAGCTAACGGCCAACTTGCTCGGCCCGCTGGTCATCAACCCCACCACCCGCAAGGGTAAGCAGCTCGTCCTGGCGGACAGCGGTTATTCGGCTTGCCATCCGGTGGGCAACATGGGAGCTGAGTAGATGCTGATCCTGAGTCGCCGACCCGAGCAGAGCGTCCACCTGGGCGATCACATCAAAATCACCGTCCTTGGTGTCGAGGGCGACCGGGTCAAGCTTGGCATTCAGGCGCCAGCCGAGATCGTCGTCCTCCGCAACGAACTGTTTCAGCAGGTTCAGAGCGCCAACTCCGCCGCGGCGACCACCGTGCGGCCGTCGCCCACCGCCATCGCCGCTCTATTGCGCGGCAAACACCCTGCCGATTCCAAGAGCGGAGCACCAGTTCTGTGACCAAGCGCTCATCCAGCCGCAAGGCGCAACCACAACGGCGTCCGCACAGCATCGCGCTGTGCGTGATCGCCAGGAACGAAGAAGAGTTCATCGCGAGCTGCCTGGACAGCGCTCGACCGTTCGTCGACGAAATCGTGGTGGTGGATACCGGCTCAACCGACGCAACTGTCGAGATTGCCCGGGCGCATGGCGCGCGCGTCGAGCATTTCGAGTGGTGCGAGGACTTCGCGGCCGCGCGCAACGCGGCGATCGAGTCGGCCAAAGCCGATTGGATCCTGATGCTCGACGCGGACGAAGAGTTGGACTCAGCAAGCGGCTCCGCTCTGCGGGATGTCGTCGGCAAGCCTCTGCCGCATGATCTGATCGGCTACTCGGTGATGATCGAGAACCGTCTGCGCAACGGCAGCGAGGACTCGATTCGCCACTGCGTCACGCGACTGTTTCCGCGCAATACCGATTTACGCTACGTCGGCGCCATTCACGAGGACCTGTTCCGGCTGTCCGATCGACGCCGCAGCGGCGTGATGTTCCTGCCCGAGGTACGGGTCTTCCACTATGGCTACGACCCAGAGGTGTATGTGGCGCGCGACAAGGACGCCCGCAACCTGCGCATGCTCGAAGCCGCGCTGCTGCATGAAGGTGAAAACGCGCGGCTGCTGTACCACCTTGGCCAGCAACACCTGGTGGCTCAACGATATGCGGACGCTGTCGCGGCGTTCGAGCGGTTCGAGCCACTAGCGGAAGAGCTGGCGCGGCACTACCTGGTCGATACATACCGCATGTGGCTTCAATGTCTCGCGGCAATTGGCGACGGTGATGCTGTGGAGCGAGTCACCAGCCGCGCCCAGTCCGCCAATGCG
>JAFAZN010000322.1 GCA_019239775.1 Chloroflexota bacterium
CGCCTCGATGCCACTCATATCCGGCAGTTGGACATCCATGACGATGAGCTGCGGATGAAGCTGGAGCGTCAGCTCGACGGCTTCACTGGCGGTGCCCACTTCGCCGACGAGCTCCAGCTCCGGATCGACTGAGAGTGTTGCGCGCAGGCCGTCGCGGAACACCGGGTGATCGTCTACCGTCAAGACGCGAAGCTTCATGTTGTAGACCGCGATAAAGGTAGCTCCGCACGGACTTTCGTCCCGGTGGGGATGTTCGGTGCGATGCTGAGAGAACCGCCCAACTCTTCAGCGCGTTCACGCATCGAGGTCAGGCCGACACCAGTTTGGATGCGAGCGGGCAGACCGTCACCATCGTCGAGAATGTCTACTCCAACGCAAGCGGTGTGTCGCACAAGTCGAACTTGACAGCATTCGGCGGCGGCATGACGTACGACGTTGGTCAATGCTTCGTCGACGATCCGGTAGACGGCCACTTCGATACCGGCTGGCAGATGATCGAGATCGCCAGCGACTTCCAACGAGATGCGGACCCGCGGTTGATAGCGACGTGCCACCTCGCGCAGCGCCTGCACGAGCCCGAGCTGGTCCAGCGCCGGAGGACGCAGGCCGCGCGCAAGGCGCCGGACCTCATCAAGCGTGGATTCAATGTCGTTTTCCAGCTGAGCCAACAACTGGTCGGCGGACGCCTGATCGCGGCCATACAGGGTGCGCGCGGATCCAACCTTCAAGGCTTGGCCGGCCAGCATTTAACCGAGCCCATCGTGGAGCTCGCGACGCAGTCGCCGCCGCTCCTCCTCTCGCGTGGCCACCAGCCGCTCACGTGAACGCTGCAGATCAATGCTCACACGCGCGGCATGTGCAGCCGCGCCCGCCTGGCGAGCACGACAGCTGGTAGCACGCTTTCGGCCGGCAGGCTGCCCTCGAGGCGCTGAGCCAACCGAGTCAGAATGACGTACGGATTATCGGGATCACCGTAGACAAGATGATTGACGGCGCGCTGCAGCCGTTCGCGTACCGGCTGGAAGGCGACCGCCACCACCGCCGTGGCGAGCAGTGAATTTGGCAAACTGCCACCGTTCTGGAACAGCGCACCGAGATACGCAACCACCAGCACATACACGACGACGATGCCTGCACTGAGCCCAATGTAGACGAGCGCACGACTGATAAGCAGATCCACGTCGAACAGCCGGTACCGCATGACCGCGAGCGCCACCGAGATCGGCATGAGCAACAGCGCTAGACTGAAGCTGCCGCCGCCAATCAACAGGTACACCGCTGCTGCAGGTTGCGGAGGCGCAGGAACGAACCTTGGCGCAATCAACGCGTTGAACAGGATTACCGTCAGACTCGCCGAGAAGCCGAGCAGCACCCATTTCATTTGCTGCCGTTGCAGCTGGTTGGAATCGCGAAAATAGCGCACGCCCTGGCCGGTTACGGACGCCAAAAAGAGCGGCACAATCCCCACCGGGAACAGGCTGCCCGGTGGATGCTGGTTGACGGCCCAGTCCGATGGGCTGAAGTAGCCAATTGCACACCAGACAATCGCGGCGAGCGCGATCCACCGCGTCCATGTCGGCACGAACCGGCCATCAGGAAAAAGATTCACAATGCAGAAGAGGAGCGCTGAACCGAGAAACTGGACGAACGTGACCGGCGAACGCCAGCCTGGCTGATCTGCCAGCGCGGTCACGCCCGATTGCAGCACCACGCCAACGAACAGCAGCAGCGCGATACCTGCCAAAGCTGCCGTGCGATCATCGCCGCGCCAGATGACAATGAGGCCACTCACAAGAAGTGCCAGGAGCGGGGGCAGTGCATCGAAAAACGTGACCATTAGCGCGAATCTGTCGAGCGAGATGCCGATCGATTGCAGTGACTCGACCATCGGCGCGTTGATCTGGAGCGTGATGCACTCCTTGGCCACCTCGCCCGTGCATTCCGCGGTGATCTCCGCATAGAGGATCTGCGCGCCAAGCCGACGAACAACAGCACCACCACGGCCGAAGCTGCCCACGCCGCGAGCGTGAGCAGCCGCCATGAATCGGTCGTCGGCCGTATCTGGCGCATCGGTGCGAAGATTACCCGCTCGCCGCCAGTCGCTCGCGACCAGCCACTCGCGGCTCAGCAGTTGGCACGGGCTTGCGCTCGGTCACGAGCACGAGGCCGAATGCTGCCAGGCTGAGGTACAGGATTCCTGGTCCGACTTCGGAGAGAGTCGATCCTCCGGGCTGACCTCCAGAGGCAATCATCCCAGCCATGACTGCTGCCACCCCGGCCAGCGACATGACCGCCGGCCAGCGCGGCACCGTTTTGCCGCGGATGACTGAAACGGACCATACGATCATGCCAAGCAGCAGCACCGGGATGGCCAGCATGAGTGGTCCCATCAGACCTGGCGGAGGTCCATCCAGCAAGGATCGGGTTGATGGATCGGCGGCAATGACGGGAACGACGGTGAATTCCAATACCGAGTGAATTGGATCGGCGAAAACCGCGCCGACAAACAGCAGCACGATTCCGACGAGGCCGGTTCGTCCGGTTTGCAAGGCGAATCTTCCGTAGAGGCCGGGAAGACCGAGTGCAATGAGCATGACCGCGGTGTACAGCGCCAGGTGCACTGGCACATTGGCCGGGTCAGTCATATCGGTCGGATGAAAGATCATTGCAATGGCAGCCAGGAGGCCGCCGAGCAGCAACGACGCGCCGCTGAGACGAAACAGAATTGGAGTGGGCACGCGACGTGTCTCCAGACAAAGAGGGTGGTGCGGTACTGGCCAGTGACTCGCTCGCTCTGGAGCCTACGCCGACAGATGCATCGGGGCACGGGACAGCAGTCCCATTGCGTGTCCTGTTGTGAGTCCTACTGCCATGGCGCCGACAGAGACGGCGGTAATGACACAAACGTGGATTAGGAGTACACGATGAGCTTGCGAAACTCCTCGCTCCGTCCAATTAGTCGTGAGGCTCGCCGCCCAATAACGCAAGAGCGTTCTGGACGCCCTGCTGTAGGACCGTATCGGCCAGATCTCGGTCGGCCAGCGCTCGGGACAGCTGGAGCGTCCCGAGCATCAACGCGAAGACGCTCAGCGTCTTCACACGTGCCGACTCCATATCTTTGCGGCGCAAGGCGCGCGGCGAGGTCTTCGATGACCTCCAGCAGCCCGTCGGTATACGCGCGCTTGACTGCGTGCCTGGAGCGCCTGATCTCGTCGAGCAGTGCTGCGGAGACGCAGCCACTTTCGGGGTTGTCGCGGTGCTCAACTGAGAGATAGGTGCGGACGATCTGCTCGAGTCCCGCGCGGCTTTGCGGCTGGGTGCTGAAGCTCTCGCGCTGCTCGCGTAGCTGTTCGGCGAGCGTGTGCGCGACGAGTTGGTCCTTGGATTCGAAGTGGGCGTAGAAGGCACCGTTCGTCAGCCCCGCGTCCGCCATAAGCGTGGCGATGCCCGAGCCGTCGCGCTCGTCACGGGCGCGTCCTCAGGCATCGGTAAGGCAGCCCCCTCGCGCTCGTCCAGGCCGGTTTCGACGTGGTGGGAACGAGCCGCAACACCTCGCGGGTCACCACCGAGCCTGGTGTGACGTTCCTCAATCTCGACGTGACCAGTCACGAGTCCGTCAGCACGCTGGTGCGTGATGTGATCGAGCAGTTCGGACGTATCGATATCCTCGTCAACAATGCGGGCACCACTGCAGCAGGTGCGGCGGAGGAGAGCTCGCTTGCCCAGGACCAGCGCGTCTTCGACATCAACTTCTTCGGCGTCATCCGCATGACGAAGGCTGTGCTGCCGCACATGCGCGCACAGCTCAACGGACGCATCATCAACATCTCGTCAGTGCTCGGGCTCGTCCCTGCGCCGTACGTACATGGCGAGCTATGCCGCGACCAAACACGCGATCGAGGGGTACTCCGAGTCTATGGATCACGAGGTCCGTGAGTACGGAGTCCGCGTCCTCCTCATTGAGCCCGCATATACGCGGACGGCATTCGACGCGAACGCGCTACGGGCCGACGCACCGCTGCGATCTATGCGGCGCAGCGCCAGACATTCGACGGCGTAATGGCGAGTGCGATGGAGCACGGCGTCGATCCGACCGCAGTTGCGAGGTCAATCGTGGCCGCTGCGACTGACCCCAAGCCCAAAGCTGCGATACACAGCCGGTTCAGCGGCGCGACGCGTGAGCACGCTGCGCCGGTTTGTCCCCGCCTGGCATTCGACAGTCAGATCCGCAAGCTCAATCACCTGCCCGCATGAAGCTCACGAGTGGCGAAGCCGCGATGCATGCGATACCAGCCAACGCCGTACCAGCATTATGTGAGCTGTTCGCCCGGAAATCGGCGTGAGTTCCGCGTGACATGGGCGTGAAACAACATCTCCCGACGCGCTCAGCTGCCCGACGATTACGACGCTGTGTGT
>JAFAZN010000378.1 GCA_019239775.1 Chloroflexota bacterium
GCTGCCGACCTTTTGCCAGACGTCGTCGATTGGCATTGACAGTCCCTGGGCGGCGAAGAACTGCATGCGATTGCCGGCAAACCACGAGAAAACGTCGTCAGGCTTGCCCTGCAAATACGTGTTGATTTGCTCCTGGAACGTGTTGTGGTCGACCGAGTTGACTGCCAACGGGATGTTGGTCTTCTGCGTAAACGCGTCGAAGACCGCCTGAATCGCCTTCTTCGGAACCGCGTCCGAGAAGTTCGAACCGACCGTCACGGCGTTCGCGGCTGGCGCGGTTGTGGCCGCAGCCGCAGTCGTGGGTGCCGCGGTTGGAGCAGCCGCCGCGGCCACGGTCGGCTTTGCAGCGGCAGTTGGCGCCGTGGTGGGGGCTGGCGCGGTCGTAGGCGCTGGCGCCGTCGTTGGCTTCGCCGCCGCAGCCGCTGTTGGGGCAGCGGTCGGCGCGGCGGCTGGCTGCGAACATGCCGCCAGCAGCGATGAGCCGATGGACAGGACGCCAAGAGCGCCCATCCCGCGGCGAAGGAAAACGCGTCGCGTGTTCAAATCGGCCATGAGTCGATAAACCCCTCCCTCTAGATCTGAGGATTGCGAACGGTCACACAACGATGACCTCGACGCCGGCACGTTCGAAGGCTCGACGCTGGTCCTCGGGGATGCCGCTATCGGTGACAAGCGTGTGAATCTGGTCGATCGGCGCCGTCTGGCAGAGCGTCGCTCGGCCGATCTTGCTGTGATCAACGGTGACGATGACCCGCTCCGCGGAGCGCACCAGGGCACGGTCGGTGGTCGCCACCGATAGATTGGGTGTGGTCAGCCCGTGCTCCACGGTCAAGCCGTTGCCGCCCACAAACAGCTTGTTGACGTGCAGGCTGCGCATGTTTTCCTCGGCCAACGAGCCAACCAGTGCGTAGGTCGTTCCTCGCAGGTGCCCGCCGGTGACGATGACGTCGATCTCGGGGTCGCTGGCCAACTCGACGGCGATATTCACGGCGCTGGTGACAACCGTCAAATTGGTGCGACCCGCCAGGTTGCGCGCCAGCTCGAGCGTGGTCGTGCCCGGGCTGAGGATGATCGTGTCGCCGGGTTGCACCAGGGCCGCCGCGGCCGCCCCGATCCTTCGCTTTTCCGCCACGAACTGGGCCGACTTTTCACGGAAGCTCGGCTCATAGGCGCGGCTGGTGATCAGCAGCGCACCGCCATGGATGCGGCGGACCAACCCCTCAGCCTCGAGGCCTTTGAGGTCGCGCCGAATGGTCATCTCTGAGGTGGATAAGTCGGTTGCGAGATCGCCCACCAGGACGCTGCCAGATGATCGCAATCGATCAAGAATTCGCTCTCTGCGCAGCGCCGGAGCGGCACCATTGTCCGAGAGTGTCCGTTGCTGAACGCTGCGAGCGACCATGAGTGTGCGCATGGGATAACACTCGAACACCCGGCGTCAAGAGGGAAAGTGTTGCGTCAGGCTGTGCGGGGCGCCGGGTCGGCGAGGATCATGCGGGCCATGCGCTCGCCGAGTCGCAGGCTGTAGTTCTGGCCGCGATCCTGGGGGTACACGTGGGCCATGTTCGCCAGGTACACGCCGGGCAGCGGCGTGCCGTGGGGCGGCAGGCTCTCCATGTAGTTCGTGGTCACGATCGGTTGCGCAAACGGGGCCCGAAAGACCCAATGCGTGGTCAGCCAGCCCGGATTGAAGTCGGGTCGAATGCGCGCGACCGCTGGCAGGAAGCTGTCCAGGATGTCGGCGTCGCTCGCACTGAACAATGCGTGGTCCATGGGCAGGTAATTGCCGAGATAGACCAGGTGCTCGCCGCCATAGTCCGCCGCTGGGAGGAAGTTGGTGTGCTCGACCAGCGCGAGGAAGGGCAGATCGCGATCGTTGATGTTGAGCCAGTACACACCGGGCAAGAGTTGCCGATCGAGGCCGAGGATCAGCACGTGGGCGCCGTAGTGCTCGGGGCCGGGGTAGCGCTGCAACCAGTCGGCTGGCACCTCGGGCGCCATGCGTGCAAACAAGCGCGTGGGTAGTGTCACCAGAAGACGATCGACCACGTGGTGCTCACCCGTCTGGGTCTGAATATGCACGTGGCTGTCACGTGTGGTGATCTGTTCGGCGGCGGTCTCGAGAAGGACCGTGCCGCCAAGGGCGCGTATGCGCTCCCCAAAGGCGTCGTACATCAATTGAAAGCCGCCGCGCACATAACCGAGCCGCAGCGACCGTTCGTGCACGCGGCTCCAGAGCCAGCTCATGGCAATCTGCTCGGCTCGCGCGCCGAACTTGCCGCGCAGGACCGGCTCCCACATCACGTCGTAGACGCGCCGGCCCATGAGTCGCGGCATCCAGCGCGCGGCCGTCCAGCCGCGGAACACGCGTTCATCAGGAATCGCCTTCAGGATGGCCATGCCCGCAAGGAACCGCGTGCGGTCAAGGGGGTCCAACAACGGGAGTTTGAGCAGATCTCCAATCCGCCCGAGACTGACGATTCTTCCGTTGGAGAAGGTGCTGGTGTTTGGCTGGCCCCACAACAGGCGGTCGGACAGGCCAAGCTCCTGAATAAATCTGATGATGGTCGTATCGGTTTTGAAGATGTGGTGATAGAACTTCTCGAGCGAGGTGGGGCCGACCTTGAACCCAGCCGCCAGGCCCCCGAGTTGCGGCTCGCGTTCGATCAGCGTGACCTGATGGCCTGCTTGTGCCAGACGCAACGCGGCAGCCAGGCCAAGCGCACCGCCGCCGAGGACGCCCACCTTCATTGGTCCCTCACGGCATTGGCGTGGGAGTTGGCTCTTGCTCGCCCACGGCGAACTGCCACGTGAATCCGCCGGCGGCACCGCTGGCATCGCGGACCAGGACGCGTACCGTGTGGGTGCCGTTGGCTAACGTCTGGCTGGCGTGAATGGTCCAGTCACGCGGGGAACGCTTGTCGATCTGCGCGCTCGCATCCGCGCCGTTGACGCTCAACGAGGCCGACGCCAGGTCCGCGGTACGTCCCACCAGCACTGCTGAGAGTGTGACAGGCCCGCCAGGTGGAACGTGGCCATTCGCCGCGGGCGCGATGGTGCGCACGATTGGCGGCTGCGAGACCACCGACGGACTCGGCGCTGCTGACGGGTTCACTGCCGGTGACGGTTGCGGCTCAGCGACGGCTGGTGACGGCGAGGGTAATGCGCGCTGGCGCAGCGCCTCGCTGGCAGTAAGGGTGGGCGGCACTCCAGGGGCCGTCGGCGGTGGCGGCGCCGTGCCCGGCTGAGCCCCCCGCAGCGGGCGCTCGTTGGCTGGTGAACACGCGCTCAGCAGCAACAACCCAACAATTGCCAGGACGGCACGACCCATCGCGGCCTGAGTCTACGCAGTGACGCGCCAAAGCTTAAGAACAAACGCGTCTCAGCCACTTTGAACGTGTAGGGTTCAGCAAGAGGTGTGTTGAAGTTCGGTTGGTGGCTGGTCTTGCATCGCCGCCTCGTACTGATCGCATGGGCGGTCATCCTGTTGGTGGCCCTGCCCTTCGTCCCACGCGTCTTTCGCTCGCTCAATGCGGGCGGCTTCAACAGCCCCGACCTGGAGGCCTTCCGCGCGGCGCAGCTACTCGCCGATCGCTTCGGCTCCAACCAATCCAACGTGGTGCTCGTCTACACCGACCCTACGGGCACGTTGAGCGCAACCAGCGACCAGTTCTTTCAATCGGTCGACGTCTCTCTGACGGACGTGCGCAGTCTCCCGAACGTTGGGCGAATCACCACCGCGAGAGACAACCCGCGCCAGGTCGCCCCGGATGGTCAAGCCCAGTACGTGACGATTGCTCTCAGTGATACCGGGGGCGATGTGAACGCGGTGCTGCCAACCATCCAGCAAGCGCTCAAACCGACGCAGTTGGAGGTCACGCTCACGGGCGCGCCCGTCTTCTACCAGGACATCTTTGACGTCACCGAGCGCGACCTCCGCCGCGCGGAGCTGTTGTCCATCCCGACGGCGGGCATCGCACTGGTCCTCGTGTTTGGCTCAGTGATTGCGGGAGCGGTGCCTGGCGTGGTTGGCGGTACCGCGGTCGCGCTGACGCTGGCGCTGATGGTGGTGCTGGGCCAGTTCACGGAGCTTTCGATCTTCTCGTTGAACCTCGCCACCATGCTCGGCCTGGGCCTGGGCATCGATTACTCACTCTTTGTGGTTTCACGCTTCCGTGAGGAGCTTGCGCGGGGCCAACCACTCGACCGTGCGGTTGCGTGGTCCGTGGCCACCGCTGGGCGAGCCGTCCTGTTCAGCGGAGCAACCGTCATGATCGGTCTCTTGGCGCTGTTGACGTTCGACATCACTGCTCTGCGTTCGATGGGTCTGGCAGGCGCCCTGGTCGTTGCGATCAGCGTTATTGCCGCGCTCACGCTGTTACCTGCGTTGCTAGGAGTTCTGGGCAGCCGCATCGATGCGCTGGCGATTGGGCCGCTGGCGGCCTCGGCCAGGCAGACGTCAACCGGAAACGGGTTCTGGGCGCGATTGGCGCACGCCGTGATGGCTCGACCTGTCGCTGTCCTGCTGCCGCTGCTTGCGGTACTGATAGGCGTTGGCCTGCCATTTGTGCGCGTGCAGTTCGGGGCACCGGATGCCTCGATCCTGCCCACTGACGTGCAATCGCGGCGCGGCTTCGATCTCCTTCAGGCGCACTGGGGCCCGGGCGAGCTCTCGCCCGTGCTCCTGGTTTTCCAAACCACCGACGGCACGAATCCCATTACTAGCCAGCGCATGCAGGATCTCGCCACGTACATGCGTCGCGTCGTGGCTGACCCGACGGTGCAGCGCGGCGAGGGCGTGGTGAACCTCGATCCGCGCATTACTCCGCAGCAGTATGGGGCTATTTACGCCGATCCAAACCACGTCAGCGATGCCTATGCGCAACTCGCGATGCAAGCCAGCGTGCGACAGGACACCCTGCTGGTGACGGTCGTCAGTCGGTATGGGCAGACCGACGATCGCTCGAAGCAGCTGATCAGGGCAATTCGAGCAACCCCACCGCCGAGCGAGTTCCGCTTGCTGGTTGGCGGTGGCACAGCCGGCGTGATCGATTACGCCGATCGTCTGTACCAGCAGTTCCCGCGGGCGGCGGTGCTGATCGTGCTGGCGATCTACCTTGTGCTGCTGCGCACGTTTGGTTCAGTCGTGCTGCCGCTGAAGGCGGTGGTGATGAATGCGCTCTCGATCCTGGCGAGCTACGGCGCGCTCGTGGTGATCTTCCAGGACGGCGCGCTGTCGGGCTTGCTGCACTTCCAGCCCCTTGGGTACGTCGAGGCATCACTGCCGATCGTGATGTTCTGCGTGCTCTTCGGTCTCTCGATGGATTACGAGGTGTTCCTGCTGTCGCGCGTGCAAGAGGCGCACCTGGATGGCTACGACAACACGACGGCCGTCGCGCGCGGGCTGGAACGGTCGGGGCGCATCATCACCAGCGCCGCGGCGATCGTCGTGCTGGTGTCCTTCTCGTTTGTCGCGGCGGACATCGTTCTCATCAAGGCGTTAGGCCTCGGTACAGCGATCGCCGTCTTCCTCGACGCGTCCCTGGTGCGCGCGCTGCTGGTGCCCGCCACGATGCGCCTTTTAGGGGAATGGAACTGGTGGGCCCCCGCTTGGTTGCCAAGGTGGCTGCGCTCTGGTATGCCGCATGACTCAGCCTAGGCTCGCGCCCGCGCCTCTGAACCTCATGGGTTCCTTCACCCTGTGTGCGGTCCACCACAGGTTGCCACTGGCCGGTTACAACCAGAGTCGTATTGGACGGCTCCTCCTCCGCGGCGTGGTGGCCTGTATCTTCGCTGTGGCGCTGGTGGCGTGCACGCCGGTGGCGCAGCCGCTGCCGCAGGTGGCGCTCCCCACCGCCACTCCCGCGCCGCCGATCACGTTTCCGCGTGACGCCCTGCCGCACGACGCCCTGACCGAGTGGTGGTACTTCACAGGGCATCTGACCGCCAGCGGTGGCCAGCGATACGGCTTCGAGTTCGTCATTTTCCAGGTCACTCGCGCCAACCAGCCCGCCGGCTATCTGGCCCACTTCGCCGTTTCCGACATCAGCGGGCAGCAATTCAGTCATGAGGCGCGCTTCGCCCAATTGCCTACCGCCGCCACGGCCTTTCCGCTGAACGTCGGCGGCTGGAGCCTCGACCACACGGACGCGCAAGACAGCATTGACGCCGCCATGGCCGCCGAGGAGCTGCACTTGACGCTCCGGGATGAGAAGCCGCCAGCCCTGCACCACGGCGGTTACATCACCTACCCGCCCGAAGGTGGCTCGTACTACTACTCGCGGACGCGCCTCTCCGCCAGCGGCACGTTGAACGGAGAGCCCGTAGACGGCATCGCCTGGATGGACCACCAGTGGGGCAACTTCGTCATCGCCGCGCGCGGCGGCTGGGACTGGTACAGCCTCCAATTGGATGACAACACCGAGCTGATGCTGTACCTCGTCCGGAACCAGGACGGAACCGTTTCGGCGACCTACGGCTCATACGTCGCGGCTGATGGCCACGTTGACGACCTGCCGGCCGGCGCCGTCTTATCTGAGCCCACAGACAAGTGGACCAGCCCGCACACCGGTGCGGAGTACCCGTCGGGATGGCTGCTCACGCTGCCCGACGGCCGGCGCCTGCTGCTCACGCCTGAGCTGCAGAACCAGGAGCTCTATTTCCCCGGCGCCCCTACTGCGCTGCTGGCGTATTGGGAGGGCGCCGTCCGCGTGAGCGGCGACACCACCGGCGTCGGCTACGTGGAGCTCACTGGGTACGCGCCGTAACTCGCCCTGCCGTGGATTCACTGTTCCACGTGAAGAAGGTTCTCGAACCCTCGGGCGTTATCGCCACTGGTGCGAGACCTTCAAGGGCTCGAACCAGAAGCGAAGGATTACCCCTGGATTGGTTAGGCCCCTGTTGAGCGGCTGGCTCAGTGGTACTGACCAGTGGCGGCGATGTAGGCCAGCTTCTGAAGTTCGGTGAACGTCAAGCGCCGCGTTTCAGCCTGCTGCCACCAGGACAGCTTGCGCCACTGGCTATCTGGTGCGGCATGCACCACCAGTGAGATGCCGCTGCCGGTGTAGGCGGCGTCGAAGGTGACTTGGGCCCGCCGCAGGTGATAGGGCGAGGTCACCAGGATCGCCGATTGAAGCCCGTGCTCCTCGAGCACCTGTCGCGTATAGATCGCATTGCCCCAGGTGTCTTCACCCTGGGGCTCCTCCAGAATCGCGGATTGCGGGATGCCGCGTTGAACGGCCAGGTCGCGCATGACATCGGCGTTGCTGGTGCCGTTGTCGTAGGCTGCGCCGGAAAACACCAGGTATTTGCCGAAGCCCTGCTCGTACAGGTTGAGACCTTCCGCGAAGCGGGCCATCTGCTCGTCGCCGCTGATCACCACGATTGCGTCGCTCTTCTGGGGGGCGGGCTGGGGCGTATCCAGGATGAAGCCGGGCGCCAGTAGCGCGACGGCAGTGAGCAGTGTGGCCGTAACTGCAACCCGCGCCGCGAGGACGAGAGGCCCAGTGAACGCGAACCGCGATGTGTTGGGATAGGTGTGGAACCGAGGTGCAGATCGATTCATGTCGACGCCTCAACGGTCCGGCGATTGTCGCAGGCCGGCGCGGCGCCCGGCGAGCTACATGCACGTAACGTTCCAGCACGCTAGGTTCACGCTGCGAGGGAGGTCTATCAAGGGAACCTTCCTGGTTTGTTCTCATACTGCGTATGGCACGCGGTGCGAACGCGGCCAGTGCTACACGCAGTGAAAGACACATCTTCACCTGGAGAGTGGGTACTGCAGAACTGGCCCAGCGAGCTAGAGGCTGAGGCCGAGGACGCCGCCGAGGTCGCGGAGTGTTTGCCCAGTCGCCCGGGTCAGCACGTCGATAGCCGCTGGCGTGTTGAGATCATCCGCCAGTGCGCTGGCAAACGCCTCGCGCGTATCTGCCGCCGATGTGTCAGGCGCGCGGGCGGCCGCCTCCAAGCGCGACGTAACCGCCGCCGCGTCATCGAGCTCTCGAGATGACCACTCCCAGACGCCGCGGTAGTGATGCTTCAGCAAATACAGGCGCAGGGCAGATGCCGAGTGGCTACCCAGGAGGTCGCGCACGAAGACCATGTTGCCCAGGCTCTTGCTCATCTTTTCGCCGTCCATGCGGACCATGGCAACGTGCGCCCAGATGTGTGCAAACGGGCGAACGCTGAGCGCGCTCTCGGACTGAGCAATTTCACTCTCGTGGTGCGGAAAGACGAGGTCTGCGCCGCCGCCGTGCAATGTCACCTGCTGACCCAGGTACTGTCGGCACAGCGCCGAACATTCAATGTGCCAGCCGGGCCGCCCGCGGCCCCATGGACTATCCCAGCACGGCTCGTCAGATTGACCTGACCAACCCTTCCACAGGGCGAAGTCCAGCGGATCCTCTTTGCGCGGATCGTCCAGGTCGGCGTCGTCTTGCTTGGCGGCGATGTCGAGCATCTGCTCGCGGGTGAGTCGTGACAGCTCGCCGTATCGGTCGAAGCTGCGGACGCGGAAGAACACGCTGCCACCCTCGACGCGATAGGCGGCGGACCGCTCGACGAGAGACACGATCAGATCCTGCATGGTGGCAATGGCCGATGTGGCGCGCACGAGCTGCGAGGGGGGCGCGACGCCGAGGTCGCGCATGTCCTGGACGTACTGCGAGGTTTGCGCATCGCCCAGCGCACGCCAGTCGGTGTGCAGCTTGCGCGCGCGCGCCAGAATCGAATCATCGATGTCGGTGACGTTCTGGACGTACCGGATCTGGCGTTCGGGGAGCAGCCAGCGCAGCGCGCGCACCAGCGCATCGAACTGCACAAACGTGAACGCGTGCCCGAGATGGGTGGTGTCGTACGGGGTGACGCCACACACGTACAGCGTGATCGGCCCCTCTGGCAGCGCCTTCGTGGCGGCCGAGAGGGTGTCGTTCAGGAACAACCGCACGTGCGCGTTTGCAAGCTTACAATCTCACGTCATGCTGACGTTCCGCGTGGGCGACGCCGACCGACCTCGCGGACACGCGCTGGTGTTCTTTCGCGATGGTGATTCGCCCGACGACATCTGGGCTACTTACCTCGTGGTAGCTCCGATCAAGATGGACCTCGGAAAATACATCCCCGCCGCGTTTGCTACACAACTGTCGGGGCAGCTCGCGGCATCGGTGCCGTCGGCCTATCCGCTGCCGCCGGTGCCGGAGAAGTTCGAAGGTGGGCTCGAGGCGCTGGAGCGACTGGCCGAGCTGCGCAATGACGACCTCCTGGACGGCGGGACCTTGCGCATGAGCGACCCGCTGTACGCGCTGCAGCCTGTGACGGACATAGGGACGCAGTATGCCGAACGCTGCACCACGTATTTCGCGGCTGAGCCTGTTGTAACGGGCGCTGCTCAGCGGAATGCCAGTGACGTGGACGTAGACGAGCTCCTGATGCAAGTGATGCCTGACCGCGAAAAGGTTGGGCGCCTGGCGCGACTTGCGGGCACGCTGCGCTACGCCGTGGAGGGTGGCGACTCGCGCTCGATTGACGACACGGTTGCCGAGATGGGCCGCGTGGCGCGGCATCTCGGCGACAAATACCGTCCGGCGGAGCTGATGGAAGCTGCCCGCTCAGGCTCCGCGGAGCTGGCGCAGCTGTTCATCGAGCGCTGCTACAAGCTGGTTGACGAGGACTACGCGGCGCTAGCCGAAATCGACCGCCGCATCGAAGCGCTAAGAGCGCGATAGCTCGCGCACAGCGCGGGTGTTTCGCGGCTCGCACGGCGGGCTAGGACGGACGTTCGTCGTGGATCCGCACCAGCAGCACGGGGCATGTCGCGTGGCGCAGGACGGAGTCGGCGGTGCTGCCGAAGACCATGCGGCCGAGGCCACTTCGGCCGTGGGTGGTCATCAGGATGAGACTCGCGTTCATTGCGGCCGCACGTTCGACGATGACCGTATTGGCCGGGCCCTCGGGTGACTCGACATTCACTGTCAAGCTGCCAGTCTGACGTAGTCGTTGGGCCACGCCGCTGAGGTATTCAGAAGCCGTCTGGTGATCGGCTTCGAGCACCGGATCTGGGTCCAAAGTTGGTGCAATCTGACCAACATTGGCATCGCCCGCGCTGGTCTGCGCCAGCACCATTTCTGGCGAAAGCGTTGCCCGCAAGAGCGTGATCTGCGAGCCAAAGGCTGTCGCCAGCGCCTCGGCGTGTTCCAGGACGCGCTCGGCCGCGGGTGAACCGTCCAGTGCGACCAGCAAGCGCTCGTACATCCACCGAGAGCTTACCGCTCAGGCGAGATCGAAGGCTTCGGTCGATCAGGACTGGCGCGCCGCGCGTATCACGGAACCACGCGCCCAGCGAGTAACGCCCGCACCACGGAGTGATGTCACCCCCGATGGAGTGATGTCTTTCCGCAAAGTAATGTGGCGTGGCGAGAGCGGCAGCGATCACGGCGCAGTTCGGTGCACTCGCCGCGGGCGGCGCAAGTGGCGCTGCAGCTGCTCGCCAATGGTTTTTCGGGCGCGCAACGCAAATACCAGACTCAGCAGCAGATAGACCCAGCTGAA
>JAFAZN010000449.1 GCA_019239775.1 Chloroflexota bacterium
TACGAGGCGTTCTCGGCCGGCACCGAAGCTACCCATGTGCGACCGCTGGCGATTCGTGCCATGGGTGAGCTCGGCATCGACATCTCTGGCCAGGAGAGCAAAACGCTCGATCGTTACGTCAGCGAACCATTCGATGCGGTGATCACGGTGTGCGATCAGGCGAACGAGGCATGCCCTGTGTTCTTCGGCGCCAGAGAGCGTCTGCACTGGAGCTTTCCCGACCCCAGCAAGGCTCAGGGCACCGAGGAGCAGCAGCTCGCGCTCTATCGCCAGGTACGAGACGCGATCCGCGCGCGCATCGTGAACGAGCTGCTGACGGAGGCCGCGGCGACGTGACCGCTCAGAACACCAGGCCGCTACTCCTGGGCGCTCGGGTTTAGCGGCCTGGCTGCGGAGTTTCCCGGGTCACCTCACCGCCAGCCGCGGTCCAGGCGGTGAAGCCACCTTCGAGGTGGGCCACGTCTCGGTAGCCCAGCTGGCGGAGTGTTTCGAGCGCAAGGGCGGAGCGCGCACCACCAGCGCAATACACGATCGTCCGTCGGGCAGGATTGAACTCGGGCAGGTGATGGGCGTCGGTCGGGTCGGCGTAGAGCTCGAGCCCAGCGTAGCGCTCGCGGGCTGGCGGTGATGCCGGCCGGCGGGCTTCTCGCATTCCGTGCGCGCGCCGCATGGCCGCCCTGAGTACCCTTGACGGCCGAGATCCCGTATGCATAATATGTTGATGTGCTTCAACGCATTCCTCTGGTGGTTGAGCAGGACGTTTGTTGTCTGGTCGATCCCGGTGCGCTGGATGCAGAGGTTCGGTCGCTCGGCGAGCACCTGGCGATCAGTCGCGACCTGCTGATCGCGCTCGCTGACCCGATGCGCCAGGACCTGGTGCAGCTTCTGGCGCGCGGCGAGTTGAACGTCGGCGAGATCGCTGAGCGAGTCACACTCAGCCGGCCGACTGTCTCGCATCATCTCAACCTGCTGCGCCGCGCTGGCCTCGTCCGGGTTCGCAAGCAGGGGCGTGAGATGTACTACCGCCTCAACAAAGAGCCGATCGTCGCCACGCTGCAAGGGCTGCTCGACAGCCTCACCTGCTGTTAGGCCGTTCTGGTTGGAGCTCAGCACCACGGAGTGGAACCGCACGGACTCGGATCTGACGGAGTGAAACCCCAGTGACATCGACCGCGCTGTTTGTAATGCGGAGATCCGTTTACGCGAGGCAGCGTATGAGAAAGGAAGCGCCCCAATGACCGAATCGACCATTCAGGATCAAGAGCACCTGCGCGAGGCCGTGCGGCGGCGCTACGCCGCGGCGGCTGCCAGGGTCACTCAGGAACACGCCTGGGCGGACTCCGCGTTGCCCGTGCTCAACGCCAGTGGTTGTTGCGGGTCTGATTCCCGCTGCAGCTGCACCACAGACACGCGAAGCGCCACGGACGCAGGAAGCGCCACGGATGCCAAGAGCGCGGCGGATTCCAAGAGCGTCATCACCAGCGATCTGTATGGCATTGATGAGGTTGCTGAGCTGCCGGCTGCGGCTGTGCTGGCTTCGCTTGGCTGCGGCAATCCGACCGCGCTTGCCGAGCTCAAGCCTGGCGAAACGGTGTTGGATCTTGGCTCAGGCGGCGGCATCGACGTGCTGCTCTCCGCCAGGCGTGTTGGCCCAACTGGCTTCGCCTACGGCCTCGATATGACCGACGAGATGCTCGCCCTGGCGGAGCGGAATCGTCAGGCGCAAGGTGTCTCCAACGTGCAGTTCCTCAAGGGTCACATCGAGCAGATTCCGCTTCCCGACGACAGCGTGGACGTGGTCATTTCCAATTGCGTCATCAATCTGAGCGGCGATAAAGGCAGTGTGTTGCGCGAGGCCTTCCGCGTGCTCAAAGCTGGTGGCCGATTCGCCGTATCGGATGTCGTCGTTCAAGGCCAACTCCCGGCCGAATTGCGCCAGAGCATGGAGCTGTGGGCGGGCTGCATCGCTGGCGCGTTGGAGGAGACCACCTATCGTCAGCTGCTCGCCGACGCCGGCTTCACCAACATCGGCGTGGAGGTCACGCGGGTTTACGCGGCACGGGATCTGGCCGCAAGCAACTGTTGCGACAGCGTTGCCTCCGCCGACAGCTTCGCCGAGCTCGCTGCCTCCGGTGGTCGACTGGTCAGCGCGTTCGTGCGCGCAAGCAAGCCCAAATAGGCGGACTCCGGTTGCGGACCGCCAACACGTACGTCGCCGCTGCCGGGGTAATTTTGAGATACGGAGAACTCCATACCAGTCGGTTCCAGGCGCATCCCGGTCACTGGAGCGATGTGAACGCGATTGGAGAAACTCCCGTTACGGAGAGTTCTTCCGGTGGAGCAGAACCCGGTTGTTTGCAGGCACCTGGTGGATTTCGTCCAGGCGAAGATTCAGGATCTGGCGCCCTTCCTGTGTGGGGCTAGTGGCTCGTAGAGTGCGACAAGTCGCCGCCTATACTCGCGGTGGGAGGAGTGGTGGCCCGACGATTCGGCGTTGACAGGTTCCAATTCGAGGTTGTTCCCGATTGGCCGAAACAGGCGATTGGGGGTGTGGCCGCGTCGGTGGCTTGTGATTCGCGGGGGCGGGCGTATGTTGGCGTGCGCAACATCCCGCCGGGAGGCGGGGTTGGCAGCATCCTGCCGGGCCAGGGGCGGGTGGTCGTGCTCAATCCGGACGGCTCGCTGTATGGCGATTGGGATTTCAAGTTCTCGTCACCGCACGCGGTCTGGGTGAACCAGCACGACGAGGTGTTCGTCGCCGACACCGGCCTGCACACCATCACCCGGCACGCGCCATCAGGCGAGGTGCTGCTGACACTCGGCACGCCGGGTATACCAGGTGCGCCTGGTAAGCCATTCAACATGCCGACCGCCGCGGTCCAGACTCCGGACGGCGACATCATCGTTTCAGACGGCTACGGACAGAACTGGATCCACCGCTTTTCGGCAAGGGGTGAGCTGATCCGATCCTGGGGCGGGGGCGATCCGGTCTTCATCCAGAGGTTTCGCGGCGAGGCGGTAACCGGCGTAACCGCCACCGAGCCGGGCAGATTCAACCTGCCGCACGACGTCCACGTTTCGGCGGACGGGACCGTGTTCGTCATGGATCGGGAGAACCTGCGCTGGCAAACATTTGATGTGGACGGCAAGTACGTTGGGCACGTCAACGGGGTAAACCGACCGTGTGATGTGGCCGTGGACCGTGAGGGGATCTTCCACATCGTCGGCGGGGGTGGAGTCGAGATCTGGACGCGGGCGGGGGAGAAGCTCGGCGCCTGGGGCGACAAAGGACTCGAAGCCGGCCAGTTCAAGTTCGGACCGCACGGGTGTTGGATCGACGGCGAGGACAGCCTCTACATTGGCGAGGTTGGCGGAAACGAAGGGCTCCAGAAGTTCCGCCGAGTGTAAGGTGCGAGGCAACGCAGTCGCGGCGGATTGACTACCATCGCGACTGCACCAGAACGTTCTTGGGGTTACCTATTTTGTGAGACGGTTCGAACTCGTGCTCCCGGACACGATTGCCGCGTGCCAGCAGGCGCTGGCCGATGGGCCAGATGTCAAGCTGGTCGCCGGTGGCACCGACTTGTTGCCGCAGATGAAGACCGGCGTGCTCAAGGCGCGCAAGATCGTCGACCTCAGCCAGTTGCCCGAGCTCAAAGTCGTCGAGCGACTTGGCGATGGTGGACTGCGCGTTGGGGCTGGCGTGGCGGCGCGTTCGCTCGAGCTGTCGAGCGCGGTGCGTGACGGTTTCATCGCGCTGGCCGAGAGCGCGGGTGTGGTCGGTTCGCTGCAGATCCGCCATCTTGCGACCCTTGGCGGCAACATCGCCAACGCCGCGCCCTCGGCGGACATGGCGCCACCGCTGCTCGCTCTGGATGCCATCTGTGTGATCCAGGGCCCAAGTGGCCAACGCCGCGTGCCGGCGGTCGACTTCTTTCAGGGGGTCCGCCGGACGGTGCTCGCCCCGAACGAGGTGTTGGTCGAATTCATCATTCCCGCGCCAGGTGCGGGCAGCGGCGGTACGTATGTGCGGCATACGCCACGCCGTGAGTTGGACATCGCTGTCGTGGGTGTTGCTTCGCAGCTCTCGGTTCGGGACGGACGGTGTGTCAAAGCGCGGGTGGCGCTTGGTGCCGTTGCCCCCACGCCGGTCAGAGCCAGCGCGGCGGAAGCGCGGCTCGAGGGTGAAGCCGTGAACGCGGCGCTCATCGACGAAGCCGCCGAGCTGGCTGTCCAGGCTGCCAGTCCCATCTCCGACCAGCGCGGCTCGGCCGAGTTCAGGCGCCACCTGGTCCGCGTCCTCACACGCCGTACGCTCAGCACTGCCCTCGAACGCGCCACCGGCCTCGCGGCCTCGCGCAATGGAGCCCACTGACCGATGCCCAGAATGCTGCTCGCCTGCACGATCAATGGCGAACCGACCGAGCTACTGGTACAGCCGTACCACACGCTGCTCGAAGCCGTCCGCGACGTCGCGGGTCTGACCGGTACGAAGGAAGGCTGTAGCACCGGCGATTGCGGCGCCTGCACGGTGCACCTGGACGGTAAGCCGGTGGCGAGCTGCCTGGTGCTGGCTATGCAGGCGCGCGGTCGCGAGGTTCGCACTGTGGAAGGACTGGCAGAGCACGGCGAGTTGCATCCGGTGCAGCGCGCGTTCGTCGCACACGGCGTGCCGCAATGTGGCTACTGCATTCCAGGTGTGCTGATGTCGGCGAGCGCGCTACTCGCCGAGAACTCGTCGCCGACCGAGGCCGAAATCCGGCTCGGCATCGCGGGCAATCTGTGTCGCTGCACGGGATACACGAAAATGGTTGCCGCGATCTCTGACGCGGCTGGAGTACTGAACAAATGACGGCAATCATGCCCACAACGCGTGAGGTACGCGGCATCGGCCTCTCTGTCCCGCGATTCGACGCCCCCGAGAAGGTCACCGGCCGCACACAGTACGTCGGCGACGTCAAGCTGGCTGGCTTGCTGCAGGCTCGACTGTTGCGCAGCCCATACGCCCATGCCCGCATCAAGCGCATCGACGTGTCGAAGGCGCGCGCGCTACCAGGTGTTCGCGCGATCCTCACCGCCGCGGATATCCCGGAGTTGAAGCCGGGCGCCAAGACCCGCGCGCATGCGTTGCTCGCGATCGATCGCGTCGTGTTCTTCGGCCAGCCGGTGGCCGCGGTTGCCGCGGATGACCTGGGCATTGCCGACGAAGCGCTCGATCTCATCGAGGTCGACTACGAGCCGCTGCCCGTGGCGGCCGATCCCATCGCGTCCATGGATCTTTCGGCGCCGCGAGTTGCCGACGCCGGCACCGAGGCAGACACCAGCGAGGCTCGGGCGCATTCCGGCATCGCAGTATCGGGTACCGAGACCACCACCCGCGCGCCAAACATCGCGCAACAGGGCCGCCTCACCCGCGGCGATGTGAACGCGGCCATGGCCCAAGCCGACGTGGTCGTCGAGAACACCTACCGGGTGCCGATGGTCCACCAGGGGTATCTCGAGCCGCATGCGGCTATCGCGGACTACGATCCGCACGGCCGCATCACGATCTGGTCGAGCACGCAAGGCTCCTTCCAAACGCGCGGCGAAGTCGCGGATGTACTGCATATCCCCGAGGCGCGCATCAAAGTCATTCCGATGGAGTGCGGCGGTGGCTTCGGCGGCAAAATCCGCGCACTCGTCGAACCGCTGGCGGTGCTGCTGTCGAAGGCGGCCGGCAAGCCGGTGTCGCTGATCATGACGCGTCGCGAAGAGCTGCTGGCAGGCATGCCCGCCCCGGGTGTGATCATTCGGCTCAAGACTGGCGTCAAAAAGGACGGAACGCCCGTCGCCCTCGAAGGCGAGACGATCATCGAGGCCGGCGCGTATTCGGGCGCGCTGCTCACGATGAGCGCGGTGTTTCTCTCGAGCGTGTACCTATGGCCGGTGTTCGACGTCGTCGGCTACGAGGTTCTCACCAACAAACCGAGTGTGGCAGCGTATCGGGCGCCGCTCGCGCCGCAGACGCACTTCGCCATCGACTCGCACATGGATCACATCGCCCGCAAGTTGGGCCTGGATCCGACCGAATACAAGCTCAAATATCTCCAGCGCAGCGGCGACCTGATGTCCAACAACCAGCCGTGGGCCGTCAATGGGGCGTACGAGTGCATGGAGGCGTTGGCGCAGCATCCGCTCTGGATCGAGCGCGATGCCTGGCGGGCGTCTGGCGGCAAGGATGGGCACGGGCTGCGCGGCACCGGACTCGCCGTTGGCGGCTGGGTACCCAACATTCAGCCGACCAGCGCGACTGTCCGACTTGATTCGGACGGCACGCTCGCAGTTGTCACTGGTTCGGTTGACATCGCCGGCACCAACATGGGCCTGGCCTTGATCGCCGCCGAGGCGTACGGGGTCGACGTCGAGCGCGTGCGGATCATCACCGGCGATACGGACGCGTCGCCGCTGGCTGGTCTCAGCGCGGGCAGCAAGACGACGTACACCATGGGTGCATCCGTGCGCGACGCCGCGGCCGACGCACGCCAGCAGACGTTCGCAATAGCGGCACGCGAGCTCGAAGTGAGTGTGGAGGACCTCGACATCGAGGGTGACAGCGTCGTCGTGCGCGGCGTGCCGGATAAGTCGATGAGGCTGGCGACCATTGGCAAGCGCAGCAACACTTTCGCTTCGCCTATTCCGCCAGTGCTGGGGTCTGCCTCGAATGCCTTCCTGGTCCAGGCGCCGGCCTTCGCCGCCGAACTGGCGCGTATCGAGATCGATCCCGACACCGGTGAGCTGACCCTGCATGACTTCGTCGTCGCGCAGGACGTCGGCAAGGCAATAAATCCGCTCGGCATCGAAGGCCAGATGCAGGGTGGCGCCGTGCAGAGCCTCGGCTTCGCCTTAACGGAAGGTCTGCAGTACGACGCACAGGGTCGGCTGACCAACCCCAGTCTGCTCGACTATCGCAAGCTGACCGCGGCGGACTTGCCGAACATCGAGACCATCGTGATCGAAGTGCCAGCGCCCGAAGGGCCATTCGGCGCGCGCGGCGTGGGCGAGCCGCCTATCGTGCCGGCGCCGGCCGCAATCGCCAACGCCATTGAGGATGCCACCGGGTTGCGACTCGTGGAGCTGCCGCTGACGCCCGAGCGGATTGCGCTCGGGCTCGCGACGCGAAATGGCGCCAACGGGAGCGCCTGAGCCGAACGATTATGTACCCGAGGCGGTGTCGTAGTGCTCCGTCTCGGGTGGTACCGCGAGCGTGTCTCTGAAGGTGCTGACGTTGGCGGTGCGGTGTTGCAGATAGTGGTCGAGAGCCGCGTTGCTGGCCCAGCGTGAGACCACCGCCAACTCGTCCTGTTTTTCGCGCACGGTGCACAATTGGGCACCAAAGCAGCCCTCGGCCGCGCGGATCTCAGCGAGACCGCCAACAAGGAGGGCTTTGACTTCGTCGCGTTTGCCTGGGGCTGCCTGAAAACGGCTGACGCGAATGACAGTGGCGTGCTCGGCCATTAGAAACCAACCTTCCCGCGATGCTCGTCGCGCCTGAACTCTAAACCCTGGCAGGCGCGGGGACCTCTGTTCCGCAAAGCTGGGCCAGACGTTTGGGTTGCGATGGAGCTCACCAGGTGCGAGCACGTAGGCGGGAGAGCGCTGCTGAAGCTGTAGTCAGCCTTTGACCGCACCTGCTGTCAAGCCTGAGATGATGCGACGCTGGAAGAGGAGGACCAGGATCACCAGTGGCAGCGTGATCACGATGGAGGCAGCGGTTATTTGACCCCACGGATATTGCGCGGAGATGTCGGCGCCTTCGAACTGGGCGATGGCGACGGTCGCGGTCAGGCGCGTGGGTTGGCTCATGAACGTTCGTGCAAACAGGAACTCGTTCCAGGCCTGAATGAACAGCAGGATCGCCGCGGTGAACACGCCCGGAGCGGCAAGGGGCACGGTGATTTTGTAGAACGCCTGGAGGCGGGTGCAGCCATCCACTCGCGCGGACTCCTCCAGCTCGGCGGGTAAATCGCTGAAGAACGCGGTCAGGGTCCAGATGCAGATCGGCAGCGTGAACGTGACGTTGGGAAGGATCAGCGCCAGGTAATTGTTGGTGAGGCCCCAGGCATTGAACTCGCGAAACAGCGGACCGATGATCGCGATACCTGGGAACATCGCGATTCCCAGGACCAGCGCCAGCAGCAAGTTCTTGAACGGAAAGTTGAGCCGTGCGATGGCGTAAGCACACAGCGAGCCGATCACCAGCGAGATGGCCGTGGCAGATGACGCGACGATGGTGCTGTTGAGCAGCGCCCAGCGGAAACGATCGAGCGAAAAGATGTCGCGGTAGTTGGCCAGATCCAGCGGAGCGGGCAGATAACTGATGGGGACCGCGAAGATCGTGGTGGGACCCTTCAACGAGGTGAGCAAGGTCCACGCGAACGGGGCGAGGCAGAACACCACGAATGCAGCGACAAACGTATAGAAGGTCAGGCCTTCGTAGAGTCCGACGCGCGCGCGCTGAGAGGTGAGAGTGCGTGGCAGCGAACGCGCCGAAACGGTACGAGCGGGGGCGCTCATCGGCGAGCACCTTGTGTGGGCGCACCCAGCACTTTGATGTACACGAAGCTCACCAACACCACGATCAGGAACGTCATCACAGCCAGCGTGGAGCCGTAGCCGAAATTCAGGCTGGTGAAAAAGGTGTTGTAGGTGTAGAGCACTACGGTTTCGGTCGACTTCCCGGGGCCGCCGTTGGTCAGCACACGCGGCAAGTCGAACATACGCACCGCGTCGATCGTCCGGAACAGCAGCGCCACCAGGATGGTCGGTCTGAGTAATGGCAAGGTCACGCGCCAGAATGCTTGCCAACGACTGGCGCCATCGAGCGCGGTGGCTTCGTACAACTCGTGTGGGATCAATTGCAGCCCCGCCAGGAGCAGCAGTGCCATGAACGGGGTGGTCTTCCAGATCTCGGCGGCGATCATCGCCCAGATCGTGAGCTCGGGCCTGACAAGGAAGATGATTGGCTGGTCGATCAGCCCCAGCCGTATGAGGACGTCGTTCACGACGCCATAGCGACCGTCGTAGATCCAGGCCCACATCTTCGCGGATACCACCGTCGTCAACGCCCACGGCACCAGCACCGAGGCGCGCACGATGCCCCGCCCACGGAAGGACCGATTGATCAGCAGCGCGATCAACATGCCGAGCACCAGCTCAACCACCACGGAGGCAACGGACACCACCGTAGTGATGCGCAACGCGTTGAACCAGCTGTCGTCGGACAGGGCTGAGACGTAGTTATCGAGGCCTACGAACGGCCGCGGGGCGTCTTCGAACTTCAGGTTGATGTGGAACAGGCTGTCGCCGATGGTCTGGGCCAGGGGGATGATCGCGATCAGCAGGATCGTCGCAATCGCCGGCGCAGCCATCAGCAGGCCGAGGCGCGCTTCGGCGTGTTCCTGGGTGCTTCGGCGTGGCCAGATGGCCAACATCGGGGCTTAGCCGCTCTTGAGGATCTGGCGCATCTTGTCGGCCATCTGTTTGATCGAGTCCTGGGCGGTGATCTGCTTGGCCATGGCCTGTCCGAAGGCAGGCTGGATGGCATTGGCCGAGATATCCGGGTAGAAGGGGGTCACTGGCCGGGGTTTCAGGTTCTCGAACGAGGCCTGCGCGGCCTTGGAGTAGGGGTACTTCTTCTGGATGTCGGGATCGTCGAAGACCGCCTGGCGCGAGGGCAGGAAGCCGCCGTCGAGGAACCGCGCGCGCTGGAACTCAAAGCTGGTGAGAATGCGCACCGCTTCCAGGGCTTCCTTTTGTTTGGTTGAGAACTTGGAAACCCCGAGGTTCCAGTCGCCGAGGCAGCCCGGGCCGGGCTTTGCGCCGTCCTTGGAGGGTAGTGGCGCCACGTCCCACTGCTCGGTCTTGATGGTGGAGTCGTCCTTGTACAGGTCGCCAACATTGGAGAACCAGAGGCGGATCATCGCCGCCTTGCCGCCGCGGAAAAGGTTCATGACGTCGGCGCCCAGCTTGAACTGCAGGGCGGCCTCGGGGATGATTTTGTCCTTGTAGACGAAGTCGACGATCTTCTGCATGCCCTCGACTCCGGCGGTGCCCTGGTCGACAAGAACATTCAACTTGTCGTCCACCAGGTCGCCGCCGTAACCCCACAGGTACTCCATCCAGTTGATGATGCCGCCCTCGTTCTGGGGCAGCTGCATGGCAAAGCCAACGATGTCGGCGGTCTGCAGTGTCGTGGCCGCCTTCAGCAGATCGTCATAGGTCTTCGGCGGCTGGAGCCCCTTGGCCGCGAAGAGGTCCTTGCGGTAGTAGAGTCCCGGTCCGTTGTTGAACCACGGCACACCGCCCAGCTTGCCCTGGTAGGTGGCCCCGTTCAGCGTGCCCTGTGAGAACTTGGCCTGCTCGTCCTTGGGGAGAATCTCGTCTACCGAGATCGTCCAGCCGGCGGCGGCGAACTCAGGCACATAGGGTACGTCCATCGAGATGATGTCGACGCTGGAATCCTTGGCGCCGGCAACCGTAACGAACTTGTCGTGCAGATCCTGCGTCGTCGCGCCCTGCTCCTGATAGTCGATCTGAATGGACTTGTTGGCCTTGTTGAAGGCATCGACTTGCTGGGGCGTGTAGCCGGTGGTGTCGCGCGCGGCGAACCAGACCACGGTCGTGGCGGTGCCGGTGCTCTGCACGGCCGGGGCGGCCGTAGCCGCGCCGCCGGCGGGTGGTGCACTGGCCGGCGTGCTTGCGGACGTGCCTCCGCCGCTGCTGCTGCTACTGGTACACGCTGCGACCAGGCTGGCGCCTGCCGACATGGCCAGCACTTTCAAGAGACCGCGCCGGCTCAGTCGCGTGCCGCGCAACTGGAGTTCGTCTCGCATCTGGGTCCCTCCCCCGTGATTTCGCTAAGACTACAGGGGCGGCTCAGCCGGCGGCCATGGCCTGCATGTACTCCTCGCGCTGGGCGTTGCCACTGGCGTTTTGCCAGTCCTTGACCAACTGGTCGTAGTCGCTCATCGGTCGACGGCTGAAGAGGATGTCGTTGATCCCGTCGCCGAAGGTCTGCTGCGCGGTACTTGCAGCTGAGGAATATGCCGAGGCCGCGTAGTAGCCATTGGTCACGCTCGCAACACCAGTGGCCACGAGCATCTGCTCGGCATCGAAGCTCTTCTTCGTATAGCCCGGCAGGTCCGCCTGATACGTCACGTAGGGGTGCTGAGAAATGTATCGCCAGGGCACGTATCCCGCGTTCTGATTGCCACTGGGACTGAGTTTCGGATCACCGTTCGCGTCACGCACATGGTCCTGGCCTTCGATGCCGTACGACAGCAACAGGTCTTCTTCGCTACCGAACGGCGACGCGAGCCAATCGACGATGCGAAGGAGTTCTTTGATCCGGTCAGGACTGGCTTTCTTCAAGATGGTCGTCGCGACCCAACCCCCGGTGATGTAACCAACCGGCTGCGCACCGGCCGTCGCATTAAACGGTTTGATGACGTCAAAGTGATTGGCTGGACTCTGCTGCAGTCCCTGGCGCCAGAAGTCATTCCACGAATTGCCGAAGCCCTCCACCGACAGCACGAACCGACCGGCCGCGAAATTGCTCCTGGAGGGCTGCCCACTTGGCGCATCTGGCCACATCAGCCCCGCCGACCACAAATCGCGTACATAGCCAACCGCGGCTTTGTATTGTTCAGTCTCGATGCTGCGTACGAGCTTGCCGCTGGAGTCTTTGCCCCAGATGTTCGGGGCGCCGAACATCGCCGCGTAACCTTCAATGCTGAGGTTGCCTGGCGACGTGCCGGTGTTGCCAATCGCCCAGCGGTTTTCTTGTGGCCGGTTCAGTTGCTCCAGGACCTTACGAAAATCGGCCGCATCCCTCGGAACGTAGTCCGCACCAATCTCCTTGTCATAGATGTCGGTGTTCCGGAAGAAGTAGGCAAGACCTGGCAGGTAACGATGAATGGGCCATTGATACAGCTTGCCATCCAGCACCGAATTCGAGTTCTGCCAGGCATACGTGGGAATCGCCGCGAGATTGGGATAGTCCTTGATCGCGTCGCCGGCCAGGTAGGGTGTCAGGTCAGCGGCCTGCGCCTTGATGAACGGCACCGTATTCGGAGTCCACGCGATTCCGAAGTAGACGTGGATGATGTCCGGCAAGTCGCCGCCGGCCATGATCGTGGAGAACTTGGTGCGCCAGTCGGAGGCCGGAATGATATTCATCTGAATATCCGCGTTCAGGCCTTTGTTGACCTCATGCCAGGTGGGGTTCTGCTCGAACGGCGCCGGCGGTGGATAGTACGCCGCGATGGCCACATCGACGCGGCCGCCACTGCCGGGTGGCTCTCTGGTCCACGCCTTGAATGTGGGGTTCGGGTAGTGTTCGAAGCCGTCGACCACCCGGCCGTCGGCGCTGTGGTAGTCGGGGCTGGGTCCGCTGGTAAACGGAATATAAGTTGGCAGTGCGCCAGCGGCCTTCGTCGCAGCGGCGGGCGTTGGCGATGGCGTGGTAGGGGCCGGTGCGCACGCGGCGAGGCCAACGGCGAGGGCTCCCGCGCCGGCTGAGGCGATGAATCCCCTTCGAGTGAGCGACTCGCTGCGCGGAGTCTGAGGCTGAACCACCCGGGCTTACCTCCTATGTGCGTATCATCGCACGACCCTGAGGATTGGGAAACGCCAGGGATGGCGCGAGACGTCGTGGCAGCGGGGGACATCACTCGGTAGGGACACCACTCCCCTGGGGACATTCACTGCGTGGGTGACATCACACCGTGAGGAGACATTCACTGCGTGGAATGCATTTACCCAGTGACGATCACCTCCGGTGAGGATTCACCTCCGGTGAGGATTCACGTCCGTGGATTGCATCAACTCCGTCAGGAACCAACTCCGTGGGGACATCACTCCGTGGAGACATCACTCCGTGAAGAGACACCACTCCTTGAAGAGACGTCACTCCGTGAGGGGGCGTGTCACTTGCGGCTAGTGGCCTAGAATGCTAGCATCCTAGAGCGAGTGACAGCGCATGGCCAGTGAGGTGCGCCAGTTCAACATCTATTTGCCGGTCGATCTGATTCGGGATGTCAAGCACCATGCCGTCGACACCGAACAGTCCCTGTCGGCAATTGTTGCCGATGCCTTGCGCGACTACCTCGCTCGACAGCGAAGTCGGCGTGCGAGCTCCACCACCACATCGTCCGCATCACGAACAGCCAGGAGGAACAATCGTGACAACGGCACCAACGCGGGGCGTTGAAGGCATTCTCGTCGAGACCCACAACTGGGGCAAATCGGTCGCATTCTGGAAAGCGCTCGGGTATGAGCTGGAGTTTGAAACGGATCACCACTCCGGCCAGTTGCGCCATCCCGGAGGCGGACCGTACCTGTTTGTTGCGGAAGTTCCTGAGAGTGTGCCGGTGGCATTTCTACCGATGCTCAGCGCCGACAGCACCGAGCAATTTCAACCACCGTCAGCAGGTACGGTTGAGCAACCGTTTGTGGAGCAGCACTGGGGTGTGCACGAGATGATGCTCCGCGACCCGGATAACCGGCGCGTCTCCGTGCAGGTTCCGATCCGGAGCGAAACGCCGACCTCATGAGTGTGACGGTTTCAGCTGAGAGCACCGCGGTACGCGTGGCGCTGTGGCGGGCGCTGCATGTGCAGGTCGATGCGCCACCCCATGTGCTCGAGGATGAGATCGGGCTTCGGCTCGCGGCGCCCGAGCCGGACTGGCAGAACCGACCGGATATGGATCCAGAGATGACGCGCCCGATGCGCGCATCCATTGTCGCCAGAGCGCGCTTTATCGAGGACCTGGTGCTCGAGCAAGCCGCCCGCGGCGTTCGGCAATATGTGATCCTCGGAGCCGGTCTGGACACGTTCGCGCTGCGCAGGGCGGATATCGCATCTCGACTCCGAGTGTTCGAAGTGGATCAACCTGGCCCGCAGGCCTGGAAACAGCAGCGACTCGTGCAGTTGGGGATGGCGATTCCGGCTGAGCTGGTGTTTGTGCCGGTCGACTTCGAAGCGGGCTGGTCCTGGTGGGAGCACCTGGTCGCTGCTGGTTTCGATGCGAGCCAACCGGCGGTTGTGGCGTCCACCGGAGTCGCCATGTACCTGACCCGGGAGGCCATTATGGCGACGCTGCGTCAGATCGCCTCACTGGCCCCCGGATCGACGCTGGCGATGACGTTCTTGCGGCCACTGGAGCTGGTGGCGGCAGACGAGCGGCAATTGTGGCAATACGCCGAGCGCGGCGCGCGCGGGTCGGGAACGCCGTTCATCAGCTTCTTTGGCCCCACCGAGATCGTCGACGTAGCGCTCGCGGCGGGGTTCACGCGGGCGCGGCACGTCTCGGCCGAGATGCTGAACGAGCGATATTTTGCGGGCCGGACCGACGGCCTGCGAACGTTGACTGCGGAGGAGTTAGTCGTAGCCCAGACCTGACCGATTCAGGTCTGCGAGCCCTGGCCATCCGCGGCCACCAATCGTGCCGACCAGGCATCCAGCTCTTTGGTGGTGCAGCGCGCAACTTCGCCAGTGGCGACGTCCCACAGCCGGACGTGGTTGAAGTCGATGTTGTCGGGATCGTCATCGAAACCGCACGGTGACGCCATCGCGCCTAGGCCGTGGAGATACATACTCGCCATCATCGCGACCAGGAACAGCGCCCGCAGGTGAGCGCGCGGCTGGATGATGCGCTCCCAGCCGACACCAATCGCCAGAATCAGCGCCGGGGTGATCTCGATGAGGTAGCGATAGCCGTATGAGTGGCCAGCCGCCCAATCGGACCACAATGCGTACATCAGATACAGCCCGACGCCCGAGACCGCCAGGTACTTGAGAAGCGGCGGGCCCTGTCGATTGCGCAGCGCCCATATGTAGCAGCCAATCGCGAACAGGAAGATCGGGCTGAACACCAGCAGGCCGCGGTTCGGATTGACAAGGAGACCGAGCAGGGCGACAGCTGGCTCAGGTGCTGTAAAGCCAGACAAACCCTGGCCCTGGCCGAGCGCGAACGGTGTGCCCCAATATGCCCAGGAGTATCCGGCCAGAAGCAACGCTGGCAGGCTTGATAGGGCAACAAACGGGAGGAATTGGTGGCGGTGATGGCGGTAGACGTACACCGCGATGGGAGCTACCACGATGAGGTCCGCGGGCCGCGTTACCACCGCGACGGCGAGCAGCAAGCCCGCGAGTGGGACCAGGCGTGGGCGGCGGGCCAGCAGCAGCGCCAGTGCAGCCGTGATGAACAGCAATGCCGTGCCGTGCTGATTGATGCTGCGACTGTTATGACTCCACACCGCGGTAGCGAACGCGAAGCTCAGCGTCAGAAATGCCGCGGTGCGGAGCTGGCAGATCTGCACCAGGCATAGAAAGATGAACAGTACCGACAGTGCCGCGATAACCGAAGTGGTGATGTGCGTGAGTGGGACCACATTGAGGTCCAACTGGACGCCGGCCACCTTGGCGGCCCAGAACACCGGCACATTCAACAAACCGGGCACGATCGGGTAGAGCGTTACGACGTGGTTGTCGATGCGCTCGAACCACCAGGGGAGGGTTGCATTCGGCAATTCGGGGCTGACGCGATACGCGTATTCGGCCGGAATTGAGCCGGGCGCGACCCCCTGATCGCTGAAGTACTGATCGAAGGTCAGCGTCCCCTGTTCGAGAATCGAGATCGGGAGGAGCTCGTTGCCGAACGTGTCCGTCGATTCGTTGAATCGACCGTTCTGCAGGTAAATGGCCAGCGCGAGCGCACTCAGCAGAAGGCCAACGGCCAGGCGGCGCATTGCGCCGGACCCTATGTTGGAGTCAGCGGGGTCTCAAGAGAACGACGTACACGCATTGGCAGTCAGTCGTACCGGAAGCGCCGATCAGCCTCACCGTCCGCGGCAGGCCTCGACGAAGGCGTCGAACAAGCGCCGACAGGCGAGGTGGTCGTCGACCAGGTCTTCCGGATGAAATTGCACCGCAAGCAACCAGGTCCGACCGGGTGCCTCGATGCCCTCGATCGTGCCGTCCTCTGCCCATGCCACCGGCTCCAGGCCCTGGGCCAGTTGTTTGATGGCCTGGTGATGGTGGCTGTTCACGCGAAGGTCGGTCGCGCCGAGCACGCTTCGCGCGGGATGCGCCCACCGTGATGCCGATTAGTGGCTGCGGCACGGCAGTTAGTATCGCGGATTGCGGCGAACCTGAAGCAAAACCGAGGTCAGGCGGCTTCGGTGATGGTTGGGTGTGAGCCGCGGCGGCGCTTCGATGCGTACATGGCCTCGTCCGCGCGGGCCACCAGGGCGTCGCCGTTGACGTTGGGGTCGGCTGACCAGGCCACGCCGATACTGGCACAAGGTGTGACTTGCTCGCCGACGAGGCGAATCGGTACCGCCCCGAGCGTGGTCGCGACGCGCTCCGCAATGCGGCGTGCGCGCGCGGCAGACTTCACGCTCGGCAAAATGATCAGGAATTCGTCGCCACCCAAGCGGCCAACAACGTCGGCGCCGCGAACCGCGCGTTGGAGGCGCGCGGCAACCTCCACCAGGAGTGCATCGCCGGCGGCGTGCCCCAATCGATCGTTCAAGTCCTTGAAGCGATCGAGGTCCAGGAAAATGACGGCGGTTCCGCAACCGGCGTGCGGCGTCGCAAGCGCATTCTCTAGTAAGCGGAGGATGGACGCACGGTTGTAGCAGCGCGTCAACACATCAAAGGTTGCCCTGTGCTCCAGTTCCGCGCGCATGCGGAAACTCTCCGTCATGTCCGTGACGCAGACAATTGCACCGGTGATGGTGCCGGCATCGCCGGTGAGCGCTCGCAAGCTGACTGTGCACCGGCGTACATCACGCTGCCGGCGGCGCAATGCGACCTCCAGGTCTTGATCGGTGCCGGCATGCAGCACGGCGTCCAGTGCGCTCTCGAGAGGTTGACGATACTCCGGTTGGAGCCGGGCAAATAGCTCGTCAATTGTCATCGCGCGCGGTCGACCGACGATCGCTCCGAGGCGCGTGTTGGAGTACACGATGCGGCGCGCGGCATCGACCTGGCAGATGCCAACCGGCAGCGTATCGGTGAGTCGGCGCAACAGGTGCTCGCGCGAGCGCAGCGTCTCCTGAGCGGCCATTTCATCGGTGATGTCCACCATTTCCGTGACGACGCAGTTGTGCTCCGGGTCGTTCAACAGGTTGCGATTGGTAATCTCGAACCAGCGCCAGGAGCCATCCTGATGTCGGTGGCGCAAGCGGACCCGGCGTCGCGACTTTGGTACGCGCAACATATCCATCCAGTTGGAGATGGCGCGGGGATGATCCTCCGGATCGATGAACTGAAGCGTCCGTTGACCGACCATCTCGTCGGCGGTCCAGCCGAGGATCTGAGTCGTGGCTTCGTCGACCGCCAGAATGAACGCCATCTCGTTCTTGCGCACCATGGCGACCTTCGGACGGAGCGGCGTGGCGGCCTCAAAGGCAGCCATCAAGTCCTCGCTGCTGGCTATCTCGAGCAGGCCGATGTACACGCCATGTCGATGTGTAGCGTCGATATAGTGCAGGTTGATCTCGCGGTCGGGTTGGCTGTTGAGTCGCACCGCGCCCTTTGCCGAACCTGTATCCCGAGCCAGCGTCCACGTGTCGATGACGATGGACATGTCCTCCGGGACGACCAGCTCCAGGGCGGTGGCGTGGTTCTGGATGACCTGGTGTTGGGCGAGTGGCACGCTCGTGGGCATCGGCACGAAGAAGCCCGTCTGATTGACGGCGGCGATGGGCGCGTCAGGGTAGCTCGACAGAAGCCTATCGAGCACCAGATCGAGGGCAGCCGGCTCGAGGCGTGACGATGTGGTCACGCCTCGAGTATCGGCAGCGGCGACGGTTTGTTAAGCGAAGCGCCGGGGGCGGGGCGGTCGTATGCTGGGCCAATGCCCGAGTCGCTGCCTGTCGGCTGCACGTTGCCTTCCAGTGGCGCCGCCGCGGATCCAACCGCCCTTGGTGGGCTGGCGCAGACCGCCGAAGAGCTTGGTTTCGATTCGATCTGGATTTCAGATCACGTGGTCATCCCCGAACGCATCAGCTCCGCGTACCCCTACAGCGTCGACGGGGCTTTTCCAACCTCGCCAACGCAGGCATACCTGGAGCCACTCACCACGCTGGGCTACCTGGCCGGTGTCACGCAACGCGTCAGACTTGGCATCGCCGTACTGATCCTGCCGTACCGTCACCCGCTGCTGACCGCGAAAATGATTGCGACTCTGGACAACCTGTCGCACGGCCGCGTAGACCTGGGTATTGGCGTCGGCTGGATGCGCGAGGAATTTCTCGCGCTAGGACTGCCGGAGGAGGTGTACACGCATCGTGGCAGCGCGACCGATGAGCACCTGCGCGTGATGACCGCCGTCTGGACAGAAGACGTCGCTGGATTTGGGGGTCGTTTTTATCAATTCGAGCGGCTGGGGGCGCATCCACATCCGGTGCAGAAGCCACATCCACCCATCTGGATCGGCGGACACACCGGACCGGCGCTGCGGCGCGTCGCGCGCTACGGGGATGGCTGGCTGCCGATTGGCGGGCGCCCTCCAGCCGACTTGCCGCCATCGGAGGTTGCCGCGTGCATTTCGCGGATCCGCGAGCAAGCCGCTGAAGCCGGACGCGATCCGTCTGCGATTCGCGTGTGTTTCGACACAACAATTGACTTTGTTGCGACCGACGGCCGTCCATTCAGCGGCTCCTCTGAGTCGATCGCCGAGCAGCTTTCCGCGTACGTCGAGGCCGGCGCGGATAGCCTGGTGGTGAGCTTCGGGCGGCAGCCTCCGTCGGACTACCAACGGTCACTGCAACGCTTCGCGGCAGAGGTCCGGCCGCTGCTTCGCGAGCGATTGAAGGTGTAACCCATGCTTTACAACGCACGCGCGGCCGTTCGACTTCACCGGCCGACCCATGGTGGGATCATCCCAAGGAGGCCAAGCCCACCCGGCGGCGCTCAAGGTTAAAGACAAGCTGAAGTCGCGTTTAGCCCTCTACAATCCAGCACCATCGTGGCTGGCGACGATTCACTCGAGATCCAGGAAGACGCGATCCGAGCATTTCTGGTTGAGCTCATGCCGATCGAGCACGCGCCCGCGCACGTGCGCCTGGCCTTTCATGACGCCGGCACCTATGACGTGCACAGCCGAACGGGCGGCGCGCATGGTGCGGTCCATCTGAAAGAGGAAATCCAGCGTGCCGACAACACAGGTTGGGGTCAGGCGTGCATGGAGCTGCTCGCGTTGGCGAAAGAACAGTTCCCGACGGTCTCGTGGGCAGACCTGGTTGCCATCGGTGGCGCCGCGGCAATCGAGAAAACTGGCGGGCCAGCGATTCGCGTCGGCCTGGGGCGGACAGATGCAGATGAGCCCTCGCCGCCACATCGCCTGCCTGGCGGCTATGAGGGCGCAACGATGCTCAAGCGTATGTTTGCTCGAATGGGCCTCGGCGTGCGTGACCTGGTCGCGCTTTCAGGCGCGCATACGCTCGGGTTCACCCAGCGCAAGCCATTCACGCATGACCCGTGGGTATTCTCCAACAGCTACTACACGCAGCTCGTCGAGCTCAAAGGCAGTGCCCTACTGGGCACCGATACCGCCCTGATCGATGATCCCGAGCTACGCCCCTACGTGGAACTCTACGCTCGGGATCAGGATCAGTTCATGGCGGATTTCGCTGATGCGTACTATCGCTTGACCTGGCTCGGCAACGAGCAGGTCATTCGCTAGCGGCTAATGGCCTCCTCCAGCTGGGGCTGGGGCAGCGGCTGTGGCCGCTTCGAGCGCAGACATCAACTTCGTCCGAACCATTTCGGCTACTGAAACTGAACCGCGGACGTCGCCAATCGGATCCTTCACCGTGTCGGTGGGTGGTTCCTTTCGGTTGTAGACCTGTTCGCCGTTCAGGTAGACCTCGAATCTGCCCTGCCCGACGGGAGTCAACGTAACGCCGACTTCGCGGTTACGACCAGCCACTATCTGTTCTGCCAGACCGGCAGCTTGCCAGAAGTAGCCTCAAGAAACGCAGTACTGGATCTCCAGTTGGACCTTGCCTTCGGCCATGGTGCGAGTACCTCCTGGTCGAGAGTTCTGTGCTGAACTCTCACATTGTATGGATGCGCGCCCGATCGCGCTACGCTTCGGACAACCGACCGGATTTCGCCACCGCCCCACGGCTCACACCCCAGCGGGGATCCTGGACCTCTCCTCATGCGGCGGTTTGCGATGGCCTTGTGACTGGCGGCGCGGCGACGGCGGCACGGGGGCTGGGGCACACTCGGGTTGGAGTTGGACAATGCCCGAATCGCGCTTGCTGCTC
>JAFAZN010000472.1 GCA_019239775.1 Chloroflexota bacterium
GGGCGCAGTTTCAGAATGGAAAGTGGCGGGATCTGGTTCTTTTCAGCCTCGTTCGAGACGACCTGGGGTGATCGTGAAGCTCGGGTACGAGGCAAGCTGGCCGCGGGGCGTACAGGCCGTGTTTGCGAACGAGTGGTGGGGCAACACCGGTTCGGGGGGTGCTCGCCGCGTTACGCGGAACGCAAATCGTGGGAAGGGGAATGCGCAGGAGAGAAGTGCTCGCTGGCTCGGTGGATGAACGCGCAGAGATGAGCGGAACACACGACCTCGTAGAACGTGACGAGCAGCTGTCCGTCCTGGCTGAAGCCATATCCAGTGTCGCCGCCGGCCGAGGGAAGATGGTTTTCGTCAGCGGGGAGGCCGGTATTGGCAAAACCAGCCTGGTCCGATGCTTCACCGAAGAGTTGATCGGTGTTCAAGTCGCAACAGGCATGTGCGATCCGCTGCCCATCGCAACAGCGCTCGGACCGCTGCGAGACATTGCGTTAGACCTCGGGCCGCCATTCGAGCAAGTGCTCGCAGCCAACCATTCGGGACCGGACCTGTTTGGTGCCATCGCCTCGATTCTTGCGTCGCGGACGGCGCCCATCGTTCTCGTGTTCGAAGATGTGCACTGGGCTGATCAAGCCAGTCTCGAGTTCCTCGGATACATCGGTCGCCGAATCGAACGCTTCAGGGTCCTGGTGATCGCTACGTTTCGCGCGGACGAGAGCTCGCCCGACGGACCCCTCGCGATGCTGCTTGGCAACCTGGTCACGGCTTCGGGCATCGCCCGCATCGCACTGCGTCCTCTTTCGCGCGCGGCGGTCACGCGGCTCTCGGGGCCCAGTCACGCGAATGTTGAGGAGCTGTACCGCCGCACTGGTGGGAATCCATTTTTCGTGAACGAAATGCTGAGTGCGCCAGCGCTACATGTGCCAGCAACCATCAGTCAGGCCGTGTTGGCTCGGGTGGCTCGACGTAGCTCGGAGGCACAGCATGCGCTGGAAGTCGCGGCATTGCTCGGTGGACGCATCGATCCACTGTTACTCGCCCGGCTTATTGAGGCCGACGGCATACCCCGCTGGGCCATGCAAGAAGCGATCAGCGCAGGTTTCCTCGAGCAGCAAGGCCAATCCGTCGGTTTTCGACACGACCTGGTTCAAGCTGCGATCGCCGAGGCAGTGCCGGCTGAGCGAACGCAGCGACTCCATACGTCGATTCTTGAGGAGCTCCGGCGACGGATATCTGGTCCGGGTGACTTCGCAATTGCCGCCCGTCACGCCGAAGCGGCAGGCGACGACCACGCCGTTCTCGAGTTCGCTCCGCGGGCCGCGAACCGCGCCTCAGCGTTGGGTGCGCATCGGGAGGCCGCTCAACTTCTGAGTGCAGCACTGGCGCGGACCGCGCATCAACCACGGTTGCGAGCAGAGCTTGTGGAGGCACGTGCAGTCCAGAATTATCTCAGCCGGCGCTTTGCCGACGCGGCGCGCGACCACCAGTTGGCCGCCGACCTCCGCCGCGAGCAAGCGGACCACGCGGGTGAAGCGCGAAATCTCATCCATTTAGCGTATGTAACCCTCGCATCCGGCGATCGAACTCAGTCCGAAGCGACGCTGCAACGCGCAACCGAGTTGGTGGAGTCGCTTCCACCCTGTCGCGAACGCGCGATGGCCTACGAGGCGTGGAGCCGCCGGCTGTTCATGTCGAACCAGCCCGTCGAAGCGCAACAATGGGCTCAACGCGCTGTCGCGGTTGCCGATGCGATTGTCGAGCCAGAACTGGCCCTGGAGGCGCGCATCACCGCCAGCGTGTCTCGACTCCTCGCGGCCGAGGCTGGTGCGCAACACGAGCTCGAGGAATTGCGGGAACGTGCGCGGCAGCACAGCCACACTACGCCATACCTCCAGGACGCATTCGCTCGCGCTACGTTCTATCTCGCGCTGGTTCCGATGGTGCATCGGGATTACGCCAACGTCGACCGGTACATTGATGAAGGCTGGCAGCACGCGTCCGACCACCAGCTGGAATACTGGGAGAATTTGATGACAGCCGTCCGCGCGCTCCGCTCCCTCGATGCCGGTCGATGGCAGGACGCGGCACAAGCGGCGCAGCAGGTGTTGGATCTGGCGGAGTCGGCATGGCGGGCGAAGTTGGTCGCATCCATCGTCCTCGCGCGCGTGCGAACGCGCACAGGCGATGCGGAGGCAGGCGCCGCGGTGCGGCTGGCGGAGGACATTGCTGCGCACGATCCGCCGCTCGAACCGATGTTGTGGCTGGTGCAGGCAGAAGCAGCCTGGCTCAGTGGAGATGCACCGAAGCTCTCGGCTATCACTCGGACAGCGGAGTCTACGAACCGCCGACTCGATCCGTGGTGGCGCGATGAGCTCGAGTTCTGGAATTACATGGCTGGATTGCGCGTGGACGCACAGGCAGCTGAAGCCGAGCCATTCCGGTTGGCGATCGGCGGCGCACCAATCGACGCGGCCGCGTGGTGGCAGCGCCGCGGGTGCCCATACGAAATGGCGGTGACGCTCATCCGGGCGGATGACGCCGCCGAGGTGCGGCGTGCAATCGCGGTCCTGGATCAACTGGGAGCAACCCCCGCCGGAGTTCGAGCCCGCCAGCGACTGCGCGAGCTCGGTGTCCGATCGCTGCCACGCGGCCCCCGACCGTCGACAAGCGCTAACCCCGCTGGGCTGACATCGCGCGAGCAAGAGGTGCTCGAACTGGTCGCGGCCGGACTCAAGAACGCGGAGATCGGACAACGTCTGTTCCTGTCTGAGAAAACGGTTGAGCGGCATCTCGCGGGAATCTTTTTGAAGCTTGACGTGGCTTCGCGCGACGAGGCGGTGCGCGCGGCGACTCGCCTGGGCGCACTTGCCCCGAGGCAATTTGGGGGTCGCAGCTCGCCAATCTGAGGGTCGCCTCCCGAAGTCCGTTGCCGACGGGCGTGCCTACCGTGTAGGCATGGAACTGATCGATGCAATGCGGACCGCGGGGTCAACCCGTGAGTTTCGGAACGAGGCAGTCCCGGACGAGATCATCTACCGGGTCCTCGACAACGCGCGTTTCGCGCCGAATGGCGGCAACCGCCAGGGTTGGCGGGTGATTGTTGTTCGCGATCCAGTGATGCGAAAGTCCGTCCGCGATCTCTACTTGCGGAGCTGGGTCGAGAACTTTCAACCGCTCTTCGCGCATCTTCCTGGCAACGGGACCCGACCGGCTGACCGGTACGCCGAGCACTTGCACGAGCTGCCGCTACAACTGATTGTGTTGGTGGAACGCGCCGCACTGAAAACGACTGTGTCGGCGATCGACGACAGTGCGATCGTGCCTGGTGCCTCGATCTACCCGTTCGTCCAGAGTGTCGTTTTGGCGCTGCGCGCCGAGGGCCTGGGAACCGTGCTCACCGCCGGGCTGACCCCAGTGGCGGCCGAGGCAAAGCAACTGCTGAACGTACCCGATGAGTATGTGATTGTCGCCCACATGGGCGTTGGCCGGCCGGCCAGGCCATTTCCAACTCGCTTGAAGCGAAAGCCGGTGGAAGAGTTCGCGAGTATTGATCGGTTCGGCGGGCCGGTTCTGAAAGATGCGGAGGGGCTACGCGCGTGAGCAACCCGGTAACCCATTTTGAGGTCGTTGGGCGAGATGCTGAAATGCTGCAGCGGTTTTATGGCGAAGCATTCGGCTGGCACATCAAGCCCGCGTCGCCTGGGTACGCGATGGCGCTGCCAGGCGACAGCCGCGGCATCAACGGCGGGATAGGCCTTCCACCGGAAGGTGGTGAACCGCGCGTGACGTTCTATGTCGAAGTCGCGGATCTCGAAGCCACACTCCAGTACATCGAGCGACTCGGTGGCACACGCGTCAGCGGTCCCATTGACGTGCCTGGCGGTCCAAGTTTCGCGCTGTTTGCGGACCCCGAAGGACACATCGTGGGAATAGCCAGGCCCGCGACAGCCACCCGCTGACTTCATGTCGAATGCGCGAGCGTTGCGAAAACAGCACCGCAGGCCCCCACCATACGGCCGCGACGGCCGTCCCCGTCCGGGTCCACGTCCACGAGCTGGCGCCGCAATCGCTGTACCACGTCATGCAAGACGCGGCGCATTCGGCACACTACGAAAAGTTCGACGACTACTGCGATGTCGCGGGACGCTTTCTGTCCAGTTTGGGAGACGGGTGACGATCGGCTCGAGGTCGAAATCGGCCGCACCCCGGAAATCGGGGCCCGCGACACAAATGTGCGCCCGTGCCCGCCCGGCCCGTCAACCCGGTGCTCGCGTGTCAGAGGGCTGCTCCATCCACCACTCGGTGAATTCGAAGCAACGACCGGTGGAGTCGAGCCGGATGATCCACAGATTGCTGTAAATTCTCGTCGGATTGAGGTAGGTCGTTTGGCCTTGAACGACGGCAAGCGTGTCGGTGATCACGAGTGGCGACCACGTGAACTCTGTCTGTCCAGGTTCGTCCTGACGAGCCAACCAACTCGCGACGACGGCGTCCTGGCCGCGCCAGGGAGCGCTGAATGGCTCCGTGTAGTAGGCGGCATCGTTGGTAAATAAGCGACGAATATCGTCTGCGTCGTTTGAGTTCCAGGCTCGAATGTACCCGTCGATCCAATCCTGGACCTGATCCAATTCAGGCATGGCAGACGCTTCAAATCATTATGGCAAACGCCATCCAATCGGGTAATTCACAATGGGGATAAACGACATCCCGAACGGTTCGAAGTCGGCGCGTGCGCGCACCACCATCTCCGGTAGCCGACTCATCTGATCCGCGTGCTCCATCGAGTCCCACAGGCTCACGTTGACCATCGAACCGCTGGGTGAGACACCAGCGAAATACGCTACCAGCCCGGCGAGTGGGCGGATTGCCGGCATCAGGTACTCGCTTGTTTGCCGACTCATCTGCTCGATCTGAGCGAACTGAGATGTATCAAAAGTGCCGCGAGAAATGCGCACGACGGTTGCCGTGGATAGCGCCTCAATACCACTGGTCATAGAACGCGATGCTGAGTCCTGCGACCTCCGCATGTCTATCAAACTTGAGGCCAGTTTTGTAAAAACCAGATGGCGCCTATAGTTGGGTAGAGCCCACCACGCCACGCTTCGTGCGAAAATCGCGACGTGGCCGCCGAGAGTGCCTGCAGAGCATTGCCTGTTCAAGGATCCGTGCTGTTCTTCGACGACGGCCCTGGACTGGACGACGACGTTGCCGCGCATAGTCACGTGGAGACCCAGCTCACGTGGTACATACCCCGCGACGGTACGCACATTCCGCCAGCAACGTTGATCATCCCAGCGTGGGTTCCACATTCGCGCGGACGGCGTACTGGTGCTACACGTCAGTCCTCCGGTCTTAGCAACCACTGCTGACGAACTGTTGGGCATACCCGCTGTCGAATTGATGGCTGGTGCTACTCAGGACCCGGCGTTGGCCCAACTGGGGGCAAGCGTGGCCGGGGAAGTCCTGTACGCTTGGCGTGAGAACCTGTTTCTGGACTCGCTGAGCTACGCTGTGGCCGAGCACCTCGTTCGCCGCGTGGCGGCCGGCGCAACGAGGCCCTGACACTACGCCAGCCCAGCCGGTTGCGTGAACTGGTCGAAAGCCGACTCGAAGACGCACCGAGCATCACCGAAATGGCAATTGCGCTCGAAATGGACGCGAGCCAGTTCACGCGACTACTCAAATGGTCGACGCGACTGGGTCCGCACGGCTATGTCACCAAGCGGCGAATCGACAGGGCGAAGGACCTCTTGCGTCATGCGGATCTTTCGCTGGTGGACATCGCGCTTGCGGTCGGATTTTCGAGCCAGAGCCACTTCACGGCTACCTTTCGGCGGCATACTGGTATGACTCCAGGTGCATTCCGTCGGCAGCTCAGCTCCACGTGATCCGGCCAAAGCGCTGCTAGAGCGTGGAGGGCGACCGACCCAACGCAGTTCATTAGGCGCTTGCAAAGAGAACTCCGTCATCGATGGATGGCACACCGGATCGGCAGGACGCCCTCCGCGGCCGCGAGCATGGTCGTAGCCGGCACGGGCCAACTCGCTGCCCATCGCCAGCGATTGTCCTCGACTGAAGAGCTCGTGGCATAAGTCGAGGCGGTCAACTCGCTGGCGCGAATGCAGGCAAGCACGGCCGAACGATCGCGCAGTCGGAGTCTTGCCTGGGCGTCGGGCACGGTCGTCCGGCGATGATCCAAGCAGCCTCCCAAGACTGCGCGTTGTGTCAGTTGCTGCTCGAGCTGCCCGGCCTGGGCTCGCGTTCTTCTGCCGCAGGTCGAGTTTCCCAGGCCCGCTCAAATACCGCTCAGTTTGGGGGCGACCAAAGTCATAACACGCGGAACGTGATTCCGTAGGGCCAGACGCAATACTCCAGGTACCCATCGCCGCAGCCCCGGAAAAGTGTACGCGGCGCTCACCGAGCAGGCTGGTCTCGCTAGCTGGTGGACGCCGGACGTCACCGCCCAACCCAGAGTCGGCTCGGTTGCCGAGTTCCGATTCAGAGGCGGCCAGTACGTCACTCGGATGCAGATCACCGCGCTGGGCCCGGGCGCAACCTGGAGTGGTCCGTCGTGCAGGGCGCGCCAGAGTGGGCCGGAACCACCGTCAGCTGGGATCTGACGCCTGTCGAAAACGGTACGCGTCTGCGTTTTGCCCATCACAACTACAGGTCCGCCGCGGGATCGTTCGGCGAGGTCACGTTCAACTGGGCCTGGTATCTCATCAGCCTTAAGGAGTTTCTCGAAACCGGCCAGGGACGACCCGGAGACCCCCCGCGATGACGCGCCGCAAGCTCATCGAGTACACGCTGATCTCGGTCGACGGTATCGTCAAGCTTACGTACGAGCCAAGCTGCGCAGAGGCGGCGTGAACGCGCCCGTTGATAACGAACTTGCGTTCGTCCGCACGGCCGACGAGGATGGCTTTCGACGGCTCGCCGAGCTATGTCGGAGGGAGTTGCACGTGCACCGCTACCGCATGCTCGGCTCGTACCACGACGCGGAGGACGCTGTGCAAGAGACCTTTCTGAGGGCATGGCGCCATCAGCAGTCGTTCGAGGGTCGCAGTTCCTTCCGAAGTTGGCTGTATCGGATCGCCACAAACGTGTGCCTGAGCGAGCGGTCGCGGCGACGACCGGTCGAGCGCGCCGTCGCCAGCGCAGTTGAACAGATTCCGCACACGCTCGAGCCTGCGGGTCCATTGTCACCGTATCCGGATGTGCTGCTCGAGGAACTCGCGGCAGCGGGCCCTAGCCCGGCTGCCGCGTACGACCTACACGAGAGTGTGCAGCTTGCGTTCCTTGCCGCCGTGCAGGTGCTTCCGCCGCGCCAGC
>JAFAZN010000137.1 GCA_019239775.1 Chloroflexota bacterium
CTGCGCGACGCGCTGGATCCCTGGCTTCGCAACAGGTAATTCGCACGGAGGTGAATAGACCCGTTGGGAGGTGCGTACTGGTGCTTGGAGCGCTGCTGGCCTTTGTCGTCAGCGCGCCAGCACGTTCATTGGCCCAAACGGCCCCGCCTCAGGAGGTAACGGTCAACTTCCTCACGGAGGGTGAGCCCGACACATTGGATCCCAATCGCGCGAGCCTCGCGAATGCGGCGGCCGGCGCGGTCATCCGCCAGGTCTTCGAACCCCTTTTGCGCTTCGACGCCAACCTCGTGCCGCAGCCTGCCGCGGCCGAGAGTTACGAAGTTTCCAGCGATGGCCTCACCTATACCTTCCATCTCAGGCGAGACGGCCGCTGGAGCGACGGCCAGGCTGTTACAGCCGCGCAGTTCGCCTACTCGTGGAATCGCCTGCTCGATCCAGCCCTCCACGCCGACTACGCGCCGCTCTTTGCCAGCGCTGGCATCACGTCTACCGCTGCACTTGACGACCTGACCTTTCAGGTGCGCGTGAGCCAACCATTCGGTGCGCTGCCAGACCTCGCCGCCCTCTGGATGGCCGTCCCACTTCGGCCGGACGTAGTCTCGAACGATCCGGATGGCTGGGCCACAAACCCGGATACCTTGGTGGGAAATGGCCCATTCCAGCTGACTGAGTGGCTTCACCAGGACCACCTCACACTGGTGCCGAATCCGCAGTACACCGCGCACCTCGGGTGGCCGAAGCCTGTGTTGACGAAGATCACGGTGCTGATGAATACGGACGCCGACGCGGACTACGTGGCGTACGGACAAAACCAGCGCGGTTGGGCGCTGGTGCCCGATGCCGAAATCAACCACGTTCTGAACGACCCCTCCCTCGCTGCCGAGTCGCGCCAGTACAGCACGCTCACGACCTTCTGGCTGCAGATGAATGTCGCCCATGCGGGGCTCAGTAATGTCCTCCTCAGGCGTGCGCTCTCCAAGGCCATTGACCGTGTCGCCCTGGTGCGGGATCTTGCCGCGGGCGTAAGCGTGCCGACGACGAGCCTGATTCCACCAGGCATGCCTGGCTTCCAGGACGGCCTTGGCCATGAGCTCGGCTTCGACCCGGCCGGCGCACGCGCGCTGCTTGCACAGGCTGACCCACCCCCTGATCCGCTGGCGTACGCCTTTCCAGAGACACCCGCGGATCGCCGTCGCGCGGAGTACTTGCAGGCGCAGTGGCGCTCCAATCTCGGGTTGGATGTCCAGTTGAGTGGGCTAACGCAGGACGCATATCAGCAGGCGCTTACCAGCGGAGACTACGACCTCGCCTTCGGCGGCTGGAACGCGGACTATCCCGACCCACGCGACTGGTTCAACACTGCTTTTGGCTGTACAGCGCCGTACAACACGGTCGGGTACTGCAACGCTGGCTTTGATCAGATCCTGGCCCGGGCGGATATGGCCACGAGTTTGGCCGATCGGCTGCCGCTGTATGCGCAGGCCCAAACCTTGCTACTGCAAGATGTGCCGGTTGCGCCACTCTTCGTGCGTGGTCGACTGGTGCTGATCAAGCCGTGGATACAGTCAACTGATGGCGCATCCCTGGTGCTCACGCCCCTCGACGATTATCCGGGCAGTCTGTTTCTCGACAAAGTGCAGATCCTGCCTCACTAGTCGTGGCGCGTGATTCGCTTCATCGTTCGCCGCATCTTGTGGCTGGTACCGGTACTGCTGTTCGTGTCGTTGATCACGTTCACGCTGATGCACGTCACCCCGGGCGGCCCGTGGGATAAAGACAAGCCCGTTTCCGCTACCGTCCAGGCGAACTTGAACGCGAAGTACAACCTGGACAAGCCTATCTGGCAGCAGTACCTGCTCTATATGAACGGCGTCCTGCATGGCGACCTCGGCCCCTCCTACACCTACCAGGACCGCAGCGTCACCAGCATCATCCTCGAGGGCTTGCCGACAACGGCTTCGCTCGGCGGCCTCGCGGCCACGCTCGCCGTGATCGTGGGCGTGCCGCTGGGCATCCTCGCGGCAACACGGCAGAACACACCGCTCGACTACACGGCGCTGGGGTTCGGGACGATCTTCGCCAGCGTGCCCTCGTTCGTGCTCGGGTTCGTGTTGATCATCGTCTTCGCGCTCGATCTCCACGCCGTGCCGACCAGCGGCTGGGGGAAGCCCGCACAGTATGTGCTGCCCGTGCTTACGCTTGGCCTGAACCAGGCTGCGCTGCTCACACGGATCACTCGCGCGAGCGTGCTCGACGTGAACCGCCAGGACTTCATGCGCACCGCTCGCGCCAAAGGCATGCGCGAAGCCCTCGTGGTGCAGCGACACCTGTTGAAAAACGCGCTCATCCCCATTGTCACCGTGCTCGGACCGATCCTGGCGGTGCTCCTGGTCGGATCGCTGATCGTCGAAACGATCTTCTCGATTCCTGGCATCGGTCGTCTGCTGGTCCAGGGCATCACACAGCGCGATTACTCGCTGATCATGGGCACCACTCTGCTCTACGCGTTCGTGATCGCGTTGCTGAACCTGATCGTGGATGTGCTGTACGGGTTCATCGACCCGCGCATCACGTACCGCTAGTCTTATGTCGACCACGGCCGCGCCGACCTCAACATCCACGCTGGCCTCGGGCCGCCTGGCAGTTGAGCCTGCGGTCTACGCGCCCGCGCGGAGCTCACGTGGCTTGTGGCGGGACGCCTGGCGGCGTCTCCTTCGCAACCGGTTGGCAGTTGCCGGGATGATCCTGATCGGCTTCGTCATTCTTGTCGCGCTGCTGGCCGATGTGCTGCCGCTGCCCGACCCGGCCTATCAGTTCCCCAACAGCTCGTATGCGCGGCCGACCGCCCAACATCTGCTCGGCAACGACCAGGTGGGGCGTGACGTGCTCAGCCGTCTGGTACATGGCGCGCGCCTGTCGCTCTCGGTCGCGGTGTTCGCTCAGGCCATCATCCTGGTGATTGGACTGACCATCGGTGGCCTGGCTGGGTATTTCGGAGGGCGGATCGACAACTGGTTGATGCGATTCACCGACGTCTTTTACGCGTTTCCGGACCTCTTGTTCGTCATCATTATCACCACCGCCCTTGGCGCCAGCTTGACGAATATCTTTCTGGCGATTGGACTCGTCAATTGGACGGACCTGGCGCGCCTTGTTCGAGGCCAGCTCTTGACCTTGCGCGAACGCGATTTCGTGCTCGCCGCGCGCTCGTTAGGCGCCTCCACACCGCGACTCTTGCTGCAACACTTGCTGCCGAATTCCGCGGGCCCAGTCATAGTGCGACTTACCTACGGGATTCCGCAGGCGATCTTCACCGAAGCCGTTTTGAGTTTCATTGGCCTCGGTGTGCGGCCGCCACAGGCGAGTTGGGGCACCATGGTGCAGCAGGGTAATGAGGCGATCTTCTCAGCGCCACACCTGGTCCTCTTTCCCGCTATCGCGATCGCGCTGACGATGCTTGCCTTCAACTTCCTGGGCGACGGATTGAGGGACGCGTTAGACCCGCAGAATACCCGCTAACGCGGCTAGCGCTTGGCAGTGGCTTTGGCGGCCTCGATCGCGGCCTGATTCGCGGCGTCCGCGGCAGCTTTTGCTTTCGCGGCTGCTTCCCGTGCGCTGGTGGCAGTCAGCGGCTTGCTCGTGGCGTTCGGCAACACCAGTGCCGAGTCAGCCATCGCGGGCACGGTAGTGGCGGTCTTCTGGGCATCGATAGCCGCCTGGTTGGCGATATCGGCATCCGCCTTGGCCTTGGCCGCCGCCGCTTTCTGCGCATCGATCGCAGCCTGGTTAGCCGCGTCCATGCGCGCCTTGGCCTGCTGCGGCGTGTCGGGCATCGGCGTTGGCACCACGGTCGGCAACGGCTTGGGCGGCTCAACGCTCGCCTCGGTCTGCACTGCCGGTGCCTCGACCACCTGTGGCGCGACGACCTCGCTGGCCGGCGTGGGCTCGTCAACAGACTCGTCATCCGACGAAGCGTCATCGGCAACCGAGGCTTCGGAAGCAGCCTCAGTCGGCGGCGGCGCCATCACAGCTCGGCGAAAAACTGGAGCAGGTGCGACATCGGGCGCAGGAGCCGCGTCGATGGTGACGTCCAGCGCGGTCGTGTCCACAAACGGTGCGGGCGTCGGCGCGGCTCGCCGCGTAATTGGCGGAGCGGGCGCAACAGCCGCGGGCGCTGGCATCAAGCTGGTGATCATGTCGCTGGTGGGCTGAACGAGCGTGGTCACTGCCTGGCGGGCTGGCTCGCTCACCTGTTGCACGATCGGCGCCTTGGGCGCAACCGCCGCCGTGATGACCACGACCAGGGCCGCGATGCCGCTCAATCCCGTGTACACGAGGGCGATCACTCGGAGGCTTGGCAAAACCGCGTTGACAGTGCTGCGCAACAGGCTTCGCTGCATGAACGCAGTCTGCGCCGATCCCTGGAATCTTCGAAGGGACCAAGCGCCAGTCGGACCTAGCCATTGGTACCGGTACCCTCAACGACGTATGCGATTCGTCCTGGTGCTGGCCGCCGTACTCCTGGCGCTGCCAGGTGGCTTCTTAGAACCCTCGTACGCGCAAACGGCACCTCGGACGATCACGGTGGCGCTGGCACAGGAGCCCGATCGGTTCTATGCGCCGACGACGCAGGAGGGTCAGCTCGTGGCCAACCTCGTCTTCGATCCGCTCGTCGGCCTGGACGATCAAATGAACCCGTACCCGGTCCTGGCAGCCACGATTCCGTCTCCCGACAACGGTCTGGTGCGCCTCAGCGGTGACGGCGGCGATCGCCGCGTGATCGTGACCATGCCGTTGCGTCAGGGCGTGACCTGGAGCGATGGCGAGCCGTTCACGGCGGACGATGTGATCTACACGTGGCAACTGATGATGAACCCGCAGTCGGCGTTCGATACCACCGTCGAGGACAAGCTCAAGAGCGTGGACAAGATCGACGACAACACCGTCCAGTTCACGTACCTCTCGGCCAATGAGGCGCACGCGCTGGACCCCGACCGGTACAAGGACCAGGGCACCGACCCCGTCGTCGATCCGCTGTACATGTTCGGCCTGTACGACGCGCCCGCCATCTACCCGCGCCACAAATTGCGCGACATCATCGGCGACGATCCGCGGCACAACGCGCAGGTCGGCGTGCTGGAAACCTCGGATTTTGCCAGGAACCCCATTGGCACCGGGCCGTTCGTGCTGTCGAGTTGGGATCCTGGCAACGCGCTGACGTTCACCTCCCGTGGGGCCGCACTCCCCCAGAGACTTGGTCAACCGGCCGTGGACAGTGTGGTTTTCCGCATCATGCCGGATAAAAACGACAGCCTCACCGCGCTCAGCGCGGGCCAGATTCAACTGGTTGCTTCGGATTCACTGGATGCCAGTGACGGGCCGGTACTCGATACGTTGGCGGGCGTTCAGGCCCACTACACGCCCGGCAGCGCCTGGGAAGAACTGACCTTCAACCTCGACAACGCGATCCTGGCTGATCCCAACGTGCGCCAGGCGATCGCGTACGCGATCGATCGCAACGCCCTCAACAACGACGTCATGGCCGGCAAGGCGGTGATCGCGCTCGGCCAGGTGCCAACATGGTCCTGGGCCTTCGATCCCTCGCTCTCGGGGTACGCGCCCAACTCCACGAAGGCCAACCAACTGCTGGATGCGTCTGGTTGGTCGCGCGGCGGCGATGGCATTCGGGCCAAGGCTGGGCAGCGACTGAGTTTCAAGTTCTGGGCGCCACCAGCCACGTTCCGCACAGCGTTGATGAGCGAGATCAAGCAGCAGCTGGGGCAGTCAGGTATCGAGGTGAACCCGGAGACGATCGCCGCCTCGCAGTTTTTCGACACCTCGGGAAGCGTGAACCAGTCCCTCGTGGCGCGCCAGTTCGATATCGCGGAGTTCGCCTGGGTGAGCTCCTACGATCCAGGCGATGATGCGCTCTACAGCCTGTCGTCCTCGAACGTTCCGTCGCGGACCAATGGGTACCTCGGCGGCAACTACGGTGATTACAAGAACCCGCGCAACGACGTTCTGCTGCACCAGTTGCAGGCGAGCCTCGACCCGAGCTTTCGACGCGTCGCGTTGAAAGAGGCCCAGAGCATCTGGCAAGCCGACCTGCCGGTCCTGCCGCTGCTGCTGCGACCGATCACCACCGCGACGAGCACCAGCCTGGGTGGCTTTCGCCCAACGCCAGGACCCGCGGGCGAGACATGGAACATTGAACAGTGGTCGCTCACCACACCCTGAGGCGACGTGTTCATGTGCCATAGGAGGTTCCAGCCTCGGACCCGGTAGACGTTTCTGCGGTCTGAGGTGAGACTTTTCTTCGCGGTGGAATTACCGTCTGAGGTGCGCACGCAATTGGGGCGGCTGCGCCCTGGCAGCGACGAGCGCGACTACCGCTGGGTCGATCCGGCGCTGATGCACGTCACGCTGGCGTTCCTTGGCGAACAGCCCGAAGAGCGCCTGCCAGCGCTCGAACGCATTGGTGCCGATGCGGCCAGCGCCACAAATCGCGGCGTCCTGCATCTGGGCGACGCTGGCCATTTCGGCACCAGGCGCGCTCCCGGTGTGTTGTGGGTGGGCGTTGTCGGCGAAACGCTCATGGCCCTGCAGCGCCACGTGACGCAAGGACTGCGCGAGCATGCCTTTGCCGTGGAGGAGCGACCCTTCCGGGCGCACCTTACACTGGCGCGGCGTCGCGAATCGGCACAGGGTGGCGCACCGGCCGGCTGGCCACCGCACGTGGACCACACGGCGTTCAAGCTGGAGCAGCTTACGCTCATGCAGAGCAAGCTGAGTCCGCGCGGGCCTACCTACACGCCGGTGCGCCAATTCGAATTGGGCGGTTGACGCCCGACGCGCCGAGGCCTATAGTCGCGTCCAACAGCCAAAGACTGGGACCAGGAAGAGTACGCGCCTCTTCGAGGCCTTTCTCAGAGAGCCGGGCAAGGTGTGAGCCGGTGATTGGCCAGACGCGGAATGGACCTGCGAGTTGCCCACCGAGCGCCCTGACGGGCAGGTAGGCTGGGCCGGAAAGAGCACCGTTAGCAGAGCTCAGGGCGTACGCCTCAGTTGAGACCGCGCCTGAAATGAAGGTCGCCATTTTTGGCGGCGAACAAGGGTGGCACCACGAGAGCCTCTCGTCCCTTTAGTCGGGCGAGAGGCTTTTCTATTGCGAGGAAATAAGGGCATGAACGCTCAACGTACCAACGGCAAGGTGACCACCAAGAAGCGGCTCCTCACCGGTCTGCGGCCGACCGGCAAGTTCCACCTGGGGAACTACGTGGGCACGTTCGAGAAGGACCTCGAGCTGCTGAACAGCGGCGAGTACGAGTGTTTCTTCCTGATCGCGGACCTTCATTCACTGACCACGGGCTACGAGACGGCACGGTTAATCGGCGACGACATCCGCGAAGGCCTGCTCGATTTCCTGGCCGTCGGCATCGATCCGTCCAAGAGCACGCTCTATGTTCAGTCGCTGATCCCCGAGGTCTCCGAGCTGTTGCTGCTGTTCACGATGCTGGTGAGCGTGCCGCGCGCCCAGCGCATTCCAACTCTGAAAGAGCAGGTGCGCGACCTGAAGCTCGAGAGCGCATCGCTGGGGTTGCTCAACTACCCCGTGCTGCAGGCCGCCGACATCCTCATGGTGCGTGGCGAAGTGGTCCCGGTCGGCAAGGACCAGATGTCGCACATCGAGCTCACGCGCGAGATTGCGCGGCGATTCAACCAGCTGTACGGCGAGGTTTTTCCAGAGCCAGAGGGCCTGTCCGGGCGATTTCCGGTGCTGCCCGGGACCGACGGCAAGCCCAAGATGAGCAAGTCCATCGGCAACACGATCATGCTGTCCGACGACGCGGAGTCGGTGCGGCGGAAGGTCATGGCTATGTACACGGACCCAACCCGATTGCGGGCAACGGACCCGGGCCACATCAAAGGCAATCCGGTGTTCGTGTACCACGACGCGTTCAACCCGAACCTCGACGAAGTACAGGACCTCAAGTCGCGCTACACCAAAGGCAAGGTCGGCGACGTCGAGGTGAAGCAGAAGCTCGTCGCCGCGCTCAACGCGTTCCTTGACCCTATACGCGAGCGGCGCGCCGAGTACGAACGCCAGCCCGGGCTGCTCGAGGACATCATCGCCGAAGGTAGCCGCCGTGCCCGCCTCGAAGCCCGCGAAACCCTGGAGCTCACGCGCGAAGCTATGGGCCTCAACTACTTCCCGCGCGCGCGCCAACGGGTGCAGGAGGTGGGTGCGTGAACGAACAGCGGGTCTTTCCGAGTCTCGTCGAGCTCGGCCGCATGGCTGCGACCGCCCGCTACGCGCCGATTTACCGGGAGGTGCTGGCAGACGTTGAGACGCCCGTGTCGGCACTGCTCAAGTTGGGCGCAGGGCCCGGCAGCTTCCTGCTCGAAAGCGTAGAAGGCGGCGAGTTCGTGGCCCGCTACTCCTTCGTGGCCGCCGGGCTGGAGCGGTCGCTGGCCATTTACGAGGACCACGCCACCTATGTCGGCAGCGAAGGCTCGGCGGATATGGCCTACACCGATCCGCTCGACCTGATCGATCGGATGGTCGCCCGCGAAGGCGTGGCCCGGCTGCCCGGGCTGCCGCGATTTGGTGGCGGCGCCGTCGGCTACCTCGCGTATGAGCTGGCGCGCAAATTCGAGCCGCGCATTCCACTGGCTGCCAACGACCCGCTTGGCTTGCCACTCGGCCACCTGATGATGGTCGACACACTGCTGGTCTTCGACCATCTGCGCCGCACCATCAAAGCAGTCACCTACGTACCCCTCACGGAAGATCTGCCCACCGATTACCGGCGCGGCTGCGAACGCCTTGATGACCTGTTGGAGCGGTTGCGCAGCGGCTCACCTCACACCGCCGGTCTCGAGGATGCGCCAAGCCGTGCGCGGCGACCCGACGGCATCGTTAGCAACACCTCGCAGCCCGAGTTCGAGGGTATGGTGCGTCAGGCGAAGGAAGCCATCGCTGCCGGCGAGTGCTTTCAGATCGTCCCATCGCAACGGCTCTCGGTCCGCACGGGCGCAAGCCCGGTGAGTCTCTATCGAGCACTGCGGTCCATCAACCCGAGCCCCTACATGTACTTCCTGAATTTCGGCGAGTACCAGATCGTGGGTGCTTCACCAGAGCTCCTGGTGCTGGTGGAAGACGGACAGGTCACCCTGCGGCCGATCGCGGGGACGATGCCGCGGGGCGACACAACCGAAGAGGACGAAGCCCTGGCCGAGCACCTGCTCTCGGACGAAAAGGAACGTGCCGAGCACATCATGTTGGTTGACCTCGGCCGCAATGACGTCGGTCGGGTGGCCCAGCCAGGGACGGTGCGCGTGCCGCGGCTGATGGAAATCGAGCGCTACTCGCACGTGATGCACATCGTCTCGGACGTGGTCGGCCAGCTGCGACCAGGTTTACGAGCGATCGACGCATTGCGGGCGTGTTTTCCTGCTGGCACCCTTAGCGGCGCCCCGAAGATCCGCGCTATGGAGATCATCGCCGAGCTCGAAGCCGATCAGCGCGGTCCCTACGGCGGAGCCATCGGCTTCTTCAATCGCGACGGCGACCTCGAAACCGCGATCACCATTCGGACACTGGTACTGAAAGACGGCGTCGCCCACATTCAGGTTGGCGCGGGCATCGTCGCGGACTCGGATCCACCAACGGAGTACCAGGAAACTCTCAACAAGGCGAACGCCGTGCTGGCGGCCGTCGCCGAGGCCGAACGCATGGAAGGCCGCGCTGCTCCCAAGAAGCTGGAGGTTGTTGCATGACGTCCCCGCGGGTGCTGCTGATCGATAACTACGACAGCTTCACCTACAACCTCTATCAGTACCTATGCGAGCTCGGCGCATCGGTCACCGTCGTACGCAACGACGCAATCACCGTTGACGAAGTTCGCGCGCTTTTGCCCGAGTTCATCGTGATCTCTCCCGGTCCGGGTGTCCCTCGCGACGCGGGTATAAGCGTGGAGCTTGTGCGCGCTCTTGGCGCCACGACCCCGGTTCTTGGCGTGTGCTTGGGCCATCAGGCGATCACGGAGGCCTACGGCGGGGTCGTGACGCGGGCACCCGAGCTGATGCACGGCAAGGCCTCTCGCATCTTGCACGACGGAAGCGGCCTCTTCGACGGGCTGCCACCGAAGTTTTCGGCGATTCGCTACCACTCGCTGTGCGCCGCGCCCGAGGCAATACCCGACACGCTCGAGGTCACGGCCCGAAGCGACAGCGGCGTCATCATGGCAATTCGCCATCGCGAGTTTCCTGTCTACGGGGTGCAGTTTCACCCGGAGTCCATTCTCACCGAGTACGGCAAGGAGCTCCTGCGCAATTTTCTCTCGGTCCGTGCCAAACACTACTCAGGTACCTCGAACCTCCAACCTTCGGGCGACCACAGGTCTGGGGCTTACACCCCGGGTTCACACCGGACTGGTGATCAAACCTCGGGTTTACGCGGGTCCAGGGATGAACACCCGTCGGAGACATGCGGGTCCAGGGACGATGACCTCGCAGGGACACACCGGTCTGGTGACGAAGACCCTTCACATCCTCACACGGTGTTAGCCGCAGAAGCGCCAGCGGCTGGGACGCAAAGGCGCAGCCGTGAGGAGGTGCAGGCGTGAACCTCCGAGAGGCGCTAGCCAAGTTGGTGCTCGGCGAGAACCTCACTCGCGAAGAGGCACGCGGAGCGATGCGCACACTGGTCGAAGGCGAAGCCACGCCAGCACAAATCGGTGCATTTGCGGTTGCCCTAAGGATGAAGGGCGAGACACCTGAAGAGATCGCCGGCCTGGCCGAGGTCATGCGCGAGGCCGCGACTCGCGTCGAGGCGGGCGATGACGTGGTGGACGTGGTCGGCACCGGCGGCGACGGCGCGGGCACCTTCAACATCAGCACGATGAGCGCGCTGATCGTGGCCTCGGCCGGCGGACGGGTCGCCAAACACGGCAACCGCAGCATCACTAGCGCGTGCGGCGCGGCCGACTTTCTCGAAGCGATCGGAGTCGCCATTGACCTGCCGCCCGACGGCGTCGCGCGATGCGTCGAGGAGACCGGCTTCGGGTTCATGTTCGCACCGCAGTACCACCCCGCGATGCGCCACGCTGGCGCACCGCGGCGCGAGATCGGCGTGCGCACGGTGTTCAACTTCCTCGGACCGCTGACCAACCCAGCCGGCGCACGACGCCAACTGACCGGTGTCCCAGTGCCCGGCATGAGCGAAACGATCGCCCGCGTCCTGGACCTTCTCGGCGGACGACACGCCGTCGTGGTGCACAGCGAAGACGGCCTCGACGAGATCTCTGTTTCGGCCCCAACGCAGGTGCACGAGGTGCGCGACGGGCACCTGACGGCCTACGTGATCGAACCCGAGCAGTTCGGCCTGCCCCGTGCAGCTCCGAATGCGGTGCGCGGCGGAACCGTCGAAGCGAACGTACGCATGGCCAACGCCGTACTGCAGGGTGATGCCGGTGCCGCCAGAGATGTCGTGCTGCTCAACGCCGGCGCGGCGCTGTATGTGGCCGGCTTGACGGAGTCGATCCAGACGGGCGTCGAGCGCGCCGCGCAAGAACTGGACAGCGGCCGGGCACGAGCAAAAGTCGAACAGGTGGCGGCCGCTTCACAGCGCATCAAGGCGGCCGTGGCGGAGACGGTGTGATCCTGGACGAAATCCTGGCGAACAAACGCCAGGAGGTGGCAGCCCGCCGCGTGCTTCGCTCGTTCAATTCCGTGTTACGTCAACCTGGCGTGAGCGTGATCGCCGAGTTCAAGCGGCGCTCGCCCTCGGGTGGACTGATCCGAGCCGACGCCGCACCCGCCGACGTGGCACGGCTCTACGCACAGGGTGGGGCTCGCGCGCTCTCGGTCCTGACGGATGCGCGCTACTTTGGCGGCTCCGACGCGGACCTCATCGAAGCGCGTGGGGCCACGACGTTGCCTGTTTTGAGGAAGGATTTCGTCGTCGAGGAGTTTCAGATCCGCGAAGCGCGGGCACTGGGCGCCGATGCAATCCTCCTCATCGTCCGCGCCCTCTCCGACTCTGACCTGCGTAGCTTCTTGCGGTTAGCGCGTGAGCTGGGCATGGACGCCCTGGTGGAAACGCACTCAGCCGATGAGGTGGAACGTGCGTTGGACGCTGGTGCCGAGATCATCGGCGTGAACAATCGCGATCTCGACACGCTCACCACCGACGTGACCCTGGCACCTCGTCTGAGGCGCCTGGTGCCAGCCGACCACGTCTTCGTGGCCGAAAGCGGCGTCTCGACGCCTGAGCAAATCCGCATCCTCGCCGACGCCGGCGTCGACGCCGTGCTGATTGGTGAGTCGCTGCTGCGCGCCACTGACCCCGGCGCGACACTGGCTGAACTCGTGGCGGCGGGTGCGCCAAGCGGCGTGCGCGCATGACGCAGGTCAAGATCTGCGGCCTGCGTTCGCTTCCAGAGGCGCGCGTTGCCTTACAAGCGGGTGCGAACTTCCTTGGCTTCATCTTCTGGCGACCGGGCAAGCGGTACATCGCACCTGCCGATGCCGCACGGATCATCGCATCCCTCCGGACCGAGTCCCTCGACTGGTCAGCCGTAGGCGTGTTCGTCGACCCAGAGCCGCGCGAGGTTCGTGAGGTCGCCGATCTCTGCGGTCTGGATTACGTGCAGCTTTCCGGCAAAGAGTCGCCTGAGGTGGTTGCGGGCATGCCACGACCGACCTTCAAGGCGCTACACGTTCGAGCCGGCCAGGAGCATGCCGCCGCCGACGCGGTGCAGAGCAACGCGTTCGGCGCCGAGCGCTACCTCCTGGATACACACGTCGACTCGCTCCCCGGTGGGACGGGCGTGACGTTCCAGTGGGACGCACTTCGCAGCATCGGACCCAGGTGCCTGGTCGCGGGTGGTCTGCGCCCCGACAACGTGTGCACGGCACTGACAGCGCTCGCGCCGTACGGCGTGGACGTCAGCAGTGGCGTCGAATACCCCAGTGGCGGCAAAGACCCACTTCTCATCCGAGCCTTTCTGGAGGCGGTACGCAGCCATGACAACGGCTAAAGCTTCTCAAACCACTAGCGCGCCAGCCAAACCCGCTCGCGGTCGATTCGGACCATACGGCGGTCAGTACGTCCCTGAGACGATCATGCCTGCCCTCGAGGAATTGGACCTCGGCTTCCGCGCGGCGTTGGCCGACTCCGCCTTCCACACCGAGCTCCAGCGCCTCATGAAGACGTATGTGGGCAGGCCAACCCCGTTGTATGAAGCTGCACGCTTCGCCGAACAGGTCGGAGGCGGGCCAGTCTGGCTCAAGCGCGAAGACCTCGCCCACACCGGCGCCCACAAGATCAACAACGCTATCGGCCAGGGGCTGCTAGCCCAACGCATGGGCAAACGCCGCATCATTGCCGAGACTGGCGCCGGCCAGCACGGCGTCGCCACGGCAACCGTCTGCGCCATGCTCGGCCTTCAGTCCATCGTCTACATGGGCGAAGAGGACATGCGCCGCCAGGCGATCAACGTCTATCGCATGCGCCTGCTCGGCGCCGAAGTGCGCGCGGTAACCGCCGGTACGCGCACCCTCAAGGACGCAATTAGTGAGGCTTTTCGCGATTGGGTCACCAACATCGAGTCCACGTACTACCTGATCGGATCAGTGGTAGGTCCGTACCCCTATCCGGAGATCGGACGAACCTTTCAGGCGGTCATCAGCCGCGAAGCCCGCGCACAGTCACTGGAAGTTATCGGCCGCCTGCCCGACCGCGTCATCGCGTGTGTCGGCGGCGGCTCGAACGCAATCGGCTCGTTTACCTGCTTCGTCGACGACGCCGCAGTTGAGTTGATCGGTGTCGAAGCCGGCGGCCGTGGCCTGGGTCTGGGCGACAACGCCGCCACCCTCTCGACAGGTCGCCCCGGGATCCTGCACGGCGCCCACTCCTACGTGCTGCAGGACTCGGCGGGCCAGATTGCCGAAACGCACAGCGTTTCAGCCGGTCTGGACTACCCAGGCGTTGGCCCTGAGCACGCCTATCTCAAGGACCGCGGTCGGGTCAGGTACGTGTCCGTCAGTGATGCAGAAGCCCTAGAGGCATTCTTTGGGCTCACCCGCAGCGAGGGCATTATGCCTGCCCTCGAGCCCGCGCACGCGCTAGCCTGGGTGCGCGCCAACCCACATCCCGGCGTCACCCTCGTCACGCTTTCAGGTCGTGGCGACAAAGACATCCAGACCGTCGCGACCGCCTCGGGTCACGAGGAGTACCTGGCGTGAATCGCTTCACGCGTGCCTTCGCACGCCTGGGTCGAGAGCACGCGTGCGGCCTGTTTCCCTACCTCATGGCCGGCTTCCCTGACGTGTCCACCAGCCACGCCCTGGCCGAGGCAGCACTTTCAGCCGGCGCAGACGGCTTCGAGATCGCCGTTCCGTTCTCCGATCCACTGGCGGACGGTGCCACCATGCAGCGTGTCAACTCACGTGCGTTGGCCGGCGGCGCCAACCTGGACAGCGCGTTGGACCTGGTACGAGCCGTTCGCCAACGCTCGCCCGAGACGCCGCTTGCGCTCATGTCCTACTACAACCCGCTGCGTCAGCGGGGCGATCGGCGCATCGCGCAAGAGCTGGCCGAAGCGCAGGCTGACGCGGTCATCGTTCCGGACGTGCCTGCCGAAGAGGTTGGCGAGCTGAACGCCGCCCTGCGCGCCAACGGACTCGGGCTAGCGCCACTCCTGGCGCCAACCTCCACGCGCGAACGCATTCGTGCGGTGGGCGCGCTGGAGCCCGTATTCATCTACTGCGTCGCCCTGGTCGGCGTCACAGGCGCACGCCAGGACGTGGCCGCATCGCTCGGCGAGTTCCTCGAACGCGTGCACGCCGAGACGTCCGCGCCGCTGGTGGTGGGCTTCGGCATTTCGAGTCCCGAGCACGTGCAGCGGGTAGCGCACCTGGGCGCCTCCGGCGCAATCGTGGCCAGCGCGCTGGTGGACCTCATCGAACGATCCGACGCTCCGGTCGCCGCTGCGCAACAATACCTCCGCGAGATGAAAGCCGGTGGCCTCAGCCCCGTCACGACCTAAAACAGGCTTGCAGCTCGAGCTGCACCTGGAAACCTTCGATGGGCCGCTGGAGCTTTTGCTCATGCTCATCGAGCAACGCCGGCTGCCCATCACGTCCGTCAGCCTGGCGCAAGTCGCCGATCAGTACCTCGCTCAGGTGCACGCCCAGCCGTCCCTGGATCACGAACTGCTCGCGGATTTCCTGGTGATCGGCGGCAAGCTGTTGCTGTTGAAGTCGCGCGCGCTGCTGCTCACAGAGGAGCACGATCCCGAAGTCGAAGAGGTCGCCTCCGATCTCGCCGAGCGACTGGTCACCTACCGCGTGTTCCGCGCCGCTGCCGAAATGCTGCGCGAGCTCGAACAGCGTGGCGAACGCCTCTACCCCACATTGCGCGAACCGTCTCTTTCGACCGCCCCCGCGCCGTTGGCCCCCTTGAAACCCGAAGCACTCCTTGCCATCTGGAAGCGCTTCGCGCTGGAGCCTCACGAAACGCAGATCGAATTGCCTGGAATCAGCCGCGCGAGTGTTGACGAATGTCGCGCGCGCATCCTGGACGCCTTGCGTTCGTCCAGCGCCGTCTCTTTCCGCGCCATGGCCGGCCGCACGGTCGACGAGGTCATCGCTGCATTTCTGGCGATCCTCGAGCTCTTCCGCCGCGGGCTCATCCACATCGAGCAACCCGAGCCGTTTGGCGACCTAGTCCTGCGCGGCGCAAGCACCCCGGCATAGTTGACGTATTACCGGCATTCGCATTGAACGCCTGTTCGACCGCTGCTACGATCGACAGAGAGTAAGGCGCCTTCCTCTGAGCAACTGACAAACCGAGGGGACATGTAATGACCAGTGCTGTCGCGCTGGGGCATGCAGACCTGCGGCTGCGCTCGAGGCGGCTTCGTTCTGGCAGATCGCACCAGCTGTCGCCTGCACTCGTGGTAGCCACAATCGCTGTTGCCAGTGGAGTTGGATATCTGGTCGCCGTTGGCGACATCACGAGGCCCGAGCAGGCGCCGGCGCCGGTCGTCGACGCGGCGATGCTCCAACACCAACAACTCGTCGCTGACTTGCGCCCGATCGACGCGCAAATTCAGCGCACCATCGCCGAAGAGGGACTGCTCGTGGCGGCCTACCAGAGCGGTCAAATCGACCGCGCCGAGTTGCAGCGGCGTCTGGAGCAGATCCTTACGGGCTACCAGGACGCCGCGAACCAGGTTGGTGCACTGGACCTTCCGCCAGCTCTGCGCGATGGACTCCATGCAGACCAGGACGCGTTGCAGGCACTAACGCAGTCGGCAATCGACCTCTCACAGGCGTACGACGACGGTGACCAGGCCCGAATTGCTGCTGCATTGGGGCGCAGCCTGGAGGCAACGGCCCGTTTGCACGCCCTCTCGGACGATCTCAGCCCTCCGAGCTCGCACTGAAAATCGCCAGCAGCTCGCGCGGCGTTGCTGCGAGATGAACTCTGCCCGGATGCGCCGCGCCGACCGCCTCCGCCGCAACACCATCCAGCGTGCAGTGACCGTCGAAGCCAAAGGCCCCGCGCGGTAGCACGATGTCCTCCACGTCAGCCTCTAGCGTTTGCAACGCAGCGATGAGGTCGGCGCCGGTCAGCAGACCCGAGACCGTGACTTCGCCGCCGAAGAACGTGTTCGGGACCACGCACACCTGAGGACGCCAGCCGTTGCGCGCGTACCACGCCTCAGCCATTCGCTCCAGCGCTGGCGCGGCAAGTCCGCCTGTAAGCCACACCGTCTTGCGCGGGGGTCGACTGTTGCGCTGCCTCGCCAGCAGCTCATGCCACTGGTCGAGCATGCTACGCAGCAGGCCAACGCCGTTGGAGAGCACGGGAAAGCCGTCGTACCCCTCTGCTGATGGCACGTCCTTGCGGCCCGCAAGCAGGTACAGCTCGTCACTCCCGTACACGAAACCGACCCCTATCCTCGGGCGCAGTACCTCCTGCCAGGACTCCACCTGTTGCAAGGCCGTGGCGGCCTCGGCCGGCGCGGGGCGGCGGATATTGCGCACTCGCGAGTACCGCGTGAGGCCAACTGGCACCACCGAAAGCGTGCGGACCGACGGATGCAGACTCGACAGTTCCTGGATCGAACGTTCGAGCACCTCGCCGTCGTTCAGTCCGGCGCACAACACGATCTGCGCGTTGACTTCGATCCCCATCGCGGCAAGGCGTTCCAGTTGCGGAAGGATCGCCGGCGAATGGCGATTATTCAGCAGCATCCGCCGAACGTCTGGATTCGTGGCATGCACGGAAACGTTCAACGGCGAGAGGCGCTGATAGCCAATTCGCGCCCAGTCAGCCTCGTCGAGGTTTGTCAGCGTGAGGAAATTGCCCCACAGGAATGAGTACCGGTAGTCGTCGTCGAAGATGTACAGGCTTGGCCGTAGACCGCCCGGCAGCCCGCGAATGAAGCAGAACTCGCAATGGTTATTGCACTCACGAATGCCACCAGGCACCGCTTCGTCGAACGTGAGCGCAGCTGCGTCCAGGCCTTCGGTCGGCTCGAGCACGAGCTGTTGTTCGCCACGCTGCACGACCACCGTTCGCGCACCCGGTAGGTCCAGCTGCACGTCAATGATGTCGCGAGGCACGAGACCGTCGATGCCCACCAGGAGGTCGCCTGCACGCAGACCACTGCGCACGTTCGCACCATCCACGGTGGCGATGCGCAGGCCGGTCATGCGCCGCGCCGCCTCGCCAGTTCGACGATCGCATCGATAACCGCCTCGAGCGGCAGTCCGTCGGTGTCCAACGCGATGGCATCCTGCGCGCGCGCCATCGGCGCCACCGCACGCGACGCATCGAGCCGGTCACGCAGCTGCATCGCCGCGAGCACCTCCGGGTAAGGCTCGCCGGTCTGGGCAGAGCGGCGCCGCGCTCGCTCTTCGGCGCTGGCATTGAGCCAGATCTTCAGCGGCGCATCCGGCACGATCACCGTGCCGATGTCGCGTCCCGCCATAACCAGACCCGGAGCATGGATCAACGCCCGTTGCGCCGGCCGCATTGCCTCGCGCACTGCTGCGTGTGCGGAAACCGCCGAGACCGCCTCGTTGACGTTCGGTTGGTGTAAGGCCTCGGTCAGATCCACACCGTCGCGGCAGACACGCCCCACAGAGTCCACCTGAATGCGCAGTTCGCCAATGAGAGCGGTGAGACCGTTCGAGTCATTCAGTGCGACCCTGCGTTCGAGCGCAAGCCACGTCAGGGCGCGGTACAGCAAGCCCGTGTCGAAATAGGACAGACCCAACGCACGCGCCACACCCAGGCCCACGCTGCTTTTGCCCGCGGCCGCCGGGCCGTCGAGCGCGATCACAAACGAGGCATCCTGGCTCATGCCTCGAGCCCGACCGCCGCGCGCAGCGTCTCCACCTCGCGCGGTCGCAGCTCGCGCTGCTGGCCGGGCTTTAGCTCGCCCAGGAGCAGCGGCCCGATTCGGACTCGGAGCAGATGCTCGACACCGCAGTCGACCGCGGCCAGCATGCGGCGCACCTCGCGCTGGCGGCCTTCGAGAAGCACGATGCGGATAATCGCACCTCGCTCGAGTGGCCGCAGCAATTGGGCGCGCACCGCGCGGGCAAGACCGTCTTCGAGCATCACACCGTGCCGAAGCTGCGCGAGCTGGCGCTCCCCGAAGTCGCTGCAGGCCACATGGACCTGGTACTCCTTCTCGACGCCGAAGCGCGCGTGGGTCAGCCGAAACGTCAGCTCACCGTCATCGGTCAGCAACACCAAACCTTCGGAGTCGATGTCGAGCCGGCCGACCGGGTACACGCGTTGCGCTGCGTGCACCAGCTCCACCACTGTGGGGCGGCCCTCCGGGTCGTGAGCAGTGCTCACTACGCCGATTGGCTTGTTCAGCGCGACATAGTGGTGCGCGGTCTCGCCGCGTGCCAGCGGCTTGCCATCGACCTCGATGCGGTCTTTGGCGGGGTCGACCTGGGTGCCAAGCTCGATTACCAACGTGCCATTCACGCGAATGCGGCGATCGCGAATCATGCGTTCGGCCGCGCGGCGAGAGGCGACACCCGCGTGGGCAAGCACTTTGTGCAGGCGCTCTCTCACCAGGGGTAGACGCCCGGGAGGTGCTCGAACCTCAGAACACTCCCGTCTGACTCGATCACGATCAGGACGACATCAATGCGAAACGGCATCTCCAGGAGGTCATTGTCCTGGGCGTATGTGGTGAGACCACGCACAATGCGGCGCAACTGCGCAGGGAAAACACACTCCTCTGGTGCGGCAAGGTCCTCCACATCGCGCGTTTTGACTTCCACGGCGATGAGCACTCCTTCGTGCTCGTAGATGAGGTCTACTTCGGCATATTGAACGTGGAAGTTGCGCTCCAGCAGTTTGGCGCCGATCGCCTCGAAGTACTCGGCGGCGAGGCGTTCACCCCTGCGGCCTGTGGTGAGTGTGGACGGACTCATGCAAGGACAGCTCCAATCGCCTCCTCACTCTCAGCCATCTCAGCGGTCTCAGCCGTCTCCAGCTCTGCAATGAGGTCGTCCAGCGTGGTCGGCTGCAGCAGCATCATCCGCACCGTGCCAAACGCGGCGCGGTGAAACGGCGTCAGCCCCTGCTGCCGAATCGCACGCCGATGATGCGGCGTGGCATAGCCCACGTTGTGCTCCCAGCCATAGCCTGGATAGCGCTGCGCAAGCTTGTGCATCAGCCGATCGCGCGTAACCTTGGCCACGATCGAGGCGCTGGCAATCGCATACGAGAGCGCATCGCCATCGACGATGCACGTATGCGGCCCCATGTCCATGTCCTTGATGTTGAGTCCGTCGATCAGGGCATGGTCAATCGGCTGCACCCGACGCAACGCGCGCGACATCGCCAGGTGCGACGCGTGATAGATATTCAGCTGGTTGATCTCGGCGACCGAAGCCGCCCCAAGCCCTACCGCGGCACAGCGCCGCAGGATTTCGGGATACAGCTTCTCGCGCTGCGGCAGCGACAGCGTTTTGGAGTCGCGCACGCTGGGGATCTTGCGGCAGTACGGCTTGACCACCAGCGCCGCTGCCACCACCGGCCCGGCCAGGCACGCCATGCCCACTTCGTCCACACCTGCCACGCGCCGCGCTCCGCCTCGCCAGAGCGCCCACTCGCGGGCAAGCGTGGGCACGATCATGCGCTGGAGCGTGCCTCCCGTCGGCCGCCCATCGTCGACGATTGGCCCTGCCCACCCCGCCGGCTGCCGCGCTCTTTGATGCGCGCCGCTTTGCCAGTCAGCCCGCGCAGGTAGTACAGCTTCGCCCGTCGCACCGCGCCGTGTCGCGTGACCTCGACCTTTTCCACCCGCGGCGACTGGAACATGAACGTCCGCTCCACGCCCACGCCATGCGTGACCCGCCGCACGCGGAAGCAGCCGTCAAACATGTTGGGCTTTTTGACCTCGAGCACCACTCCTTCGAACATCTGTGGCCGCTCGCGGTTGCCCTCAACCACGCGCACGTGAACGCGCACGGTGTCGCCCGGGCGAAACGCGGGCAGGTCACCGCGCCGTTCCAGGCGCAGTAAATCAGCAATCTCAGGCATTCTTGCCGCGAGTATAACCGAGGCGTCCGCTCCCGAAGGGTTCCCAATGCTCAGGTGTTGTGTAGTCATGTACCTACCCTAGGGATGGACCGTCACGGGAAGCGTCACACGGACAGTCAAAAGCGTCACGCGGCGCCGAAAAAGCGTCATTGGGACGTCACAATTTGCGTTTCGGACGGCGGACCTTGCGTCGCGGCGTCACGCGTGTGCTGGTGAGCGTGCCAGCCAGCCGCTGCGCCGCGGCGCGCAGCTCGGCCAGACGCGCCGGCGGAAACTGGTGCTCCAGCCGTTCGAGAAGTGTGGTCGAGCCCTCGAGGTCTGAGAGCCGGTCAGGCCAGGCTGCCCGAAACGCCAGCAAGCTCACCAAAAGAAACTCGAGTACCTGCTCGTCGACGAGGCCTGCGTAGGCGCGACGTGGCTCCGCCGCCAGACGCAGCGCCGCGTCGATGCGCGGCAGGTAGTCCAGCGCGCGCAGCGCGGCTGCCAGCTCCAGGGCTTCGGAGGCAGCCACTTCGGCCGCGGCTGGCCCGAGGCGGGCACGCACCAGCGGACGAATCGAATCTGCGCCCAGCACCACGTCCAGGTCTTCTGGAGAGCGAGCTTCGAGCACGACCGCCGGACGGATCGCCAGCACCCCGAAGCGTTGGTCCCACGCCTGCAGCCGCTCGGCGACAACCGGCGGCAGCGGGGCTTGCGTCAATTGCGAGAGCAGCTCACGGCATTCGGCAATAGAGCCGCCGGCGCCCAACGCCGCGGCGACGTGTGTCTGAACCAGGTGGTAGCGCGAGATGCGATCGCGTTTGCGCAGGACCAGATACCGCTCGGCCTGCTGCAAGGTTCCCAGGTGCGCAGTGGCGGGCGCCACCAGGTCGACCGCACCGTCCCAGTGACATGGTTCTGGCCTGGGCTCTTCCGGTTGACGGCGACGCGACAGCGTGGTGCCGTCGCGGCCGGCCGCGACCAGGCCGAGCCAGTAGAGCGGTCCCAGGAAGAAGTAGCGCAGCAGCGGCTGTTCGAGCTCATCCCAGCCTGCCGACTGAAAGCGGATGAGGCCGCGCGGGGTCAGTTGCTCGCGTACCAGCCGCGGGCGGACACGGCTTAGCCAGCTCGAGAGCGCTTCGAACCGCAGCCAACGTGCTTCTGGCAGACCCATTGCCACGTGGACGATGGATTGCCGCAAGGCGCCCGCATCAACAAGGTCCGCATCTGCTGAGATGCCGGCCTGCGACAGTTCGGACGAAGCATGCTCGTGCAGGTACGTCCGCCACAGTCGGTCGCCAATCGCGGATCGGTCGTCGAGCAGGCGTGGCAGCTGTGGCGCCGGCGTCAGCACGCCATCTGGACGGTGAACCAGCAAACCCGCGCTCGTCACGAGATGTTGCAAGAAGCTCCACCGTGCGTCCCACGCCCAGCCGCCGGGTTCCTGGGACCAATCACGGACCTCCGCCTCAAGGTTGCCGCCACCGCGCGTGAGGGCAGAGATCAGGGCGAACAAACTGAAAGCGGGATCGGTCCAGCGCGGCTCGGGCGGCGCCTCGTCCTCGATGCGCAAGGCGGCTTCGTCGTGCGGCGGCGGCAGCGCCGCGAGCATCTCGTCCGGCACCACCAGCACCTCGCCACGCAGTGGCCCCGCGGCCGCGAACGTGCGAAAAACCCATCCGCGAGCAACGAGGTCCTCGGTGGCGCCGGGTTGTTCGGCATCCACCAGCAACGTGCGCAGCTCACCACCCGAGGCGTGCGCGGACTCCAAAATACGTCGCTCCGCGGGCAGGAGTGCCTGAATTTGTTCGCGCAAGTAGTCGGCGTTCGACAGCCGCCGCGCCAACAGTGCGATCAGCTCTGCGCGTGTTGTGGCGTCATCATGCGCCAGCCCATGGGAGTCGGCCACGCGGCGCAAGACCGCGGTGGCCGACTCCTCCAGAGCCTGACGTACTAACGTTTCTTTAAGAGCCGCTAGCGCGAGCCATCACGCCTCGCGAGGCTCATCGAGCTCATCGACCGATAAACAGTGGCGCCATCACCAACGTAATCGTGCTGAGCAGCTTGATCAGCACGTGCAACGAGGGTCCGGCGGTGTCTTTG
>JAFAZN010000310.1 GCA_019239775.1 Chloroflexota bacterium
CAAGGACCAGGCGCACAACGGTCCGCCGGATGACTACCAGGACTACTGGGATTTCGTTTCCGCGTTCGTGTCGCGCTACGGCACCGGGTCAACGATTGGCCGGGTTCAGGCGATCGAGGTGTGGAACGAACCGAACCTCGATCGCGAGTGGGGCGATCAGACCATCAACCAGCAATCCGCGGCGGACTACGTCCGGCTTCTTGGCGGTGCGTATCAGGCGGCCCATCGTGCGGACCCGAACATCATCGTTTTGAGCGCGGGTCTCTCGCCGAACGGTGTGACGGACGGGCACTCCGCGGACGACCTGGAGTATCTGAAGTGGATGTACGCCGCCGGGTTGCGCGGCAAGTTTGATGCACTGGGTGCGCACGCCAACACGCAGGCCCCCGACGTTTCTGTGCCTCTGGGCGTTTTGAAGGATTTCCCACATCCGAGCTTCTACTTCCGTCGCATCGAGCAATTGCGCCAGGTCATGGTGGATAGCGGGGACGCTGCGAAGCAGGTGTGGTTGACCGAGTGGGGCTGGACGGCCGATACGGTCCATCCCGCGTACAAGTGGTTTGCGGTTTCAGAAGCCAAAAAGGCGACCAACCTGGTGGAGGCGTTCGAATACGCGCGCCAGAATTGGGCGCCCTGGATTGGCGTCATGACGGTTTGGACCTTGCCTGATCCGACATGGACGTCGGATCGCGAAGAGTACTGGTGGGCCATTACCAATCCTGATGGCACCCCGCGACCAGCCTACGACGCGATACGCGTGAGCCGCCTGAACGGTCTTCTGCCCTAGGTATTTCTGCTGTTCTCCACCCTCCGGAGAGAAGGTGTATCCTCCAACAGGGTTAGGGCAGTTCGGCTTATCCGGCCCAGAGCGCCATACGCGGTAGCAGGGGTAAACAACCAGGCAGAATCCTGGACCTCGTGGTTGACCGCCGAAGCGCCTCTGCGCAGTAATAGGTCCAAAAACCCGGGGAGATGCGCCGTAGGGTCCAAAACCAGGGGACATTCCTTGACTCACTGTTGAGTGGAGGGACCAAGTACTTCTGTCCTGGTACGTCGGGACGGATCTCCCCCGTGTGGGGCTTGGGCGGCGCAGCTTGCGCGGGTAAACACCGCGTGCTGTGCAATTCCCTACTCAGTCTCTGGCGCGCGTGCTCGGCGCCACGCTGCTGGTCGGCGCCATGGTGTGGCCGGCCGCGACGTTTGCCGAAGATGCGGCCACTCCCGACGATACACAAGTGATTTCCGACGTCACCGGTCCAGTCACGTCGGATCTGTCGGCCCCAGCAGTTGCCACGCTGCCCGCGCCAACACCGACGACGGCGCCGGCGCCGAGCGCTGTGCCGTCCACCCCATCGGTCGTAGCCGACCACAGTTACGGCATGAACATCTTTGTGTGGGGTCACCCGGACACCACCGGCCGCGACCTGGGTGTCGTCAAGCAGGCTGGCTTCACCTGGCAGAAGACTCTGTTCTCCTGGCGTGACATCGAAGGCAAGTGCAAGGGTTGCTACGACTGGAACGAGGCCGACCGAATCGCCAAGACGACCACCGACGCGGGCATCAAGCTGCTGGTACGCATCGACTTTCAGCCGGATTGGGCGCGCGCGGATCACGCGCACAACGGTCATCCGGACAACTTGCAGGACTACTCTGATTTCGTGCAGGCCGTCGCGAACCGCTACAAGGCCGGCTCGCCGTACGGCACCGTCGGCGCGATCGAGATCTGGAACGAGCCGAACCTCGAACGCGAGTGGGGCGACCCTATTTCACAGCAAAGCGCCGCGCTCTACGTGCAGATGGTGAAGCGCGCGTATCAGGCGATCAAGTCCGTGTCTCCCACCACGCTGGTTGTCACCGCTGGCTTGAGCCCCACTGGTTGGAGCGACGACAGCGCACAGCCGGATGACAAGTTCCTTCAGTGGATGTTCGACGCGGGCCTCGGTGGCTGGTATGACGTCCTGGGCTTGCACGGCAACAGCCAGGTCTCCGATCCGACCGCCGCGATCGGGAGCATTCCCGGGCTCAGCGATGGCAGCTTCTACTTCCGTCGCATCGAGCAGCTGCGCCAGATCCAGGTGGCCAATGGCGACGCCAACAAGCCGATCTGGTTGCTGGAGTTCGGCTGGACTGCCGACGCGGTGCACCCCAACTATGCCTGGTTTGCAGTATCCGAGCAGCAGAAAGCGCTGAACATCATGTCGGCGTTCCAGTACGCGCGAGCGAACTGGCCGTGGCTTGGGACCATGTTCGTCTGGACCCTGCCGGATCCGAGCTGGAACTCACAGCGCGAAGAGTACTGGTGGGCGATTGCCAATCCCGACGGCACGCCGCGGCCCGCGCTGACGGCCATCCTGCAGGCTGCACAGGCGAAGCAGCTCCCGACGTAGGTCGCGAAGTCGCGAGTTGCGAGTCACGGGCTCGACCGTTCCGCTGCGAACGTGTCGAGCGCTCGCCGCAGAGGCAGTCCCTACAACCAGGAGGGTCTAGCGCAACCTGACCGGCATGCGTTTGATGCCGTTGATGAAATTGCTCCGCAAGCGCGCGGGCTGTCCTGCCAACTGGATGTTCGGGTAGCGCGCAAACAGCTCCTCGAACATCACGCGAATTTCCTTCTTCGCAAATCCCGCGCCGAGGCAGAAGTGTTCGTGATGTCCGAACGCGAGGTGGTCGTTCGGCGAACGCGACACGTCAAATCGGTACGGATCAGGGAATACCTCTTCGTCGCGGTTGGCCGACGGGTACCACATCAGCACCGCGTCGCCTTTGCGAATCTCCTGGCCGCGAATAGCAGTGTCCTCGGTGGCGCGGCGCGACATGTGGTGCAGCGGCGAGGTCCAGCGCAAGATCTCATCCACCGCGCTGTCAATCAGGCCGGGCATGTCAGCTTGCAATCGCGCCCGTTCGGCAGGATGTTCGCACAGCGCAAGCAATCCGCCCGAAATAGCGTTGCGCGTGGTCTCATTTCCGGCCAGCACCAACAGGAAACAGAACGCCAGGATGTCGTGTTCATCCAACCGCTCGCCGTCGACTTCGGACTCCAGCAACACACTGACGAGGTCGTCCTGTAACCCGTTCGCGCGACGTTCCTTCAGCATTTCAGCGAAGTACGCGGTCATCTTCAAGCGGCCGTCGAGACCGGTGCGAGTGGAGGCTGTCACGGTACCGCGTTGATCCGCGGGCATGACTGCCGCCTGATACTCCGGATCCGCTGCCCCGAGCACCTGGTTGGTCAATTCGAACATGAGCGGCCAGTCCGGCTGCGGAATGCCCATCAAACCGCAAATGACTGCCAGCGGCAACTGGCTGGCGATTTCCAGGACAAAGTCGCATTCGGTGCGGTCGGCGACACGATCCACCAGTGTCCGGGCGATCTCACGAATGCGCGGCTCCATAGCGTTCACTGCGCGCGGAGTGAAGCCTTTGTTGACGAGCCGCCGCATCTTGACGTGGCGGGGCGGGTCCATCGTAATGATGCTGATGCCGCCCGGTTGATTGATCGCATTCGGGTTGTTTTCGGGGTCGCGCAGGCCCGGTCCGCTGATGCCTTTGGCCGAGCTGAAAAGCATCGGATGGCTCGAGACGTAAAGAATGTCGCTGTACTTGAGCAGCGACCAGAAGCCTTTCAGTTCGTCGTTGCCTTCGTTCCAGTGCACCGGCGACTCGCGCCGCAGCAACCGGAACGCTTCGTGCGCCTCCCCGCGCTCGAAGATGTCCAGATCCAGGAAGTTGATCTGCTGGATAAGGGTCATGAGGCGGCCAGTATAAGGCCTCGCCTGACAAAGGGAAGCTCAAATCCCAGTATCGAGTGAAACTGCAACGCGATCAGCGCCGCGATGCTGATGTACGTGTTGATGATGCTGAGTAGAAACGCCAGCGCATACAGCACCTGGTAGCTCACCACGCGGCGCGAGTGAATGAGCCGGGCGGCCGGCGGAAGTTCGTCACGGAGCAAACCAGCGCGGGCGGCGTATCGAATGCTGGCCATGAGCAGCAATCCAAGTAGCAGCAGGTTCAACCAGTAGACGCCGAGGGCCACGCGGTAGGTGATGAACTGGGCCAGCAGCGACGTCGAGAACGGCAGCAGCGTGACCGCACACAGGAAGCCAATATGGATCCAGGACAGCACGCGCGTGCTCTCTCGAAAGTGGTTCAGCTGCGCCTGCTGGCCGAGCCAGAAGATGCCTAACGTCATGAAGCTCATCAGGTAGGTGGAGATACTTGGTCCCAGCTTCGCCAGTGCCTGGCCGAGCAGAACCTCCTGGTCCAATTCACCGGCAGTCCAGATCGGAGCCAGGGTGTGCGCGGCATCCATGACGGGGACGTGGAGCTCGAGCACCAGCAGCGTCATGGCCACTGCGAAGATTCCGTCGCTCAAGGCAGACAGGCGTTCGAGGCTCCGCCCGGCGATGCGACTGTAGTGCGTTTGCATGACGTACGCATGTTGCCTCGCACGCGAAGCCTTTTTTTCTTTAGAGGCCCAACTTTATTGACATCCGTCGCGGAGCGCTCCAGGCTGGACGGCGGGAACCCATTTTCGACCCCGTGGGAGGTACCCGCTGTGCTCAAGTATGCAAGGCGGCTTGCGTTGTGCGCGCCACTTCTGGCGCTTCTGGCAATCGTCATAGGGCTGCCGGCATCGGTGGCGTTCGGCGATGAGGATTCGCGCTCATTCAGTACGCGGTTTCTCGGACTCAACGAAGTTCCGCCGAATATCACCGACGCGACGGCATCGCTGCGCTTGACGATCGACGGCAGTGGCAATAGCGCCACGATCACCTATACGTTCACGTTCTCCAACTTACGCGCGCCAGTCACGCAGGCGCATATTCACTTTGCGCCGACCAAGGTGAGTGGCGGCATCATGGTGTTCCTTTGCGGCACCGCCGCCAGTCCTGGCCCGGCAGGTACGCCTACGTGTGTTTCGGGCACCACGATCACGCGCACGCTGAAAGCCAGCGACGTCGTTGGCCCGACGGCACAGGGCATCGCACCAGGTGTTGACATGGGCAGCGTCGTGCAGGCCATTCGGGCTGGTGACGCGTATGGCAACGTCCACAGCACGATGTTCCCCGGCGGCGAGGCGCGCGGCCAACTGGTTCGCAGCGACCGCGACTAGCGCACTCGGCAGCGCCGACGACTCTTCTGGCGTCCGCGCTGCTATCGCTCGGAGGATGAAACCCCCAAAGGAAAAGACGGACGAGGCGCATGGCGCAGCGGCCATTAGGTCGGCGTTACCCTTGCAAGCGAATGCCTGAACACGCACTTCCGACGAAGGCCGAAGTCGAGAGCTATCTGCGCGATCGTCGCAATTGGGGGCGTTGGGGCGCCGATGACCAGGTCGGCGCGGTCAACTTGATCACGCCCGAAAAACGGGCGCGCGCAGCGGGACTTGTCCGCAGCGGGCGGGCGGTCTCGCTGTCCCGCCCGTTTCCGAAGGAGCCGGCGGTTAACAATCCGACTCCCGCCCAGCACTTCATGAAACTCCTCGATCGTGGCAGCGGCGGCGCGGCGATCGACTATTACGGCATTTCCTATCACGGCCAGGCATCCACGCACCTGGATTCGCTCTGCCACGTGTGGAACGAAGAAGGTATGTGGAACGGCCGCAGTCCATCGGAGGCCATCGGCTTCGATGGAGCGAAGTGGGGCGCCATCACCAACTGGCCAACCGGCATCATCACGCGCGGTGTGCTGCTGGATGTGCCGAAGTTCCGGGGTAAACCGTTTGTCACCCAGGAGGAACCGATCCACGGCTGGGAGCTTGCGGAAATCGCGAAATCTCAGAACGTTCAACTGGAAGCGGGTGACGCGGTATGCGTGTACGGTGGCCGAGAAGCGTGGAATCGGAGTAACGCAACCTGGGGCTCCGGTACGTCACGACCAGGATTGCACGCCTCGTGTCTGCCATTCATACGGGATAGCGATGTGTCGCTCCTGGTGTGGGACATGATGGATCACATGCCCAACGGGTACGACATCCCGTGGTCAGTCCACGGTGTGATTTTCGCGTATGGCGTCGGCCTGGTAGACAACGCGCTGCTGGAGCCGCTGGCGGCTGCCTGCGCGCAGGAGAACCGGTACGAATTCATGTTGATGGTGCTGCCGCTGGTAGTGCCCGGCGGGACCGGTTCACCCCTGAACCCGGTGGCGCTGTTCTGATCCGCCGCGCCTGAGCGCCGCGCCTGAGCCGTGCGCTGTACCCTTCGCAGGCGATGCTGCGCGCGGTGGGTCTGGTCAAAGAATTCGGGGTCCTGCGCGCCGTCGACGGCCTGAATTTCGAGGTTGGCGCAGGCGAAATCTACGGCCTGCTCGGCCCAAACGGTGCTGGCAAAACCACGGCGATGCGCATCCTCGGCGGCCTGCTGCAACCGACCGCCGGTTGGGCAACGGTCGCCGGCTACTCGGTTACTCACCAGCCTGACGCCGTGCGCGGCAGCGTCGGCATCCTCACCGAGGTGCCGGGCCTCTACGCAAGGCTCACCCCGTGGGAGTACCTCGACTTCTTCGCTCAACTGCACGACATTCGCCAGCGCAGGGGACGAATCGAGGAGATGTTGCGCCTCGTGGGGCTTTGGGACAGACGCCACAGCGTGATGCGGCCCTTCTCGAAAGGCATGCAGCAGCGCGTGGCGATCCCGCGCACGCTGCTGCAGGATCCGCCGGTCTTGTTATTGGATGAGCCGACCGCGGCACTGGATCCGGAGGCCGCGCGCGGGGTGCGCGATTACGTGCGCGACCTGGCCGCCTCGCGAGGTCGAACGGTGCTGCTGTGCACCCACAATCTGTTCGAGGCCGAGCAGCTTTGCCATCGCTTGAGCATCGTGCGAGGTGGCCGACAGTTGGCCGAAGGCACGCCGACCTCGCTGCGGGCGCGTGCTGTCGCGACGTGTGTTTTGCGCGTGGGCGAGACGACTTCCGAACTCCTGGAAGGTCTGCACGGCCTGCCCCAGATCGACTCGATCAAAGTGGAGAGCGCGGGGCGCATCGTCTATCAGGCCCCAGATACGGCGGCGGCAAATCCAGTGGTGGTGCGGACAGCCGTGGCGGCTGGCGCGGACGTGCTATCGCTCAGCGAGACCGCGGCGTCACTCGAGGACGTGTACCTCGAGGTCATTGCTGCGCCCGCGCTGCCCTCGGCGACCCTTGCGGCGATTGCGCCAGAGCCTCTGGGTGACCTGAAGCCGGCCGCGAGGCGCAGCCGGTGGAGTCATGCGCGGCTGATTGCGCTCCGCGAGCTCCGCGAAATGCTCCGCGATCCGAATTTGATGTTGCCACTCATCGTGATGCCTTGCCTCATCGGGTTGCTGGCGGGCATCAGCTCGTTTGCATCGTTTGGGCCCAGCACCGGGGCGGTCGGCACGGCGATGACCAACGCTGCCCTGGACCGATTGCCCGATACGGCCGTGCAACGGCTGAGCAATCTGCCCACCACCGACCGTGAAGCGACGCTCGAAACGCTGCTGAAAGCGTTTTCAATCCCGCTGTTCTGGGTGATTCCCGTTGCGTTGACGCCGGCGGTCGCGGCCGACAGCTTTGTTGGTGAGCGCGAGCGCTTCAGCCTCGAACCGCTGCTGGCCGCGCCAGTCGCGACAACGCAAGTACTGCTCGGCAAACTGTTTGCCGGGGTTATTCCCGCGGTTGGCGGCACAGCGCTTGGCGTCCTCGTGCTGTGGATCATGACCGTGCTTTCGCGAACGCAGCTCTATCCCCGAGTGCTCATCGCCGACCCCGACTGGTTGTTTTCGTTGCTGGTGGTGACACCCCTGGTGGCGCTGTTCACCGCCGGCGTGGCCGCGCTGATCTCCACCAGGGTGAGCGGCTTTCGCGTGGCCTACCAGTTGAACGGACTGATCGCATTGCCCATCGTGCTGGTCCTGATTCCGGCCGCCGCATTCGGCTTTCTGCTCGATGCAAACGCCCTCGGCTACGTTGCCGGGCTGTTTGCCGTGGTCGACGTCATCGTTATTCTCTGGGCCAACCGGTTGTTTGACCGAGAACGCCTGCTCAGCAAGCGTTAGGCGTCTCAACCGAAGCGCAACCGGGGCTGGGCAAGCTGGCATACGGCATGTGGCGCGCCGCGGAGTATAAAAGGGCCTACACAGAAGGGGATTGGACGGAGCGCACGTGACTTTGGACGCCGCTGACGGACAGCGCCGGCCCGGCGTGCTCCGCATTTTCATCAGTTATCGGCGTCAAGACGCGCCCAGCTACGCGCGCGAGCTCTACCACGCGCTGAACTCGCACTTCAAAGACAGCCAGATCTTCTGGGATATCAAGATGGAGCTCGGCGTCGATTTCGTCAAAGAGATCGAGCGAGCCGTGGGCTCCTGCGACGTGCTGGTTGCCGTGATGGGGCCGAACTGGCTGCGGATGACCGATGAAAGTGGCCAACGACGGCTCGACGATCCGTCTGACTTCGTCCGACTCGAGATTGCGACGGCCCTGGACCGCAACATCCGGGTGATCCCCGTGCTCGTGCAGTCGGCCAACATGCCGTACGCCAATGACCTGCCCGCTCCACTGCAATCCCTGGCTCGCCGCCAGGCCATCGAGCTGAGCGACAAGCGATGGGACTACGACGTTGGCGAGCTCATCGCGAGCCTCGAGCGCGTGCCATTCCAGAAGCTGGTTCCGCCGACTGGGCGTGAGCCGTTTCCCGTGGAAGACCAGCCGGCGCGAGCGGCTGCTGCAACGCCCGCCGTCACTGCAACCCCCGCAACCGCCGGCCACTCAACAGCAACTACGGCTGTGCCAACTCAGCCGATCGCACCCACGCCCACGCCCGCCCCCGCCCCCGCACCCCCGCCCGTCCCGACGCCGCCGGTGATCGCTGCTCGTTCGAGCGGCTCTATTCCAGCGCCGATGCTCTTTGGTGGCATTGCGCTGATGGTGGTGGCGATCCTGGCAGTACTCCTGGTCATCACGCGGCCGGCGCCGACGCCAGATCCAACTCCAACCGCGGCGCCCGTCGCCGCTTCGACAAGGGCGCCCGCGCCGACAAGTCGGCCAACACAGGCGCCGACGCGCGCGGCGGCGACGAACGCGCCTGCCACCACACGTCCAGCGCCGACACCTACGGTTGTCCTCACCAACTATGCCGACGAGCTGACAGACTTTGGCGTTGCGCCGCTGTTCAACCTCCAGACTCAGGATCGCATCGGCTCGGCCACGCCGACCTGGATACCCGGGGGCGACGTGATCACCACAATGGACCTGGCCGACGCCCTCAGCCAGTCCTCAGACCTCTTTGGCTCCAGCACAAGCATGGAGGTTGGTGCGCTGGTCGACGCGCTCGGCGGGCCCGCCCACCGCAGCATTCCAGGCGCGCACTGGCTGCCCGATGCTGGCAGCTCGGGTTCGTTCAACGACGCCGAGCAGCAGTCGCTGGACAGCCAGCTCGGCGATCTGACAACCGACCTGGATACGCCGATCGTGTTCTTCTGCCAGGGATCGCGCTGCTGGGAGTCATACAACGCGTCTCTCCGCGCGATCCATCTCGGCTACACGCACGTGTGGTGGTATCGCGGCGGATTATCCGCCTGGCAAGCCGCCGGCCTCCCGCTTACTAACACCCCCTGACGTGCCCACGGGCGCCACCGCGTACGACGGTTTTCTTTCGCACAACACGCGCGATAAGCCCGCAGTTCAGCGCATCGATACCCACCTGCGCGCCTCGGGCTTGCGCATGTGGCTGGATGACCGCGAGCTGGGCGACGAGTGGCATGGGCCGATGCAGGCCGCCATCGACGAGGTTCCGGCGTGCATCATCTTCCTCGGTCCCAACGGCTGGGGAAAGTGGCAGCACCGCGAAGCGCAGCTGGCCGACGCCCGCCATGTTGACGACCACCAATTCCGCGTCATTCCGGTGCTGCTGCCAGGCATCGGCGACGAATTTCTCGGCAGCTTGCCGCGCTGGATTACCCAGTACCGCTATATCGACTTTCGCGGCGGGTTGGACGATCCGGATCGGCTGCAAGAACTCCGCAATCGAATTCTCGGCGTAAGCGGCGCCGATCTGATCGCCGATCGCGACCTCGACGAGGTCGAGTGCCCGTACCAGGGCCTCGACGCCTTTGACGCCTCCCACTCGCGCTTCTTCTACGGCCGCGACGGTGACATTGCGCGCATGCTCCAGAAGCTCGAAGGTGCCCGATTGCTAGCCGTGCTCGGCGCCTCCGGCTCTGGCAAATCCTCTGTCGTCCTGGCGGGCTTGCTGCCGCGCTTGGCCACGGGCGCCCTGCCCAACTCACAGACGTGGAAAGTCCAGGTGCTGCGTCCGGGCGCAGATCCGATCGCTGCGCTCGCAGGGGCCGCGACGTTGCTAAGCGCACATCAGGCGGTGCACCGAACCGCCGACGAGTTGGCGACCGATGACCGCACGCTCGACGGACTGACCGGCCTGATCCTGGCCCAGGACCAAAAAGCCCAACGCGTCGTCTGGGTAGTGGATCAAGCCGAGGAGTTGTTCACCCTGTGCTCCGACGAGGAACGCCGGCGTCAGTTCCTGGCCAACCTGGTGAAAGCCGCCAGCAACTCGGCCGGTCGCGCGATCGTCCTTCTCACGATGCGCGCAGACTTCTACGGCAATTGCGCGCAATACCCCGATTTTTCGCGGCTGCTCGAGAGCAATCAGTACCTGGTTGGTCCGTTGGACGAAGACGGGCTGAGGCGCGCGATCGTCGAACCGGCCGGCTTGCAGGGTCGGACATTCGAAACCGGTCTGGTTGAAACGATCCTGGATGACGTGCGCCAGCAGCCTGGGGCGCTTCCACTTCTCCAGTACGCGCTGCGCGAGCTGTGGTATCGCCAGGAAGGCCACCTGCTCACGCTGAAGGGCTACCGTGACGCGGGCGGCGTTGCCAGCGCGTTGGCGCGGCGGGCGGACGCCATTTACGAGCGGCTCACACCCGAACAGCAGCGCATCGCGCGCATGACGTTGCTGCAGTTGACGCAGCCGCAGGAAGGCATGGAAGCCACGCGGCGCCGTGCCGCCATCCGTCAGCTCGTGCCAAACCAGGGCTCCCGTCAGGCGGTTGAGGCTGTGGTGCAGCAACTGGTCGATGCACGCCTGCTTACGACCGATCGCCAGGCAAATGACGAATGGGTCGACGTGGCGCACGAAGCGCTCATTCGCAGTTGGGGACGGCTGCGGGCGTGGGTTGAGGAGGACCGAAGCGGCCTCCGCCTGCTGCACCAGGTGCAGGATGCAGCTGAGGAATGGCGCGCCAGCGGCGAATCCGAAGACGACCTCTGGCGCGGAGCGCGGCTGGCACAGATAGTCGAGTGGCAACTTCAGCACGAAGACGTGCTCTCGGCGGACGCGAGCGATTTCGTGCAGGCGAGCGTGGCTCGGCGTGACCGTGAGGTACGGGAGGCCGAGGAGCGCCGTCAGGAAGAGCTGCGGCTAGCGCAACAAGTTGCCGCCAACGCGCAGCGCCTGGCAGCCGAGCGGCGCACGCGCAACATCGTCCTCACCGTGGGGCTGGTTGTGGCGCTTGGCATCGGCGTTCTCGCAGTCGTGCAGAAATCGGCCGCGGACGCGGCACGTCTGCTCGCGGATCAGAACGCGGCCCAGGTAGACCAGCAGCGCCAGGCGCGATTGACCGAGCTGGTGGCTTCTGAGTCACTCGAACGCCTGGGCCAGCGCGACCTGTCACTGCTGCTCGGCGCCGAAGCCGCCCAGCGCGTCGGCGGCGATGCGCCCGGCGTCCAGCGCAGCTTGCTCGCAGGTCTGACGACTTCACCAAACCTCACCGGCTTTCTGTACCAACCGGTTGACCAGCGCACGACGTGGATTGGCGGAGTGGCGTTCAGTCCCGACGGCAAACTGCTGGCGGCTGCCGGCGATGCGGGCGAGGTGGCTCTGTGGGACACCGCATCCAACAAGCTGACCGCCACGCTGCACGGGGAGCAAACCGGCCGTATGTTCAGCGTTGCATTCAATCCGGACGGCAGCACACTGGCGACAGCCGGGGCTGACAACACCATCATGCTGTGGGATGTCGCCTCACGTGCGCCGCGCGGCGCGCCAGTCCAGGGGCACACCGCCCCCGTGCATGCGCTCGCGTTCAGCCCGGACGGACAGCTCCTGGCTTCTGGCGGCGAAGACAACACCGTTCGGTTGTGGGACGCGACCAGCGGCGCTGCCATCGGCCAACCCTTGCGCGGGCATACAGCGCCGGTACGAGCGGTGAGCTTCAGCTCCGATGGAGCAGTGCTAGCGTCCGGCAGCGACGATGGCACCATTCGGTTGTGGGACCCGCGCTCGGGGCAGCAGCAGGGACAGGCCCTTGGCGGCACCGGCGCCGACCCCATCAATAGCGGCATCGCTGCCCTGGCGTTTTCGCCCGACCCGGCCGATCCAGTTCTGGCCGCGGGCGTCTGGGACGGGACATATCAGCTCTGGGACACCAAGCAGGCCACGATGCGCGGATCACCTGTCAACGTGGGCAGCACGCCCGTGGCGGCACTCGCATTTTCGAACAAAGGCCGCCTGATCGTGACCGGCAGCGTCGACGGTGTCGTGCGCCTGTGGCGAGCCGATACTGGCATGCGCCTGTACGAATGGACCGGCCAGGGCGCCTCGATCACGAGCGTAGCGATCAGTGATGCGAACTCGACGATCGCCTCGGGCGGGTCTGACGGCAGCCTCGTGGTCTGGGCCGGCCCAAATCTCAATCCGCTGTACCAATCGCTGGTTGCAACACAGACCGTCCCCGTTCTCGCGCTGGCATTCCCGCCGGGCGGCAGCAGCATCGCAGCCGGGAGCGGTAACGGCACAACCGAAGTATGGGATCTGGCCAGCGGCAAGACACTGCAACGGCCGCCGCCATTCGAGGGCAACCCACTGCTGGTCGCGGCGCTTAGCTTCAGTCCCGACGCGGCGCAGACGGCAATGTCGAGCAACGCCGGAACCAGCACTATCTGGGATACCGCCAAGCACACGGTGATCAAGCGGCTCGATACCGGCGCGGACTACTTCCCATTGACGATTCGCTACGGGCGGCTCGGCAAGCTCGTGGCCTCCGGCGGGTGCGCCGCGAGCAATCAGCCAGGCTGCGCCATCGGTGAGATTCGCATCTGGGATGCGCCGTCCTGGCAGCCACATGGTCCGGTCATCGATGTTCCGGGAGGCGCCGTGCGGGACATCGCCTTTAGCCCGACCGAAAACTGGCTCGCAGCCGTCAACGGCAATAACCAGGTCACACTCTGGGATACGGCGACGGGCGCCTCGACCGGTGGCCCCATGCAAGTTGGCTCGGGTCTGGTCAGGACGCTTGCCTTCAGCCCGGACGGTGCCACGCTGGCGGTGGGCAGTCTGGACGGCACCATTCAGTTGCTCCACGTCGACTCGCAGCTCGGTTTGGTCGAAGCAGGCTCGGCGCTGAGGGCGAACGCGATCGGGATCACCGCGCTCGCGTTCAGCCCCGATGGCAGCGCGCTCGTTAGCGGCAACTTCGGCGGCGATGTGGTCGTCTGGGATGTTGCTTCACGCCAGCAGCGCGACCAGCAGTTCTCGGGTTTCGGAAGCGCCGTATCTACGCTGGCGTTCACTCCCGATGGGCGGAGCGTGGCCGGTGCCGACATGAACGGCTTCATTAATGTATGGGACGCCAGCACAGGCCAGGCCCTGCACGACCCCACGCTCGCCACCGGCGCTTCGGTGACCGGCGTCTCTTATAGCTCGGATGGGCAGTTCATCGCGGTGGGGACCTCGGGCAGTTCGCTGCAGGTCTGGGACGTCGCATCGAGCAAGATCGTGCACATCTCGCAGGTCGCTGCGCAGGACATCGACCACGTCGCCTTTACACCACAGGCTGGAAGCCACGTGCTCGCCTTTACCAGCGCTCTGAGCGCCGAGCTTGGTATCTGGGACGTGGACAACGCGATGACGCCGACCTGGCTGCCCGCGCCCATCGTCGGCGGTGGTTTGGCGTTCGCGCCAGACGGCCAGACGCTGGCGACCGGCGGCTGCGCCCAAGCGACTTCACTGGTGACGTGCGCCCAGGCGGGCGTTCAGTTATGGGACGTTGCGACGCACCAGGCGAAGGGCCCACCGTTGGTCGGCGGCGCCGGTCTGGCACGTACGCTCGCGTTCAGCCCGGACGGGCGGCGCATCGCTGCTGGTCTGCAGGACGGCACGGTCTTGATCTGGGACATCGGCACCGGCCAGCTCGTCGGCGACCCGCTCAAAGCGGGCACATTCGAGATACTGGCCCTGGCGTACAGCCCGGACGGAAGCATCCTTGCCTCCAGCGGACGCGACACGGAGATCGTGCTGTGGGATGCAGCCAGTCAGCAACGCTTCGGCCAACCACTGAAAGGCCACACGAACACGGTTTTCGCGCTGGCGTTCAGTCCGGACGGGAAGACGCTGGCATCAGGCAGCGCCGACATCAGTATTAGGCTGTGGGACGTCGCCAGCCATCTGCCCCTGGCAAGCCTGAACAATGAGACGGCCTGGGTGACCAGCCTGGTGTTCAAACCCGGTGACCCGCACACGCTGGCGGCCGGTTCGACGGACGGCTACGTGGCCATGTGGGACCTTGACCCTGCGTCGTGGCTGCGCCGCGCCTGCGCGATCGCCGGCCGCGATCTGACGACCGAGGAGTGGCAACAGTACCTCGGCAGCGAGCCATACCACGCAACATGTTCGTAGATCCCGCCCGCTCCTTGTTCGTTAGCCTGCCGACCTTTGTGGCAGAAGATCGAACGGCGCGGGGAAGTGCTCGGGCTTGATCTGCTCCGCGGCGCGCTCGCCGATGTGCGCCAGGTCCTCGATATTGCCAGTGCCGGCGAAGTCGCGAAAGCGCAGATGCGTCGCGGCAAGTTCGGGCAGCCCGAGCGCCTCGAGTCCAATTCGATCGAGCCACACGTCGTATCGTAGATAGGTCAACGCTGGCTCCGGGCGTGAGCAGGTCCGCCGAAAGATCGCCTACCTCAGAATCGATCGGCCAGGGTGTCTGCGACCGCGACAAGAACTGCAGTAGGAGTTGGTTCTGCCAATTGGCATCTTCCATCAACATCAGCGGCACGTCCTGGGCCCAGTTGAGCAGTCGCTGGCTGGCCACGCGATGGACGTCGTCGTCGCGACGCCACACGCCGGTGCCAACCGAGACGAGCAACAGCTGGTGCTCGCCGATCGGCCAGTTGAAGTGGAAGCCGCTCAGCGTCGCGACGAGGAACAGTTGCAGCGCCGGATTGCTGGCCATACTGACGCCGCCATCGACGAATGCGCCGTACTCGCCGGGCCGCACCGACAGCTTCTCGGGCTCGAAAAACGTCGGCGCGGCCGTGCTCGCGCGCACCGCGTCGCGTAGCAAGATCGACCTGTTCACGTCGTAGAAGTTGCTGTGAGGGTGGTTCAGCAGCGGCCAGGTGCTGCCGGTGTCTGCGCGCTTGGTCACGATACACAGGCCCGTCAAAACGCTTTCGTCGCCGAGCGTATGGTCGCCCAGGGCACCTCGCAGCGCGGACTCGAGCGGCGCCGCCTCAAACCGCGCCCGTTCGATCCACCAGCGGCGTCGGCTTAGCACGGTCCGTCCCAATTGCTGGTACAGGTCGAAGATGCGCGCGACGTCCCAGCCAAGCGCAAGGCCGGCGGCGATCACCGCGCCAGTGCTCGTGCCGCCGATCAGGTCGAAGTAATCGGCCAGTACGAGATCCTGCCGACGGTGCCGCTCGCGCAGCACACGCTCCATTCTGCGCAACAGGCCGAGGCTCATGATGCCGCGGAGGCCACCGCCGTCCAGCGATAGGATGCGCTTCGGGCCAGGCGCAGTCAGCCGATCAAGCAGGCGCATGGCTCACGCGCGGCGGAGCGGTGGCAATCCGACGTGGCGCTTCACGCGGCGCGCCACCCAGATCCAGTGTTCGTGGGTCATCGTCTCTTCGGCGGCTGCAACGTAGGCCACGAGCTCGGCTTCGCTTGCACATTGCTCCAGTTGAGCACCGATCGCGCCAAGCTGGTTGCCCAGGCTTCGGTACGTCTGGCTGAGCTCGCCGAACCGGCGGGCATTCGACCACGCCAACAACGCGGCCGCCAGCGTTGTCATTACACCTACAAAGTTCGTCGTCGGATTGAGGACGTGCAGCACCAGGAAACCGCCGGCGAGCACGTTTGCGCCGGCGGTCGCCAACCATAAGCCGCGCTCGCCCCGAGCGTTGAGCTGTGCTTTACGCGCATACCACTGGCGCTGCTGATCGAGCCGTTGCTCACGATAGAGTTCTGCGCGCGCGGGCCAGGGCGACTCGCGTAGCTGCACCATGGCAATCGTCGGGTGGAATGCGCTATCACCAAGATGGGTCATGGTTCCACGTAGCGCCGCACTGCCGCCCGGCAGCTCCTGGGCGAGCGCTCGCGCGAAGCTCTCCGCATCGACATCCGGCCCTTCAAATGGAACACAGCGGAGCATGAAGCGCCAACTCGCGCTGAGGCTGGCCTCTGCGACTGCGCGATCCTCAAACCAGGCATGATTCCAGTCCATGACGTGCGTCAGCACCTGTACGGCAATTGCTACGACAAGTCCGACTGCTGAGGCGACTTCCAGCCGAAAGGATGCGTCTGGGAACAGGGTCCCGAGTTGACTCAGGACAGCAGCCAACACGGTTGCGACGAGCTGGATGCTCAGCAACGACGTGTACCGCCGTTGGTTGACTCCGGCTAATTGATCCGCCACGTGACACAGCGAGGGAAGACTCAACTGGTTCACAGTCGGACGAAAATACCAAACTTTTAAGGATTGACGCCGGCCATCTGTCGCACGCGCGACAGACACTGCCGAGATTTGCCCGATAATCAATAGTGCAAGGTACGTTCGATGGTCGCACGTGGCGGCAGGAAAGAGGGACACCGGAATGTCCGGATGAGGGGCTTGAACGCAACACACGCAACACCGATCCTCAACCACCAACGCATTCTGATACACCACTAATTCACACGGACGAATCGGAACACACTGGGAGGTCACAATGACATCCGGAAACCAGCCGTCTTTCACAGAAGCCGACTCGAAAGAGCTGGCCAAGAAGCTCAATGACTTCGGCAAGAGCCTGCCGAAGGGCCAGCAGCTGGCGCTGCGCGCGATTATTGAGCGCGGTCGACCGAACGCCGAAGACGTTCAGGGGTACGAATACTACGTCAACTGGTGGGATCGGTACGGCGACTACCTGTACACCGACATCTACAGCAACTGGGGTGTCTACGAGGGCTGGGAGAACATCGCTCCCCTCTAAACAATGGACGCAAGCCAACAGGCCATAGCCGACCTGCGCGCCGCGGTCGGCTTGGCCACCATTGCGGGTACGGCCGCGGCTCCCGTCAGCCAGAACCAGTTACTGGAGATGATCGTCGAGACCGCGGCGCACCTCATCGATGCGGAGGCCGCCTCACTTCTGCTTGTGGATCGCGCGACCGACGAACTGGTCTTCGAGGTCACGCTCGGGCAGGCGGCCAGCGAAGTCAAGAAGGTTCGCGTGCCACTCGGCCACGGCATTGCCGGGCTGGTGGCGGTGAGTGGTCAGCCGATGGCGACATCCGGTGGCCAACACGACCCACGCCAGGCGGCTGATATCGCCCAGCGGGTGGGCTACACACCGCAGACCATCTTGTGCATGCCGCTGTTCCTGGGTGATGAAGTAATCGGCGTGCTCGAGCTCCTGGACAAGCGCAATGCCGCGTCGTTTACTCCAGCCGACATGGAGGCAATTGGCTTATTTGCGAATCTCGCGGCCATTGCCATCCAGCAGTCGCGTATGCAACAGGATCTCAGTCGTCTCATTACGGATGCGTTGTTGTCACTTTCCGATCCGATCGGAACTGGCAGTCAGCAACGTGAGGCGGTGCAGCAGCGGGTGCGCGGGTTCGCGGCCGACCTGGAATCCGAAGCGGGATATCGCTGGGCGCTGGAGATGGCGAGTCTGGTCCAACAGCTGGCGCAACAGGGCGACAACGAACGGCGGATGTGCGAATCGATGCTGCGGACGTTCCTGGACTACGTGCAAACGCAGGCGCGCCAGGACGATGTTCAGGCGAGCCTTTGATGCGTCCGCCGCCGCCAAGACCGGCCTATTCGGCGCAGTTCACACCCGAGCGGTTGGCCACGCTGGATCCGGTCCTGCCGGTGGACGCAATCACCTCCGAATGGGCGTGGGGCGGCAGCACGGGCAAGGGCATCAAGGTCGCCATTCTCGATAGCGGCATCGATGCTCAGCACGCCGCAGTCGATGGCCGCGTCGCCGGCTACGTCGGCATTACCGAAGGTCCGGACGGGCCGGTTTTCGATACAGAGCCGCACGAGGACGCCTACGGGCACGGAACGGCGTGCGCTGGCATCATCCGTACGGTCGCCCCCGACTGTGAGCTCTACAGCATAAAGATTCTGGGCGCCGGTCTTAGCGGTCGCGGCTCCGTCTTCATCACCGGCTTGCGCTGGGCAATCCAGAACGGCATGCGCGTCTGTAACCTTAGCCTGGGCACGACCAAGCGCGACTTCTTCGCAGTCCTGCACGAGCTGGCGGATATGGCGTACTTCCACAACGTCATGCTTGTGACAGCCGCCAACAACATGCCCTTTCCGAGCTTTCCATCCGTCTTCGCATCCGTCATTGCTGTTGCCTCGCACGACCTCAAAGACCCGTACGTCTTCTATTACAATCCCAAACCACCCGTGGAGTTCGGCGCACCCGGTGTGGATGTACGTTTGGCCTGGCTGAATGGCAGCTGGATTGTTGGAACCGGCAACAGTTACGCGGCGCCGCACATTACCGGTCTGGTCACCAAGATTCTCGCGAAGCACCCGGACCTCACCGGATTTCAGATGAAGACCGTGCTGCGCGCGCTCGCCACCAACACCGCACGCCCCACATGAGCGCAACGGCGCCGGCTGCTCCCGCCACGTCACACTTCCACATCGAGTGCGCCCCCGGCTCATTTGCCGAGGCACGCCTGGGGCAGATCGGCACGCGCCTTGAAAGCGCGTACGCAGTTATCGCTCGCTTACTGGGTACGGACGAGCCACAGCCGCCGATTGACGTACACCTGATGGATCAGCCGGTTACCAGCAGGTCGCCGAACCGCATCACTGAGCTCTTTTCGCCGGAGTCGCCAGCACCTGGTCTGGAACGGTCGCTGCTGGCGATTGTCCTTGCGCGTACCACGCAGCGCCAGGACGGCGTCGCAGCGTTTCTCATCGACGGTTTGATGGCTCAATTGGTGCAGCAGCTGCGCATGCAACCCGCATCACCGAGTGCGCCGCGACCGAATGGGACCGAGGCCCAATCCGCGGGTCCGTCGTCACCGACCACCGGGCCATCCGCGCCGCTGCCGATCACGGCGGACTCCGCGCAAGGTCCAGGTGCAAGTGCTCCGCGGCCTGGAGAGCCGCCACCGCGCGCGGCCGCGCCGCCGCCGCAACTGCTCGCGTTGTTGCAGGCGCGCGCCGCCGACCGTCTGCCGCCAATCCGCACATTGCTGAACGGACCAACTCCAGCCACGCGGCCGCTCTATTTCGCGGCGGCCGCGAGCTTCATGGAGTTTTTGCTGCGTACTTCCGGTCCGCGCGCATTTCTCACGTTTGCGGCCCAGGCATCGACCGAAACACTGGATGCAGCAGCGCAGGCCGCGTATCAGCAGAGCTTCGGCCGCCTCGAAAAGCGCTGGCAGTCAACCTTGAAGCCCCCACGCGCAGGTGGTGTAACCCAATTGCTGCGCGGTCTGGCGCCCTACTTGAGATCACGCTGGCTCCGCGTACTCGAAGTGGTCATTGAAATCGCGGCCAGCGTGGCGTTCACCACGTTCGTCGCAACCCAGCAGCAAGTGCTGATGGACGCGGGCATTCTACAGGGCAACCTGGGCGTGGTTATCCAGGTGATCGCGCAGTTGGTGGTGCTGTTTGCGATCGTCTCATTGATCTCACTTCGGCAGAACTACGCGATTGCGCAGCTGGCGCAATCCGTATTGCGGGAAATCCGCCTGCGCATGTTCGGACTGGTGCAACGCCTGGAGCCGGCTTTCTTTCAGTCGATGCAGGCGGGCGACATCCTGACGCGGATGACAAGCGACCTGTCGTCGCTAGAAACCACCATCGGCATGGGCCTGGCGCAGGGCGTACGCACCATTTTGATGATCATCATTCCGGGTGCCGCGCTAATTCACCTGAATCCGCGATTCGCTTTGCTCCTTCTGCTGGGCACTCCACTCTTCTTTGTCGCTGGTCGCTACTTCGGTCCGCGCACTGCGCGCGCCAGTCGCACGCGCCAGCAGGACCTGGCGGCTCTGACCACACTGGCTCAGGAGGATCTCGCCGCGCATTCGGTGGTGAGCGCGTTTGGACTGGAGGAGCTGCTGGTTCAGCGCTACGCGCGCGAGCTTGGTCTGTTCATTCGATCCGCACTGCGTTTGTCGATTCTCTCCGGACTCACGGGACTGGCCGCGCAAAGCATTACGATTGCCATCCAGCTCACCGCGCTCGGAGTTGGCGCCTGGCTGATTGTGGTTGGCAACTCAACTCCGCTGAGCGCGTGGATCAATGCGGGTGGAGCGATCACGCCGGGGTCCATTGGCGCGATCCTCTCGCTCATGGCCCAGATCGTCGGCGCCGTTCAGGGCATGAACACGCTGCTGCAGATGTTCCAGCAGGCCACCGGACCGATGGATCGGGTGCACGAGCTGTTGAACGCGCAGCCCAAAATCGCCGATCTCCCAGACGCGTCGCCAATCCCACGCGCCTCCGGCGCGATCCGACTCGAAGGTGTGTGGTTCGGCTACGAGCCGCGTCAGCCGGTCCTGCGGAATGTGAACATCGAGATTCCGGTGGGAACGTCGGTGGGGCTGGTCGGCCCGAGCGGCAGCGGCAAGTCCACGATCCTGGGTCTCATTCAACGCTTTTACGACCCGCAACGGGGTGGTCTCAGCATTGATGCCACCGATATCCGGCGCGCCACGCTCGGCTCGTTGCGCAGCCAGGAAGGCATTGTTTTCCAGGAGAGTGTCCTGTTCAACGTGTCCATCCGCGAAAACATCCGTATGGGCAAACTGGATGCGACGGATGCGGAGGTCGAAGCCGCCGCCCGACAGGCCGAAATCCATGACGTCATCATGGCCCTGCCGGAGGGCTACGACACTTTGGCAGGTGATCGGGGCGGTCGCTTATCTGGTGGTCAGCGCCAACGTGTGGCGATCGCGCGCGCAATTGTCCGCAATCCGTCGATACTCTTGCTCGACGAAGCGACCTCGGCATTGGATCCCGGTACCGAAGCAGCCATCAACGCCACGTTGCGTCGCCTCGCCGAAGGCCGTACCACGATCAGCGTCACGCATCGTCTCGCCGGCGTGATGCATGCCGACCGGATTTATGTGCTCGACCGGGGCACCGTTGTCGAAAGCGGTACACACGCGGACCTACTGCAGCGTAACGGCCTATATGCGCGTCTGTGGAACGAGCAAATTGGCGCGGCGGCGCCCACCGGCCTCACTCCCGATGCTGCACGATTGCAGAAAGTTCCCCTGTTTGCTGGAATGCCGGCGGAGGAGTTGGCTGGGCTGGCCAGGCAACTGCGTGCCGAACGCTTTGCGCCGGGCGACGACATCATCCACGAGGACGATATCGGCGACAAACTCTACTTGCTGGAACGTGGGGAGGTGGAGGTCGTACACGCCGAGGCGGGCGGCCCGGAGCTGCGCCTGGCCACGCTGCGTGAAGGCGACTACTTCGGTGATGTCGCCTTGCTCCACGACGTCAAGCGCACGGCGTCGGTCCGCGCGGTGACTCCGGTGCTGGTGGATAGTCTCGGCAAAGACGATTTCCTGCGGGAGCTACAGCGAGTCCCAGGTCTGCGGCAACGCATGGAGCAACGCATCGGCGAACGCACCGCGGCCGCTGCCAGTCGCGGAAACAGCGCCCCGGCGTGAGACCGCCTGCCGAGCGCGGCGAGCATTTGCGTTCCATCCCGCTGTTTGCCGACTGGGATGCGCGCGAGCTGTCGATGCTGCAAGCGCGTAGCAGCCGCCGCCGCTGGCGCCGTGGCGAGTCCATCCTGCGGCAGAGCGACCCTGGCAACGTCGCATTCGTGATCATCGACGGTCGAGTCGATATCCTGCTGGAGTGGCCCGACGGTCGCGAGTTCTGTCTGGCCCGTCTCGGGCCAGGAGACTATTTCGGCGAGATGGCGTTGCTCGATCCTGAGCCGCGCTCGGCCAGTGTCCGCGCAGCGGCAGATACCCAACTGCTCATTATCCGACGTGAGGACTTGCTCAAGCACCTCCTCGACCATCCACCCGCGATGCTGACCATGCTGACTTCGCTCTCCCAACGGTTACGCAACACCGATACCCAGATCGCCGGCCTGGCATTCGACGATACCGCCGCCCGCCTCGGTCAGATTCTCAACCTGAACGCTGTGCCCCATCCGCGCGGACTCGGCGTCGACGTCTCGCAATCTGAACTTGCCACCATGGTCGGTGCAACGCGCCAGACCGTGGCCCGCATCCTTGGCGAGTGGCGGCGTCAGGGTCTCATTGAAACGGGCCGCCGTCGAACAATCATCCTTCAGCCGCACCAGCTTGCGGCTGCGGCTCGGACTGCTGCATGAACTCGTCCGACTACACTCCGGAGCCGCTGGATACCTCGGGCATCGAATTGCCAAAGCCGTTGCTGGAGCTGGAGGAGCGGCTTGCGCAGAATACCCACGAAGTCTGGGCCAAGCACCGCATGGCCGAGGGCTGGACCCTTGGACCGCGTCGGGACGACGAGCGCAAACAGCACCCCTGCCTGGTGCCCTACGACCAGTTGCCGGAGTCCGAGAAAGCCTACGATCGCGTGCTGGCGCACAACACGCTGGCAGCCGTAGTAGCGCTCGGATATCACATCGAGCCTCCAGCTCACACCCCCGCGGCCCCCGATTCCGCGGCGTCGCAGGACCTCATCCTATTGCAGTTGCGGGAGGCGCTGGACCTCGCGGCATTGCTGGCAATCTGGCAAGGTCGGATTGTCGAGCAATGGCAGTACGCACCGGGTGCGTACCGTCTTCTGGCTGAGCGATTGCTCGGTCTGGGGGAGCCGTTGCTTGCATACGACGTCGTGAGCGAAGGTCGCCAGCACTCGCCGACAGATTGGCGATTACGTCAGCTGGAGGCGCTGGCGCTGGCTCGCAGCGGTGCGACCGGTCGCGCCAGCGAGCTGCTCCAGGAGCTGCGCGCCGAGGGCGCCACCGATGAAGAGACCCTGGGCATGCTCGGACGTACCGAGAAGGATTTCGGATTGTCGGCGGCGGATGCAGATACGCGCCGAAACCACCTCGCGCAAGCCGCGCGACTGTACGAGGAATCATTCCAGCGGCACCAGGGCTACTGGTCCGGCATCAACGCCGCCACGCTGTACTTGCTCGACGGCGAGGTCCAACAAGCCAATAGCCTGGCGCGCGCCGTGCGCGAGCAATGTCTTGGTCTCGTGCGTGAGGCGCCGGACAACCAGGATTATTGGGTGCTCGCCACCCTGGGTGAGGCCGCTCTGGTCCTGGGTGATCATGCAGAAGCGAGCCGGTGGTACACGGCGGCGGTGCAAACGGGCCGAGGTCGTCTGGGTGATATCGCGTCCACGCGCAGGAATGCGCGCCTGCTCCTGGAGTACCTGGGCAGTGATCCCGCGCGAATTGAGAACACCCTCCACATTCCGAGCGTTGCGCTCTTCAAAGGTGCGGGGACGTCCGGGCAGGGGGAGAGCGCGCTGCATGACACCTTCGAGGCCCAGCTGACCCAGGCGGACTGCCGCCTGGGCTACGCGTGCATCACCGGTCCAGCTGAGACCGTCTTCCTCGAAACGATCCTGGAACGCGGTGGCACGCCGTATGTGGTCACTCCGTATGATGCTGACGCGTACCTGGCCGACCTGAGTGGGGCCGGGCTCCAGGGCAGTTGGCTGGAGCGGGCGAAGTCAGTGGTGGCTCAGGCAGGTCGCCTGATCGTGGCATCGCCGGGCGGCGCCGCGCAGAGCATCGCCGGGCAGCAGTTTGCACATTTGCTCGTGGCGGGCCTCGCCGCGGCGGACGCGCGTCGGCTCGACACCGAGCTGGTGTCACTGGATGGAGTGGCACCACAACCCCCGGCCCCGCAGGCGGAGCGCTTTCCCAGTCAGATCGTTGGGATGTTGTTCGCGGACGCGGTCCACTTCAGCCGGTTGCGAGAGGCCGAGGTCGTCATCTTTTCGGACCTCTTCATGGGTGCTATCGGCCAACTGGTGGCGAGCAGTGCCAACGCACCGGTTTTTACCAACACATGGGGAGACGGGTTATTCTTTGTCTTCCGCAACGTGGTGGATGCTGGAACTTTTGCGTTGTCTCTGCGCGACCTCGTCAACACGACGGATTGGGTGGCGCGCGGACTACCTGCCGAGCTGAATCTGCGCATTGGTTTGCACGCTGGCCCGGTGTTCGGCTCGCGGGACCCGATCACCGGGAGAGCCGGCTATTTCGGGACGCATATCAGCCGTGCTGCCCGCATCGAACCAATTACGCCACCCGGGCACGTCTACGCAAGCGAGCCCTTCGCCGCACTCTCGGAGCTCGTGTCAAATCGGAATTTCACCTGCGAATATGTCGGTCAGACTCCGCAGGCGAAAGGCTACGGCACGTTCCCCACCTATCACGTCCGACCTTTCTCATCACCTGACTGATAGATAGCGTAGAGATGGTCACCCGCCTGGAGCGCTCGGTCACCTCCGTCTCGTGGATCCCGCGCGAGTCCATCGTCGGCGTGATGGAGACTGCATTCAAGCTGGGTGTCGCGCACTACGACGCGCCTCCGCCGGATCAGCTGCTCAACCTGGACCACATGCGCGACGCGGGCATGTTCCGTTTCGCCAACGAGCTGCGCGGCTGGATCGAAGTCGACAATGAGCGGGTCGTCGGTTATGGCCAGGTGGGGCGGGGCTACATTAGCAATACGCAGCTTAAAGTCGGTCCGGCTGTCACCACCTTCACCGGGCTCGAATATCCGGAGCTGCGCTCGCAAGAGCTCGTCGACGACCAGACGGTGAGGTTCGTGCAGACTATCGGCGGCCGCACAGGCGCACCGCTGCCGCGCACAATCTCCGCCTTGCCGTATCTGACGCTGGTCCCACCAACTGTCTGGACCACCCTCAGTCTCACCATGCACGCCGACGGTCGTTTTGAACACGAGCTGCTGGGCGCCAGCCCTTTTCCGCGGCACTGGATCTTCGACGACACCGGTAAGCTATGCCGAAAAGTCGCCGTTGCCGATTTCCACACCTGGGCAACGACGGTGTTCGGTGACCGAACCCCGTGGGGTGGGCATGAACTTGCGGCGCTGGTCATCGGCGTGGAGTCGCCTCTCGAACGCCAGTTGTCCGCACGCGTGCTGGGAGGACCGCACGCGCCAGTCGTCCGCCGGTTGAAGACGGGCCAGGAGTTGGTGCGCCAGGGCGATGTGGGAACCGAGATTTTCCTGATCATGAATGGGCTATTGTCCGTCGAGGTGGACGGCGAGGCCGTCGGCCAGGTCGGACCTGGCGCCATCGTCGGCGAACGAGCGGTGCTCGGCGAGGGCCGCCGCACGGCCAGCCTGACCGCGCTCACCGACGTCACGGTTGCCGTCGCCGATGCTTCCACGTTCGCCGTGGACGCACTGCAACAGCTGCGCGCTCAGAAGGACACGTAGACGGATCACACACGCGTCTTCGTTTGCCATTCGCCTGAGGACGGTGCTTTTCTGGACCGCTTCGAGGCCGCAGTGGCGGAGCGTGGCGTCGACTTCAGCATAGAGACGGTCCACGCGCCACTCACGGCCGAGAATCTGTCGGAGGTATACGCGGCCATTGAGACGGCCGATGTCGTGCTGGTGGTCATCAGTCCTGATGCGATGGCCTCCGACATGTGCCGGCTCCAGGTCACGCATGCCAGTCGGCGAAACAAACGTCTGGTGCCGGTCATCTATCGCGACGTGGACGTGAACTCCGTACCCGCGGATCTGGCCCGGCTGAACTGGATCTTCCTGCGTCAGCAAGATTCGGGCTCACTTGGTTTCGACGCTCTCATCGAGTCGATCAACCTGGACCTGGAGTGGCTCCATGCGCATACGCGCCTGCTCGTGCGCGCCCTGGAATGGCAACGCACTGGCGCTTCGCCGAGTCTGTTGTTGCGCGGCGGTGACTTGCGGGAGATGGAGCAAAGTCTGCGTCGGGCTGAGACCGCGCAGCCACCCGCATCAGCTCTCCAGTTGGAGTACGTTCAGGCCAGTCGAGAAGCAGCCGCGATTAGCCGCTGCTTCTGGCGTGGCGCACTGTCGAGCATCGGGGTAGGCCTTGTCTGGGCTGCGAGCTTTGTGCCGATCGCCATCAATCTGGTGCAGCAAGTCGCGCCGGATTCTTCCGCCCTGCAACTTGCAGGCGAAATTATCGTCCCATTGTTCGCGGGTACCGTGGCGGCGAGCATCTTCGCAATCGCCAGTTTCGGAGCATTGCTCCTCGAAAGGCACCTGACTGGCTCGGCGATCTGGCGACTCCAGCTGCCGATTCTCGTCGGCGCGCTGGGAGCTGTCACTCTGGGTAGCGCCGCCGGATTCCAGGTCCCGTTGGCGCTGTACGGCTCGAAAATTCCCGTGGATCTGCCGCTCGCCGTTGAAATCGGTCTCCTGCTGAGCGCCGGACTGGGTACGGCCATCCTGCAGAGTCTCGTGCTTGAAGGAATGCTGTTCAGCATGCGGCGCGTACGCGTTCGCCGCTTGACAACTGCCCGGCTTAGGCAACCTGCGCGAGCTGCCACGCGGCTTGTACTTCCGGTGGTCGCCGGTCTGTGCAGCGCGGCCGTCGCCCTTGGGCTCTTCCAGCTCAGCACCGCGAACGTGCTGACCTTTTTTGGCCACCCGGCAGACTTGTTCACAGCAGCCGTGTTGTCGGTGGTTCTCGTTGTTGGCGTATCAGCGCTGGTAGATCGCGAGCCGTATCACACGCTTCAACTCTCCAGCAGCACCGTCTCGCAAGAGCCTGTTGCCGAGGATCGGCGAACCGCGGCTGCACGCGTGTTCATCTCATATTCGCGCAAAGACGCGGCATTCGTCCGGAGTTTGCACGCCGCCTTGCTCGAGCGCGGACTTGAAGCATGGGTCGACTGGGAAGGTATTCCCTTAACCGCCGACTTCTTGCAGGAGATTTATGCCGCCATCGAAGGGAGCGATGCGTTCGTCTTCATCGTCAGCCCTGATTCGGTGACATCCGAGGTATGCGGCCTCGAACTTGCGCACGCGGAGGAACAGCACAAGCGCATCGTGCCGGTGGTCTATCGCGCGGTCGAGGCCGACGCCGCGCCGGAGCCGCTTCGAAACGTTGAGCCGGTTGTGCTGGCGGCACGCTCGGATCTTTCCGACGCGCTCGCTCACCTGTGCGAAGCAGTTTCGCGCGACTTGGTCTGGGTGCAACTGCATACGCGGGTGCTCACCCGGGCAATCGAGTGGCAGCGCAAGCTGCGGCAAGAGAGCTTCTTGCTTGCGGGCCAAACATTACACGAGGTGGAGAGCGTCTTCCGGGCGGATCGCCATATCACCATCGATCCATCTCCGACCAGCCTGCAGGTCGAATACTTGCTACAAAGCTGGTGGGCTGCGGTCCACCGCCAGGTGCGCTCGCGCGCGTGGCTTCTCTCAGTCGCGTTTGGTGGTTTGTGCGCCTTGCTGGTGGTGCTGCCGCTCGTGCCAGCGCGCAATTTTTCGTCGGGTGCCCTCGTCTTTATCGGGGTCGCGACCGGCATTGGGGCAAGTGTCTGTCGCGGCTTGTTGGCCGGTGCGATGGCGCTGGAGCGGCGGCGCAAGGTCGAGTACGCCACGCGTGAGCGCCGCTTCCCGGTGGCCATCGTCGTGCTGATCGCGACGATGGCCGGTTGTGGGAGTTTGATCGCGATGGGCCTGTACATCGTCGGAGTGCCTGAATTCGAGGCGCTCGTGTATCGTCCGCTGGGCGCCATTATTGCGAGCGTTGTGGCCGCTGGAGCGGCGGTCATGCTGGTCCGGCTCGTCCTGCTGCCATACCGGCGCCTCAGCACGTTCCATATCGTGGGCGATAGCGGTCACCTGCTAGAGGTTCGGCGGCGTGGCTCGCTCAAGCGTTTTGGTGTGGTGTTGCTCGTACTAGGCGCACTCGAGGTCGGCTGGGCTGCGCGGTCGGGACTTGTTCCAGTCAGCATGCTGGTGGTGGCGTTCGGTGTATCGGGCGCCTGCCTTGGGCTGGCCGCCTTTATTCACGCGCGGTCTCGGCACACGCATGGCCCAGCCGTAGCTTCATCCGTTGCCGGAGTTGTCGCCGGTGGTGTCTTCGGCGTTGGCGGCTGCGCAGTGCTCCTACCGCCCATATCGCTGATCATCCTGCTGCCTGGCGTCCTGAACATTGTCGCCACAACGCTCGCAGCGGCTGTAGCCGCCGCGAGCGTGCTTGTCCTGGAGCCAAAAGCAAGACGTTAACTGGACGTTATGCGGGCACCATCTCCGCGAATTGTTGTTGGTACAGGCTGAAGTAGTGGCCGCGCTGGCGGAGGAGACTCTGGTGCGTACCGCGCTCGATCACGCGGCCTCCATCAAGCACGAGCACCTGGTCCGCGGCGCGGATGGTGGACAGCCGGTGCGCAATCACCAGCGACGTGCGACCTGCCAGCAATTTTCCGAGAGCCTGCTGCACCAGCAATTCTGTCTGGGAATCGATGTTGGAGGTGGCCTCGTCCAGGATCAATACGCGTGGATTTGCCAGAACCGCCCGTGCAATAGCGATGAGCTGGCGTTGGCCGAGCGATAAATTGGCCGCACGCTCCAGGACGGGAGTCTCGTAGCCGAGCTGCATACGCATGATGAACTCGTGCGCATTCGCGACCTTGGCCGCGGCCACGACCTCGTCATCCGACGCTAGCGGTCGGCCGTAGCGGATGTTGTCGGCGATGGTGCCCGAAAACAGGAAATTGTCCTGCAGCACCAGTCCGATGGATTCGCGCAGCGTCTTGAACGAGAGGTCGCGCAAATCGTCACCATCCAGCAGAATCGCACCTTCAACCGGATCGTAGAAACGGCACAGCAAGGAGGCGATGGTGGTCTTGCCCGCGCCCGTGTGCCCCACCAGAGCGATCATCTCGCCCGGATCGGCGTGGAAGCTCACGTCCTCCAGCACTGGCTCGCGGCCATAGGAGAACGTGACGTCGCGGAATTCCACCTCGCCGCGAACGCGCGGAAGCGTGATCGGGGTGGGGGACTCCTCGATGGTAACCTTTTCGTCCATCAGCTCGAACACCTTCTCCGCCGCGGCGGTCGCCGCCTGGAGCTGGTTGTAGAACTGCGTCAACGTGCGGATTGGCTGGAAAAAGCGCGTGATGTACGCGAGAAACGCCACCAGGATACCGAGAGTCACTTCGTTGTTGACCATCAGCCAGCCGCCATAGGCAATCACCGCCACCGTGGCAGCCGCGTTGCATAGCTCCACGATCGGGAGCAGCATCGAAGACAGCGTGTTGGCCGAGATGTTGGCGACGCGATTTTCCTCGTTGATCTTGTCGAATTGCTCCTGGCTGGAATCCTCGCGCGCGAATGCTTGCACCACGCGGACTCCGGCAAACGACTCCGCGAATTCACCGGTCAAAACGGCAACTGTCACGCGCGAACGGCGATACGCAACTTTCGCCTTTTCGGTGAAGATCCAGACCGCGATGGACAGCAATGGCATGACCGCGAATGTCACCAGCGCAAGCCGCGGGGCCAACGCAACCATGGCCGCGACCGTGAACACCAGCGTGAGCACATCGCTCAACGCCTGGATGATGCCGTTGCTCAGCAGCTCGTTGACCGTCTGCACGTCGTTGATCACGCGCGAGACCACAACGCCCGCTGGAGTTCGGTCGAAGTACTGCAGCGGCAGCCGCTGAATGTGGCGCACCATATCGCCGCGCATCACCTGGAGCAGCCGCTGTCCGACAACAGTCATGACCTGGAACTGGGCCCAGTTGGTGGCGAACCCACCGAAGTACGCGACGATGGTAAGACCGAGATACACGGTCATACCACTGATATCGCCCTTGGAAATGTGGTCGTCGATGGCGACCTTGGTCCAGATTGGGCCGATGGTCATCAGCGCTGCCTGCGCCAGCGTCATGAGCAGCGCGAACGCTACGCTCCACTTGTAGGGCTTGACGTATGCCAGCGCGCGGCGCGTGACGTGCGAGTTGTAGACGGCGCCGTCGACGTCGGCGACGTTCGCGAGCATGCCCGGGCCCATGCCGCGATTCAGTCCGCCGCCAAAGCCGCCGCCTCCGCCACCTCCACCGCCATGCATCATGGGCGCTCTCCTTCCGTCCGAAACCGCTGAGGCACGAACGCCGAGAACGGAAAAGAAATCATGAGACGAGCTCCTTTTCAGAGAAGAACCCGTCCGAGTCATACAGACCGTTGGTATCGCGCGGCGCGGCCAGCTCGTCAGGTTCGGCGAGCTGACTCGCGTGGATGTCTCGGTACACCTTGCTGGACTCCAGAAGCTCCTCGTGCGTACCGCTGTCAACCAGCCGCCCATTCTTGAGCACCAGGATCAGATCAGCCGCGCGCACCGTGGAAAGACGATGGGCAATAACGAACGTCGTCCGTCCCCGCATGAGATCTTCCAGTGCGGCGCGGATCAGGCGTTCGGTGGCCGCGTCGACGGCCGAGGTGAACTCGTCGAGGATCAGGATCTTGGGGTCCATCAATAACGCGCGCGCAATCGCCACGCGCTGCTTCTGTCCGCCGGACAGGGAAACGCCGCGTTCGCCGACGCGTGTGTCGTAGCCCTCGGGCAGGCGGCTGATGAACTCCTCCGCGCGGGCCATACCTGCCGCCCAGTCGATGTCTTCATCGGTGGCGTCGGCTTTGCCGAAGGCAATGTTCTCGCGGATGGAACCAGAGAACAGCGTGGTTTCCTGCATCACGATGCCGATCTGTCGGCGGAGTGAATTGAGATTCACGTCGCGCACGTCGATGCCGTCGATCAACACATGACCGTCGCTGACGTCATAGAAGCGCGGAATCAGGTTGGCGACGGTTGTCTTGCCCGATCCGGTGGCGCCGACGAGCGCGATGGTGTGGCCCGGCTCGACTTTGAAGCAGACGTCTTCCAGCACCGCCCGCCCCGGGTGGTACTCGCACGTAACGTGGTCGAACTCTACTTCACCACGGATCGAGTCCATGTCAATCGCATCTGGCGGACTGGACACGTCGATGGGCGTATCTAATACCTCCACGATGCGTTCCGACGAGGCTGCCGCACGCGAGGCCATCGACATCAAGAAGCCGCCCTGGCGTACCGGTCCCACGATTTGCAGCAAGTACGCATAGAAGGCCACCAGCTCGCCGATCGTGAGTTGGTTGCCAATCACCAGCAAACCTGCCACCCACAACATCACGATGGTGGCGGCGTTGGCGATGAAGTTCAGCAGCGGCGTGTTGAACGATTGGAGCCGCGTCGCATCGAAGTAGCGCTGGTACAGTCGCTCGTTCTCGTTATCGAAGCGCTCGATCTCACGCTGCTCCTGTCCGAAGGCCTTCACCACACGCGCGCCGGCAGCGTTGTCCTGCACCAACGTGGAAACGACCGCTACCTGGTCCTGAATAGCTCGGAACAGCGGCCGCATCGAGCGACTGAACCAGGCGGCACGCCAGTACAGCAGTGGCAGGATCAGGATCGACAGCAGCGCGAGCTTCCAGTTCATCGAGATCAACGCCACCGCGACGCCAACCACCAGCAGCACCAGGTTGAAGATCATCAGCATGCCGCGGCCGGTGAAGTTCTTGAGCTGCTCGACGTCGGACATGGAGCGCGTCAACAGGTCGCCGGTCTGAGCCTGGTCGTGGAAGCTGAACGAGAGCTGCTGGACGTGTTTGTAGAGGGCGCGCCGCAGCTGGTAGCTGCCACCCTGCGCTGCGGTTTCTCCGAGATAGTTCTGGCCAAAGGCGCACAGGCCGCGCAGCGCACTGGCAACCACGATCATGACGCTGAGGAACACCAGGCGGGCAACGTCCTGCCGCACGACGCCTTCGTCCACCGCGGTGCCGATCAGACTGGGGACGGCAAGGTTGAAGAACGCGTTGCCAATGACGGCGATATAACCGAAGACCAGCAGCAGGCGATACTTCTTGAAGTAGGGCGCAACGCGCAGGAGGGTTTTCATTGGGCGGCCACGCCCGGGTGGGAGATGGCCTTGGCGAGGCGCTTCATCGCCGGAATGGCCGCTTCAAGCTGCTGGCGGTCCGCCTCGTCCAGGGTGGCCAGGGCGCGGTCGATCGTTTGCTCGCGCGCGTTGCCGAGCTGGGTGACCCATTCGCTCGCCGACGGGGTCAGGCGCAGGCAGGCCGCCCGACCATCCAACGGATCCGCGGCGCGCTCCAGCAGGCCCGAGCGCGTGAGCTGGCGGACCAACGTGCTGACCGAGTTGGAGGCGATGCCTAGCTCGGCCGCCGCGTCGTTGACGCGAATGCCAGGACGGCGGTCCACTAGCCGCAACAGGTCGCCTTCGGAATGGGTGATGTCGAGTGCTTCGCGCGCAGCGCGCGTGTGATAACGGAGGCCGCGACCGACGCGGCTGAGGACTTTGGCCAGCTCAACCGTCAGGCCCGTAGATTGCGTGATGACCATATCTCTCTGCGACAGAGATATTAGCACGCACGCTGCCTCGCGGGTACGGGGGATAGACTGGGAGATGGTCTGATGATCCGTCCATTCCGCGTGGCAGTGGTCTTTCTGTGGTTAGCCGCGGCCTGCTCCGCGCCCGCGGCGGCACCACCCACGAGCGCGCCGGCCTCAGGCACCTCCGCGCCAGCGTCCGCGGCACAGCCCACGGGCGCAGCAGCCGCAGGCGTCCAGGCCTCAGGCACCTCCGCGCCAGCGCCCGCGGCACAGCCCACGAGCGCGGCGGCGCAGCCCACCGGTGCGGCGCAGCCAGTGACCGTGGTGTGGACCGCCGTCACCGGCGCCAACGGTCCGCTGTGGACCGCCTACGAAGAGGGCTATTTCAAGCAGGAAGGCCTGGACGTCACCCTGACGCACATCGCCAGCACCTCGCGCGCCATCGCCGCGGTACTCGCCAACGAGGCGCAGTTCGCCAATACCGATCCGAGCTCACTGGTCTCGGCGGACGTCGAGGGTGGCGACATGCGCCTGGTGATCGGACTGACCAATCGCCTGGTGTTCTCGGTGATGGCGCAATCCAGCGTGGGCTCAGGCCCAGAGTTGAAGGGCAAGAAGCTGGGCATCACCCGCGCGGGATCCTCCACCTACACCGCGGCGCTGCAGGCGCTCAAGTTGTGGAACTTGCAGCCTGACTCAGATGTGGCGCTGATTCCGCTCCAGGAGGTGCCCTCCATCCTGGCAGGTTTGCAGGCGGGTCAGGTCGATGCGGGCGTGGTCTCTCCGCCAACCAGCATCCAGGCCAAGAACGCCGGCTTCAAAGAGCTGGTGGACCTGGCGGTGGATGGTCCGGCATTTCCGTCGGTCGGTGTCTCGACCACCGCTTCGTTCATCAGCAGTCATCGAGACGTGGTGCAGAAGTTCGTGCGCGGCTACGCCATGGGCCTTAAACGCTTCAAAACGGACAAGCAGGCCGGCATGAACGACATGAACAAATACCTGGAGCTGGACGACCAGGCCGTCGTCGAGCAGAGCTGGCAGGACTTCGTGAAGTACCTGGCCGATCCGCCCGAGATCCCAGAGGCGGGAATGCAAGCGGTCATCGCCGACACAGCCACCGCTTCGCCCAAAGCCGCCGGCACCCAGCCGAGCGATTACATGGATCCGAGCTTCGTCAAAGAGCTGGAGCAGTCCGGCGCGTTCAACAACTGATCAATAAGAGGTCTATCAAAACGTACTTCCTGGTTTGGTCTTCACACAAGTAGAGGTCCAGGATCCTTCCTGGTTTTGGTCTTCATACTGTGTATGACGCTCGGGAGGTATGCTGCGAACCTTCGCTACGCAGGGACAAATACTCTCAGAGAGAGAGCCAGAACAAGGCCAATGCGCTCACAGGAAGGAGCGGTTGGGCTCCAGCCCGAGCAGGTACGCACCGACGTTCTCGTAGTGAGCGCGGCGGCCCTGGAGTTGCTGCGTGACGGCATGGATGTCGCGGAAGCGGCGTTCGAAAGGGCGGTCGGCGAAGATGGCGTTGGAACCCGCCAGCGTATACGCAGCGTCCACCACAGCGGCGGCTTCGTGCGTCGCGTGGGTCGAGGCCAACCGTACCGCCGCCTGTTGCGCCACGTGGAGTTCGCCGCTGGCGCAAACGGAGGCCCAGACCTCGGTCAATGTCTGGTGAAGATAGCTGCGCGCCGCTCCAAGTCGGGCGTGGGCTAACGCAACTGACGACTGCACCACCGCGTTTTCACGAATGCTCCGCTCCATGCCGCGCGGGACCTTGCCGGCAGCGAAGTCCACAATGGCAGAGAGCGCAGAGTGCGCCAGTCCCAACCCCACTGAACCGAACGATGGTCCAAAGAGTCCGTTGTTGCTGAATAAGTACAGGACACCCGGTTGGCGGCGGCACTCCGGTGCATACCGAATGGCGTAGTCGCTTGCCACAAACAGGTCGTCGACGCTGAAGGATTGGCTGCCGGTCCCGCGCAAGCCGCTGACGTGCCACACATCGTGCAGCGTGGCGCTGCTTTTTGGAATGAGCATCAATCGCTGATCGTGATCCGCATTCGCGACATTGCACACCGCGAGCAGCCAATTGGCGTGCATGATGCCGCTGGCGAACATCCATTTGCCGGTAATGTGGAATCCGCCGTTCACGGGTGTCGCGATGCCTGGCCGGTTGTTCTCACCTGGACCATTGGCCAGGATCGTTGCCTGGTCCTTAAACACTTCTCGGGCAACGCGCGGCTCCGCATACGCAATGTAGTTCAGCAACCCGTTCGCCTGGCCGATGCACCAGGCAATGCTGCCATCGGCGCGCGCAAGCTCCTCGATGACTTTGACATAGGTTGGGAGGTCCAGTTCGAAACCGCCGAGATCGCGCGCCAGCAGCATGCGGAAGAGGCCCGCTTCGAGCAGCGCCTCGACCAGGTCCGCCGGCGCGCGGCGGTCTTGCTCGATGCGGTCCGCCTCCGCCTCAATACGCGGCGCAAGCGCGTGCGCCGCCGCGAGAAGCGCCTCCCCTTTTGAGGTGGAATCCACTCAGGCGACGAGGGCCGGTGCGAGTTGGCGCCAACCGTTCATGGCGGACTGCATGTCCGATGGATTCTCCGTCAGCACCTGGATGCAGACGTGGTCCGCCCCGGCGGCATGGTGCTCGCGAATGCGCTGGGTGATCCGCTCCGGCGAACCCCAGGCGATCAACTCATCCACCAGCCGGTCGCTCCCACCATTGCCGACGTCGGCGTCGGTATAACCCAGCCGCAGCAGGTTGTTGACGTAGTTCGGCGCATGCAGGTACCGATCCATGGCCGCGCGCGCAATCGTGCGAGCCTTGCTAGGGTCGGTCTCGAGTATCACCATTTGCTCAGGTGCGACCACCTTGCCAGGTCCAACTGCCTCACGCGAAATGCGCGTGTGCGCCACTGGCATGAAATACGGATGAGTCCCCACTGACCGGTCGCGCGACAGCTTCAAGCTCAGCGGACCGAGTGAGGCGAGAATCCGTTCGTCAACCGGCACCGGATTGGGCGCCGCGTCCAATTCATCCAGGTAGCTGCGCAGCTTCTGCAGCGGCTTCTCGTAGCGAATGCCAGCGCCCTCGACAGCGTGCTGGTGAGAGATGCCCAGACCAAGCAGGAACCGGCCGGGATACGCCTGCGTAAACCCGTGGTGTGCCGCGGCAATCGCCGGCGCAGGATGCGTCCACACGCTGACGATGCCGGTTGCGATGACTGCTTTCTTGGTGGCCCCGAGCAGCGCCTGAATGTGATCGACGACGTCGTCATGCCCGCCGCCCGGGAACCACAGGGTGCTATACCCGAGTTCCTCCAGCTCGGCCGCTGCCTCGACCATTGCCTGCCGCTCGCCGCGGCGCAGCAGGCCGCTCCATACACCGACAGAACCCAGTTGCATAACCCATCAGGCTACTAAACCAGGTTTGCGCCTGGAGACCACCGGCACCTCCTCGACCTCCTCCTCCGGGCGCAGCGGCGGCAGCGACTGGAACGCGGCCTCGCCGACTTGCGCGGCGGTTCCTTCCGACGACTCGACTGCAGTCGGCGCGTAGGTCTTGCGCAGCGGTAGCTCCTTCAGGAAGAACACGATGACCAGGCCGATCGCGCCAAGCGCGGCGCCGAGCAGGAACACGTCGTGCAGGGAGCTCACGAGCCCAAACTTGATTGCGCCGAAGAGCGCATCGAACACCTGTGGACTCGCCTGCTGGCGCAACGTGTCTGCCAGCTCCGGGCTGAGCAGCACCTGTGGGTTTTGAAACTGGGCCAACATCTCTTGAGGCACTGCGCTCGCGATTTGCGGCGGCAGCGCAGCCTGGAACGCCGGGCTGAACTGATTGGTGAGAACGGCCCCAAACAGCGCCACACCCAGGGTCTGGCCGATGGATCGGGCGAACTGCGTCAGCGACGTCACCACGCCCAGTTGATTCATCTTGACCGCGTTCTGCGCGGCCAGCGTAAACACTGGCATCGTCGGACCCATGCCCAGGCCCACAATGATCATGTTGCGCACCACGGTGGCGTAGTCGGTATCCGCGCCCATGGTGCTCAGCAGGAACAAGCCGATGGCCATCAACGTCATGCCAAAGATGCCTGGCAGCTTGTACCGTCCCGTGCGGCTGATGATCTGCCCCGAAACCACGCTCGAGAGGATCATCGTGATCATCAGCGGCATCAGCACGGTGCCGCTTTGAGTTGCACTGGTTCCGATCACGCCCTGGATGTACAGCGGAATGAACAGGATCGTGCCGAACATGCCCATGGACATACACACCATGGCCGCGACCGAAACGCTGATCACGCTGTTTCGGAACAGGCCAAGCGGAATGATCGGCTCGGCGGTGCGGCTTTCGACCAGGCCGAAAGCGAACAGCATCACCGCGGCCAGTACGACCAGGCCGATGACCACAGGCGACGTCCAGGCGTAATCATTGCCGCCCCACGAAAGCGCCAGCAGCAGCGGCACCACGCCAAGGACCAGAGTGATCGCGCCGAGGAAGTCGATCTGGCGGGCGCGGCCAACCGGCCGAATGTTCGGGAACGAGAGCCACAGCACGACGAGTGCGAGCAGGCCAATCGGCAGATTGACGTAAAACACCCAGCGCCAGCTGAGGTTGTCGGTCAGGTACCCGCCGATCAACGGTCCCACGATGCTGGCCAGACCGAAAATGCCGCTGAACAGGCCCTGAAAGCGCGCCCGTTCGGCCGGCGGGAAGATCTGTGAGATCACCGTAAAGATCGTCGAGGTCAGCACGCCGCCAGCCAGGCCCTGGGCGCCGCGGAACAGGATCAGCTGGGTCATGTCCTGACTGAGGCCGCACAGCGCCGACGTCAGCACGAAGCCGGCCGCGCTGGTCAGCAGGAAGATCTTGCGGCCGTACATGTCGGACAACTTGCCCGAGATCGGCACCACCGCCGTACTCGTGAGCAAGTACGCGGTGGTGACCCAGGCGTAGTGCTCGAAACCCTGGAGGTCGGCAATGATGCGCGGCATGGCCGTGCCGACGATCGTCTGATCCAGCGCTGCGAGTAGCAGCGTCAGCATCAGGCCGACGACCGTCAGCACAAGGTCGCGCCGCGGCAAGCTCTCGTAGCTCGTTGGCATCTTTTAGATTCCCTCCAGGGGCTGCACCGCCGCCCGCAGCACGCCGAAGGCCAGCGTGACCAGCTCCAGCTCGTCGGTGCCCAGCCGCGACAACGCTTCCCGCATCACCTCACCTTTGCCTGCGAGCATCCGCTCGAGCGTTTCCCGGCCAGTTGGGGTGGCCGTCAGGTGAGCGATACGGCGGTCGCGCGGATCTTCGTGGCGCTCGACGAACCCGTGGTCCACGAGACGATCGACTAATGGAGTTATGGCTGAGGCGCCGACGCCGAGCAAGGTCGCCAGCTCACGGCTGGTGCGGCCGCTGGGCGAGGCGATGATCGAGCTGAGGGCACGTAACTGCGGCACGGTCATGGGGCACTCGGACCAGGGCTCGCCGCGGCGGGCGCGAGCCACTTGCAGAGCGGCCATCCACTGATGGAACGCCTGCAGCGCCGCATCCACGCTGGTACTTGAAGTGGTAGTGGTCATAAGCTGAATGATTCAGTGTAACTGAAAGATTGTACTTTCTGCAACTATTGGGTTGGCGTGAACCTCAGGCCCTTTGGGGTTATCCGCGCGGAGAAACGCGTCCCGAGAGATAATGACCCGCGAGAGACACCCGCTGTGCGCGCGACATCGGCAATCTTTGGCCTGGTCGTGCTGGTCCTGGTCCTGGGCCCCCTCGGGCTCAACCTGTGGCTGGACGCCCGCTGGTTCGGTGCGCAGGAGCTCGGCGCGGTGTTCGCGCTGCGGCTGCAAACCCAGCTAGCCCTTGGCGCAGTCGCCGCTGTAGCCGCGGGCGTGTTCATCGCCGCCAACGCGCTGTGGGCTGCCTACAGGCTCCGGCGCGTCGCATCCAAAGAGGATCGCGACTCCCGCGGCATGGCCACGCTCTTCGCCGCTATCCCAGCGGCGGCATTGATCATCGGCGTGGGCTTCGGGCTGGCAGCCTTCGGCGACTGGCAAACCTGGCTTGGCTTCCAGGCGCAGGTCCCGTTTGGCCAGACCGACCCAACCTACGGCCAGGACGTGGCCTTCTACATCTGGACGCTGCCGGCGCTGGCGGCGCTGCGAGGCTGGCTTACCGGCCTCATCATTCTCACGGCGCTGGGCACCATCGTCGTCTACGCCATCGGCCTGATGTCGATCGAGCCGCCCATTGCCGCCGGCCGGCCCTACCCGTTCATTTCGCGCGAGCGCGACCTGCGTTATCACCCGCTGCTTGCGCCAGCCGTTCGCCACGTGGCGGTCCTGGGCGCGGTCTTCCTGGTGCTGGTCGCGGGCTCCTACTGGCTCAATAACTGGGAGCTGGTGTATTCGTCACGCGGCGTGGTCTTCGGCGCCAGCGCCACGGACATGCACGCGGTGTATCCGTCCAACACGATCATGGCCGGTGTCGCGCTCGTTCTCGCCCTGCTCCTCCTCTTCGTCGCCGTCAGACCCTCCGCTGGCGCGTCCACCGGCTTCCTGGTGACCGCGGCGGCGGTTCCCATCCTGTGGATCGGCATCGGTTTCGTACTCGGCGAGATCTGGCCGGCTCTCTACGAACAAGTGGCCGTGCATCCCAATCAGCTGGCAGCAGAACGTCCGTATATCGACAACAACATCGTGTCCACTCGGACCGCGATGGACCTTGCACGCATCGACGTGCGCGATCTCACCGGTGACGGCACGCTCGACGCCTCGGTGCTCGCGAGTAACCAGGCGGCGTTATCGGACGTGCGCATCACGGACTGGCGACCGCTGCTGGCCGCATTCAATCAGCTGCAGCGCATTCGGCAGTACTACCAGTTCACCGACGTGGACGTGGATCGCTACGACCTGAGCAACGGTCGACAGCAGGTGATGCTGTCCACGCGCGAGATGGACCCCACCAGCCTGGCCCAGGTTGCACGCACGTGGCAGAACACCCATCTCGTGTACACACATGGCAGCGGCGTCGTTGCCAGCCCGGTGAACAGTGTGGATTCGCAAGGGCTGCCCACGTTGCTGGCCCGCGATATTCCAACCACCAGCAGCGACCCTGCATTGAAGATCGACGTGCCGCAGGTGTATTTCGGCATCCGCGCGGCAGACTACGCGGTTGTTGGTACGCGCCTGGACGAATTCGACATGCCCAGCGACAACGCGGTGGCTGAAGTGCGCAGCCGCTACACCGGTGGCGGTGGCGTCAGTGTTGGTAGCGGGTTGGAGCGGTTGATGATGGCCGCGGCCATCGCTGACGGAAACCTGCTGCTCAGCGGTGACGTTACCAGTGATTCGCAATTGCTGCTGCATCGTCAGATCCAGGAGCGCGTCGCGCACGTCGCGCCTTTCCTCAAACTGGACGGCGATCCGTATCAAGTGATTCTCAATGGCCGGTTGCTCTGGATCCAGGACGCGTACACGTGGACGAATTTGTATCCGGATGCGACCTCGCAATCGGGCGCGAATTATTTGCGAAATAGCGTGAAGGTCACGATCGACGATTACGACGGCTCGATGCGTTTTTACGCGGTGCAGCCGGACGATCCAATCCTGCGCGTGTGGATGCGGTTGTACCCGAGTCTCTTCACGCCGATCGACCAGGCGCCAGCCGGTCTGCAGGCACATTTTCGCTATCCGGAGGACCTGTTCAACGCGCAAGCCGCGCTGCTTGCGACCTACCACATGACGGATCCGCAGACGTTTTACAACCGAGAGGACCTGTGGGGCATCGCCCAGGAGACGTACGTCGATCGCGTGCAGCAAATACAGGCGTACTACACCACCCTGCGTCTGCCCGGGGAAAGCGGCACCGAGTTCGTCTCGATCCTGCCGTTTACACCGTCGGGACAGAACCGCAACAACATGCTGGCGTGGATGGTGGCGCGCTCGGATCCGGCGCATTATGGCGACCTGATCGTGTACCGCTTCCCACAGGGCAAACTGGTGTTCGGACCGCAGCAGATCGAAGCGCGCATCAACCAGGAGCCGGCCATTTCGTCGCAAATCACGTTGTGGGGCCAACAGGGCTCGCAGGTGGTGCGCGGCAACCTGCTGGTGATTCCACTGGAGGATGCACTGCTCTACGTGCAGCCTCTGTACATTCAGGCGCAGAGTAATCCGCTACCCGAGTTGAAGCGCATCATTGTGGCATCCACCGGCGCGGTGGTCATGAGCGATCGACTGGACACCGCGCTTGCCGCACTCGGACAGGGCCGCTCCGGCGAGGTGCTGTCGTCCTCCGCCCCGGCTCAACAGCAAGCGCAGGCGCCGCCGACTGGCGAGGTCCAGTCCGCCGCGCAGTTGGCCGCTTCCGCCCGGGACCATTTGCACAACGCTGAACAGGCCGCCGGACGTGGTGACTGGGCGACGTACGGCAATGAGATGGCCCAGGTCCGCGCAGTGTTAGATCAATTGGCCAGCGCAGCCGGTCAGTAGGCGTGGTCACGATGGCGCAGGTCCAGGAGATTGCGCGGCCGCTGCCGCGCAGTTACGAGGTCTGCGTGTACGGTCGCTGGAAGTTCCGCGTCGGCAGCATCGTATGGCTCGCCTTCTCGCGCGACGAAATGACCATGGGTTTCGCGTTCCCCAAGGAGTGGCGCGCGATCGTGGTGGAAGCTGAGCCGCGCAAATTCATGCTGCCGAGCCTGTCGGACATGCGTTTCAACTGGCTGCACGCCAGATTGGATGCGCTGGACTACGACGAAATGCACGACCTGGTGATCGACGCGTGGAAATGGGTGGTGCCCAAACGTGTTGCCGCCGAATGGGATGCGCGCCACGCACCCTTAACAAAAACAAACCACGCTCGTCGCACTGAGCGTTCTGCGTCTTATGTACCATCGCAACAGGAGTGAGAGAACTGAGTAGATGCTGACGCTTGCCATCGCCGCCGTGCCCTCGTTCGTCGCCTCCTGCGTCGAGTGGGCCGAGGCTTTCACGATCGTCCTGGCTGTTGGCAACACCCGCGGCTGGCGTTCGCCGATCTGGGGCGTTCTCGCCGCGCTCGGCACGCTCACGATCATCGTGGGTGTATTCGGAACCCCGCTGATCATCTTCCACGATCAGGTCACCCAGACCTTCCACATCGTGGTCGGGGTGCTGTTGCTACTGTTCGGGATGCGCTGGCTGCGCAAAGCCATCCTGCGCTTCGCGGGCATCATTGCGCTGCACGACGAAGAGCTGATCTACCAGCGCGAGGTGGCCGAATTGCGCGCCCAGGGCTTGCAGCCCAAACGCTGGGACAACATCGGCTTCTGGTTCTCCTACAAGGCTGTGTTGCTCGAAGGCCTGGAGGTTGCATTCATCGTCATCGCGCTGGGAGCGCAAGGCGGTACGGCGCTGCAGGCGGCCATCGCTGGCGCGGCCGCCGCGTTCGTGGTCATCAGCGGCGCCGGAGTGGCGCTGCACAAACCACTGACGGTGGTGCCCGAAAACCTCATGAAGTTCATCGTCGGCGCCATGCTTACTACCTTCGGCATCTTCTGGGGCTCCGAAGGTCTGCTGGTGGAGTGGCCACTGGGCGATGCGACGTTGCTGGTGATCCTGGCAGGTGTCGCGCTGGTCAGTTTGATCGCGGTGCGCATGCTGGCGTTGGTGGCGCCGCAAGGTGCCCGCGTCGCGGTTCGCAATATCTAGGTCCTGAGTCTTGGGAGACGTACCTCAGTGAAAACGTTGTTGGCAGCGTGGGAACAAATCTATGGACTCCTGGTCGAGGATGGCCAGATCGCCATCGGTACGTTGGTGGCTTTCGGTCTGGCAGCCGCCTGGTCCATCTTCGGCGGGGTCGACCTCCGCGACGCCGCGGGCCCCATCCTGTTCTGCCTGCTGATGGGCCTGCTGCTCGTCAACCTGTACACCACCGGCCGCAAGGCCTACGCCAAACGCACACAATAAGAACAAGAGTTCGACTCCACAATAAGTGGTTCTTGCGCTATGCTCTGCGCGCGTCCGCTAAAGCACGAGTCTTCGGACGTTTCTCGGGGGAGAAGAGCAGCAAAAGATGGTCCGAGCCGTGTGCGTTGCCAGCGCATGGGTGCTGGCGCTGTCCGTTTGGCTATTTCCGGTAACGGCTGCACGGGCTCAAAGCCGCCCGCTGGCTGTCCATGTGCTCGACGCGGGCGCGGGCGACGCGACGTGGTTAGCAACGCCCGACATGAGCACCGTCGTCGTGCTGGAGTGCGGCACGACCGGCTATGGGCGCCAGTTCCTATCGTTACTGCTGGCCTCGGGCGTTCAGAGAATCGACGTGCTCGCTCCGACGTCTGCGAGACCGGAGGTCGTCGGCGGCTGCACCGATCTCCTGCAGGGTCTGCCGGTCGGCCAGCTCTGGCTCACCGGCCAGACCGACCCGTCGACCAGTTGGCGGACCTTCCAGGCGAGTTACCAGGCGGACGGACTCCAGCCAAACTACTGGCGGGCAGGTGCCGATCCAGTCGCCTGGGGCGACCTCTCAGCCCAGGCATTCAATCCAGGAGCCGTAGTACCAGGCGCACCGCTGGATCCGTTCGACGACAGTCTTGCGCTGTTCCTCCAGTATGGCGCTGCACGAATGGTGGTGCTCGGCGGACTTCGCGCCAATGGCCAGTCCGCCGCCGTCCAGGCGGGCCTACCTCAGGCGTCCGTCCTGAAAACGGCAGTCCATGACGACCGTCAGCTCCCATCCGCAACGTTGCTGAACGCAGTCACGCCGCAGGTGTTGGTGCTGAGTGCACCTTCGAACGCAAGTGGCTTAGCCAGTATCGGCGTGCCGCAAGTGTGTTCGACCGCCTCCGGAGCTGTCGCCATCAACCTCCCAGCCGATGGCACGCCGCCGCTCGCGGTGAACGTGCGCAATCAAGCCTGCTCGCTCAACGCCAATGCTTGAGAACACCGTCGCCAGCGTGGGCAAGACGCTAAAGGAGAGCGTGGATGCGATCACAGGCCTGGCGGTGGTGGTGGCGGCCGTTCTGAAGGTTCTGCTTTCGCAAACCGATGCCGACAAGTACTCGACACCAATCGCGGTATTCGTCTTCCTTACCGTGTTCATTTTTCAGGTCGTCAAACAGAGCAGAGCGCGTAGCAACAGTCCGGCAATATCGAAATCGACAGACAACGCAAACGTCTTCGCAAACGTCTTCGGCTTGCGTGACCTCCAACCGTTTGACATCGGTGACGAATTGTGGGGTCGCGAAGACGATGTACGACGCATCCGCGGAGTGATTCGTGATGAGGAATTTCGATGTGGGCTGGTGCTGGGCGAGGCAGGCTCCGGCAGAACGTCATTGCTGCGCGCGGGCTTGCTCACGTATTTACAGGACGATGCGCATTTCCGCTGGATGTACGTTCGCACGCAGAGTAAGCCGCTGGCCGACCAGCTTGCGAGCACACCCGTACGTCCCACGCCGACGCCAGCCTGGGCCGCGACGGACCTGCAGGAGCTGGCGCGCGCAGTCCAGGCCGAGAACCGCCGATTACTGGTGATCTTCGACGATTTCGACACGTTGTGGACCCAGCCGAATCAATCCGCCGGTGCATTGGAGCAGCTCCAGTGGTTGAAGCCATACGTGGAGTCGAATCTCGCGGTATCGTTCTTGTTCGTCATCCGCGAGGACCTGCTGGAATCGCTGCACGACGTGGAGCGCATCTTGAATGTGATACCGACCAAGTATCGCTTCGAGGTGCGACGCTTCGAACCTGAGGTGGCGCGCACCGTTCTCAGCCGGCTCGTGCAGCGCGACGAAGCCCAGCTAGAGCCGGGGCTCATCGAGCGTATCGTTCGCGACCTGACATTCCAGGACGGCGTCTGTCCCGCCGAGCTCCAGGTCGTGGGCACCTGGCTCAAAGAGCGGCGTGTGCTCGGTGTACCGAAGTACGACCGTCTGGGAGCGGCTCCCGGTGTGCTCAGCGCGGTCATTCGTGAGAAGCTCGTCGCATCGACGGACGAAACGGTGGCTCGGATCGTCCTGGCGCGGCTGGCTCAGCACGCTCTGTCACCAGGCAAGAACGGCTGCGGACTCCGGCTCGCCGACTTCAGCCACAGCGCGTCGGTGGATGCTGGCGAGGTCCAGCATGTACTCGACTTGCTAGTGGCCGACCGCCTGGTGGTGCCGACCGGGGATGGTGGTTATCGGCTGGTCCATGCGTATTTTGGGACGATCGTCGAAGACGCCTTGCGAGATCATCCGCCCGTGCGCGAGATGGTTCGGCGACGATTGGTCTCGGAGTATGAGGCCGGGGCTCGACCAATCCAGGCACTGGCCTGCCTCGCGCTTGTTGGATTGGTCGCTTACGCCGGGCTGGTTTTCAGGACCCCCGTGCTCGAAGGTCAAAAGTTGGGGACCCTGAGCCCGGATATCGATGGCTGGACCAGCAACCTGGTGGCGTTCGATCCAAAGGGTCAGTCCATGGCGGTACTTGGTAGCTACGTTCAGAATCGGACGCACTTGCACGGTATCACTATCTGGCAGCTGCCATCCTTCAGCCAGTCCGCGTATATCGACCTGCCGGATCTTCCAACCGGCTTCATCCCCTATCAGTTTGCATTCGACCGCTCCGGTCAAGTTATCAGCGCCTATGGGTATGACGGAGAGTTTGGCTCGTGGTCTGTGAGTACCGGCGGGCTGACACGTTCATCGTGGGACTCATTGATTCCGAAAGAATCCATACCGGATTGTTCGGCGAGCACGCGCGCGGTCGCTCTCGATGATAATCGCGATCTCCTCGCCGTTGGATTCGAATGCGGTCCGATTCAAGTGTTCGACCTCCAGACGGGGACACGGCAGAACGTGTTCGAGCTCGCAGATAGCAATTGTGGTCCGAGCTCTCTTGCGTTTGGCCAGGGATCGCAAGCGCTCTTCGCGCGCTATCCGTGTGGCGGACCGGACGGTGGCTCGCGCGGCTTCTGGTGGTCGCTGCTGCCATCACAGACGAAACCGACAGGCGTAGACGATCCACTGGGTGCCCAGAACTTGAAGGGCACGGTCTTTGGCGCCGACGGCAATCCACGTGGTGTGATTCAGAGCAACGCGCGCACACAGTTGGTCGATCTCATCGGCGGCAGGCGCCTCGGATCGTGGCCACTGGCGTCAGATTGGGAGGATAGCTCGGGCGGCCTCAGCCCGGACGGAGCCTTGCTGGCGGTGGACCGCGGCGCATTTGGCGTAGATGTCTATAGCCAGCCGATTCTGGCTTCGTTCCCATTTTCGGCAAATACGGCGCGGATTGCGCTCATGCCACGGCGGCCGTAACTGGTCGGCGCAGACCGGCCTGTTCGAGGAGCGGCATGACGTCGGCGTTCCAATAGCGCATCTCCTCCGGATAATTCACCCAGCTCAACACAGCACCGTCCAGCCCGACCTCGGAGAGGTGGACCATGCGCTCGGCGACCTGTTCCGGAGTACCAACAACCAGGTAGCTCCCCCAACCGGGACTGCGCAGCGGCTCGCCATCCCGCGGGGCGCGGGCCGGGTAGCGACCGCGCGCGATATTGGACACCGCCTCCCAGTCGCCTTTGTCGACAATATAGTGCCTGGCGAAGTCTATTGCTTCGCGCTCGGTTGGACGGCAGACGATGCCGCAAGAGGTCCAGACTTGCGTCTCACGACCGGACTCATCGCGTGCAAGCGTGCGCAACTGCTCGATCTTGGCTCTGCCGGCATCTTCGTCGTGTGCGCTCATGCTGATAAAGCAAAGGTCAGCTTCGCGCGCCGCAAATCGAGCGCCCACCGCCGAGGAGCCGGCATTCATCACCGGGACCGGTCGTTGGATCGGTTTGGGAAGGCTGTAGCCGTGTTGGACCTGAAAGAACCGCCCCTGGAAATCCCACTCCGCATCCTCTGTCCAGAGTCGCCTGACGATCTGCAACCATTCTTCGGCGTACTCGTACAGACCATCGTGGTCGCTAAGCGAGTAGCTGAACATTTCGAATTCGTGCTGGTACCAGCCGCACACCACATTCAGTGCAAAGCGACCATTCGAGATGTGGTCGATGGTGGCGCCTTGCTTGGCGGCGACGATCGGATGCGTGGTGAGGACGTGGGAGGTGGAGAACAGCGCAATCTGCCTGGTGGCGGCAGCCAGTCCCGCAGCCCAGGTATACGTTTCGAATGCGGCGCCGTTGAAATCGGTCGTCCCGCCGAAGCCCTTCCAGCGGGCGATCGGAACCAGCGCTTCGATGCCCGCGTCGTCCGCAATCTGGGCAATCTCCAGCGTGTTCGGCCAGGTCGTCTCGAGCGTGCCTTCAGCGGTGGTGGCCGTACAGCCGTAGCTGCAGTTGGTGCCGAAGATCCCGAGCTTCAGCTTGTTCGCGTTGAACAGCGCGTTCATGGTTGGAGGACCCCTGCGAACCGTGCGAGCGCCTGCCATACCTCGAGCGGTGCTTCTTCTGGTGCGAAGTGGCCGGACGCCGGAATCATGTGCTGTTCGATGATGCTGATCCCGGCCGCGCGGAAGCCGCGCACGTAGGTGTCGATGTCGCCGGATTCGCGTTCGCCGCGAATGTACAGCAGCGGAGTGGTCACGTTCGGACCTGACGCCGCGGATCGGCGATTGTCCTCCGCGTCGTTGGTAAATGCGCGATACCAGTTGAAGCCTGCGCTCAATGCAGTTGGAGCGGAATATGCCGAAACGTACGCGGCACGTGCCTCCGCGGTGATGCTGGAGGTGTCCGCGGTCAGGACATCGTAGAACCAGTCAAAATACAGCGCCTGACGTCCTTGCACCAACGCCTCCGGCAAGCCCGGGTTGGCGTGGAAGGCGAAATGCCAGATGTACGGATTGCGCAGGACTTCCTCCCAGGGATCGACGCCCGGGATGACGACATCCATGATCACCGCCCTTTGAATGTCCTGGTACGCGCGCAGGTAGGCGTAGGTGACCAAACCACCAACGTCATGGCCGACAAGCGTGACGTCGGTGAGCCTCTGCGCAGCGATCAATGCGTGGACCGTTTCGGCCAGCTGTCGCTTGGAGCCGTCCGTCGTTGCGCCGCTCGATTGACCGATGCCCGGGAGGTCGATCGCGAGCATGTATGCGCTCGGTACGGCGTGCCGCATCACGCCACGCCAGGCCTCCCAGGACTCGGGCCAACCGTGCAGCAAGACAAACGCGGGAGCCTGTCGATCGCCTGCCTCGACGACGTGCAGCGACGATCCGTTGACTGACACCTGCTGATGACGAAAACCGCCGTCCTGCGAATCCATCGGCACCATGGTGGCGCATCCACGTCCACTGGCGCACCCATGCCCGTCCCAGGCTGTACGCTGCATACACCAGGAGCGGCGCAATGACAACGACAGCGACGACAACCGAACAGGTCATCTCCGGTCTGGAAGGCGTGCTGGCCACCGAATCGTCGATCTGCTTCATCGACGGCCACGCGGGCGTGCTCGAGTACCGCGGCTACAACATCCACGACATTGCCGAGCGCGTGCCGTTCGAGGACGTGGTGTTCCTCCTGTGGGAGGCTCGGCTGCCCGATGCAGCGGAGGCGAAGACCTTCCGTGCCGAGCTTGCGGCGCTGCGCGCACCGGCGGGACAGGTGATTGACGCACTGCGGCTGGTGCCCAGCTCGGCGCATCCGATGGCCGCCCTGCGCGCAGCAGTAGCGATGCTCGCCGCGTGCGATCCCCACCAGGAGGCGCAGGGCCGTGCCGCGAACGTTCTCAAGGCGAAGCGCCTCACAGCGCAAATGGCGACGCTCGTCGCAGCCCAGCATCGCCTCGCCCAGGGCTTGCCGCTGATCCCGCCAGACCCCGCGCGCAGCCACGCCGAAGATCTGCTCCGAATGCTCAATGGAAAAGATCCGGACGCCGAGAGCGTGCAGGCCCTCGACATCGTCCTGAACCTGTATGCCGAGCACGAGCTCAACGCATCGACCTTCACCGCGCGCGTCATCACTGGCACCCTCGCCGACGCGTACTCGGCGATCATCGGCGCGATTGGCGCGCTGAAAGGCCCGCTGCATGGTGGGGCGGTCGATGACGTGCAGCGCACGCTCATGGAGATCGGCTCGGCTGATCGCGTCCGGCCCTGGGTTGAGGAAGCGTTAGCGGCAAAGCGCAAGGTGCCGGGTTTCGGCCACCGCGTGTACCGCGTGCTGGACCCACGCGCGGTGCATCTGCGTGCGATGATGGAGCGGCTTGCCCGCGCCAACGGCGACACGCGCTGGGTGGACATTGCGCTCGCGCTCCAGGACGAGCTCAAGCAACGCAAGAACCTGAATGCCAACGTCGATTACTACGCCGCACCGGTGCTGTATTACCTCGGATTCCCACTGAACCTGTTCACCAGCCTGATTACGGCCAGCCGCATTGCCGGCTGGATGGCGCACGTGCTCGAGCAATACGACAACAATCGGCTGATTCGTCCGCGCGCTCGCTACGTCGGCGCCCACGAACTGGCTTTCAGCCGCTAATGGGGCAGGTGGCGGTGCCGGCCGCCTTCTGGCGCGGCGGCACCAGTCGAGCCGTCCTGTTCAAGCAGGACGACCTCGCTCGGTTCGATACCCGCCAACGCGATCGCATCGTCCTGGCTGCGCTGGGCAGTCCGGATCCGGGTGGACGCCAGGTGGATGGACTAGGCGGAGGCATCTCATCGCTTTCGAAGGTTTGCATCCTCGATTCGACTGGCGATGAGGTGACGTTCACCTTTGGCCAGGTGGACGTGCTGCAACCGGTGGTTGATTGGACCGGGACGTGCGGCAACATGTCGGCGGCGGTTGGACCGTTTGCCATCGAGGCCGGCTGGATTCCACCGCGCGCTCCGCTCACCGAGGTACCGGTGCTCGCCACGAACGTGCAAAAGCGCTACATCGCGCAGGTGCCCACACCCGATGGTGAACTTTCGCTGGATGGTGACTACGCCATCGACGGTGTTCCGGGCACGGCTGCACGGATCGGTCTGAAATGGCTCGACCCGAGTGGTACCCAGGGGCGCGGACCACTTCCCACCGGCCAGCCATGCCAGCGCGTGGATGGTCTCGACGTCTCGATCGTGGACGTTGCCAATCCATTCGTGTTTCTGCGCGCCTCCGACGTTGGTCTCACCGGATCGGAAACTCCGCTGGAGATCGAGTCCGACCCCGAGGTGATGGCCCGCCTGGAGTCGATCCGCGCGGCGGCGGCGCACCTCATCGGCCTGGCTGGTCTGCAAGCCATCCCGAAAGTCGCCATACTCGCGCCGGCCGCAAATGGCGTGGACATCGTTGCGCGAGCGGTGTCGATGCAGCGCATTCACCGCACGTTCCCCGCCACCGGCGCGATGTGCCTCGCAGCCGCCGTTGTCCTGCCTGGCACCATTGCGCACGAGATCGCGAAATCATCCGATGTCGTGGAGCGAACGGTCCGCATCGGGCATCCGGCAGGCGTAATCGAGATCGGCGTCGAGCTGGAACGACGGAGTGGCGAATGGGTGGTATGTAGCGCCTCCACCTCGCGCACCGCGCGGAAAATCATGGATGGTCAAGTGTACGTGCCATCAGGCTACCTGGCTGATCACGCGTGGTTCGACCGGTGAACCTCGCGCAGAAGATTCTGGCAGCCCATCTCGTCGAGGGGAAGCTCGAGCCGGGCGAAGAAATCGCGATACGTATCGATCAAACCCTGACGCAGGACGCCACCGGCACGGCGACCTATCTCCAGTTCGAGGCGATGGGTGTCCCGCGCGTGCGGACCAGGTTCTCTGTCAGCTACGTAGATCACCAGCTGATGCAGGCCGACTTCAAAAACGCGGACGACCACCTGTACCTGCAAGACGTTGCCGCGAAGTACGGCATTTACTACTCGCGACCCGGCAATGGCATCTGCCACCAGGTCCACCTGGAGCGCTTCGGCGTACCGGGCGAAACGCTCCTCGGCTCCGACAGCCACACACCGATGTGCGGAGCTCTTGGCATGCTTGCGCTCGGTGCGGGTGGACTGGATGTCGCGACGGCGATGGCCGGCGCGCCGTACTACCTCAGAATGCCCCGCATCCTGGGTGTCGAGCTTGTGGGCGAACTGTCTCCCTGGGTATCGGCCAAGGATGTCATCTTCGAACTGCTGCGGCAGTTGACCGTCAAGGGTGGTGTTGGCTGGTTGCTGGAGTATTTCGGTCCGGGCGTTGCCTCGCTCAGTGTGACGGAACGTGCCACCATCGCCAATATGGGCGCGGAGCTGGGCGCCACCACGTCTCTGTTTCCGTCCGACGAAGTGACTCGTAGATTTCTGCGCGCGCAGCAGCGCGAGCAGCATTTCTCGCCGCAATCGGCGGATCCCGACTCCACCTACGACCGTGTCATCGCCGTAAATCTGAGTGCGCTCGAACCGCTGATCGCGCAACCGGGCAGTCCAGACGCAGTGGTTCCCATTCACGCGGCGGCCGGCACGCCGGTGGACCAGGTCGCCGTTGGCAGCTGTACTAACTCATCGTTTCAGGACCTCGCAACCATCGCCAGCATTCTGCGCGGACGTGCGATCCACCCGCGTGTGAGCATGATGGTGAGCCCCGGCTCGCGTCAGGTTTACGAGATGGCCGCGCGCTCAGGCATTCTCACGGACCTGATCGCTTCCGGTGCCCGCATCCTGGAGTCCGGTTGCGGACCGTGCGCCGGCATGGGCGGGGCGCCATCGACTGGCGGCGTCTCGGTCCGTTCGTTCAATCGAAACTTTCCTGGCAGGTCCGGCACGGTCGATGCGGGCGTGTACCTCGCCAGTCCAGCGGTGTGCGCGGCCGTCGCGCTGGCAGGTGAGATTGTCGACCCGCGCGAGCTGGGCGACCCGGTGGCGTTCGAGCCGCCAGAGGCCTACGTGGTGGATGACCGCATGGTCCTGCCGCCGCCGGAGGATCCCGCCACGGTGGTGATCCGTCGTGGGCCGAATATCCAACCGATACCAACGCGACCACCACTCCAGGAGCCGCTTCGCGGGCAAGTGCTGATCAAGCTCGGCGACAACATCTCCACGGACCAGATCATTCAAGCCGGCATGGAAACCCTGCCCTTGCGGTCCAACGTTCCGGCCTCCGCCCAGTATGTTTTCACACGAGTCGATCCCACGTTCGTGGAGCGAGCGCAGCAGCTCGGCGGCGGCTTCATCCTCGCCGGCAATAATTACGGTCAGGGCAGCTCGCGCGAGATTGCAGCGCTTGGGCCGATGTACCTGGGCATCAAGGCGGTCCTGGCCAGATCCTTTGCGCGGATCCACGCCGCGAATCTTGCCAACTTCGGCATCGTGCCGCTGACATTTCTCGATCCCGCGGACTACGACGCGGTTGACACCGGTGATGACCTGGAGGTTGTCGGCATCCGCGAATCTGTCGCGGTGGTCCACAACCGGACGCGACGGACCACCCTGCGCATGCGCATCGACCTGGCGCCGCGCGCCCACAACGCGATGCTCGCCGGCGGACTGCTCACCTACATCGGCTCATTGGCAACCACCGAAACAGCGCGCGCGTGAGCACCCTGCCGCTGCTGCCCACCACCACGGTTGGGTCTTTGGGAAAGCCTGGCTGGTGGTTCGGCGCGTGGGAACTGGAGGCCAGCGGCCGTTTTGGTCCGGCCGATGTCCAGGAGATGTTGGACGACGCCGTCGATATCGCCCTGCTCGATCAGCAGCGCGCTGGCATCGACATCGTCACTGACGGCGAACACCGCCGCAAAGATGGCTATGTCGACGGCTACTACGAGCTACTCGGCGGGCTGCAAGCACTGCCCGCCCGGCGGTTGGCGGGTGCCTGGGGTTACGACCAGCAAACCCGTTACCACGCTATTGCGCCGATCCAACTGCCGCCTGGCGGCCTTGGTCTGGCGGAGGATTTTCGATTCCTGCGTTCCCGCACGCAGCAGCCCATCAAGGTCACGCTCCCGGGTCCGATGACGCTTGGCTCGCGAATCGACCCGGGCGACGCGTACCCTGACCGTTCGGCCGTGTTCGAGTTTTTCGCCGAGGTTGTCAATGCGGAGCTGAAGGCGTGCGTCGCCGCCGGAGCGGACTTCGTCCAGCTGGATGAGCCGTGCCGCACCGGCCTCACCGGCCAGGAAATGGCGCGCCTCTATAATCGCGCCGTCGACGGCGTGAACGCACACCTGGCATTTCATATTTGCTTCGGCAACCGGTTCGGGCGTGGCCGCTTCCAGCGCACCTATGCTCACCTGTTCCCGTCCATCCTGGAGGCAAACTGCCACCAGTTCGTGCTGGAGTTCGCCTCGCGCGAAATGAGCGAGGTGGACCTCGCGGCACAGCTCGCCGACCGCGAGCTCGGCGCCGGCATTGTAGACGTCAAGAGCTTCTATCCCGAAACCGCGGAGGATGTCGCGCTTCGCCTCGAAGCAGTCCTGCGCCACATCCGACCGGAGCAGGTCTACGTCAATCCCGACTGCGGCTTCGGCTGGAGCCCCCGCGGCATGTGTCAGTCGAAGCTGGTGGCCATGGTCGCCGGCACGCGGTTGGTTCGCGACCGCCTCTCCTCCATTTCTTGATCCATGTGTGGACGTTTCAATCTGACCGATCCGCAGGACATCATCCAGCGGTTCGGGTTCATGGACTGGTCAGACAAACGTATCGAGCCGCGCTTCAACATCGCGCCCTCGCAGGAGATTTTGACCATTGTCCAGCTGCCATTGCAGCAGCCGGAGGCGCAAACCGCCGTCTGGGGGCTCAAGCCATTCTGGCTCGCCAAAGGGGTGAAAAAACCGCCGCCGATCAATGCACGGGTGGAGGCGCTGGGTTCGGGCGCAATGTTCCGCGACGCGTTGCGCTGCCTCATTCCGGCAACCGGCTTCTACGAGTGGCGTCAAAAGCAACCCATGCACATCCGCCTGCGTGGCGGCGGACTGTTCATGTTCGCTGGCCTGTGGCTGCCAGACCGACGTCCCACTGCGGCCATCCTGACCACGAAACCCAACGAGCTCATGGCAACAATCCACACGCGCATGCCGGTCATCCTGCGACCCGAAGACGAATTACGGTGGCTGGACCCAGGTGTCGATGCAGATGAAGCCAAACGGCTCGCACTTGCCCCATTTCCCGCGGACTTGATGGAGGCGTATGCCGTCAGACCGCTGGTGAACTCCTGGGAGAACGAAGGCCCCGAGTTGGTCGAGCCAGCACCACCAGACGAGGCCGTGCCACAGCAGTTGCCGCTGCTCTCCTAACCTCTTGGTCTGCTTCTCTTCAGAGAAGATTTCCCTTCACTGCGTATGGCGCTCGGCGCTGCAAACCCGCGTTTTTTAACCCGTCCGTCACTCGAGCACTATCCGGTTGCTGGCTCCAGCGTATTGATAAACAGGCCCGAGGTCCGATGCCAGCTGGACGGGAGCGTGTATGGATTCTTCTCAGTAGGCCAGTTCGTCCAGTACGTCGTGTTCGGTGTAATGAAAATGTACCGATTGATGAGAGGGATCGTTGGCAAATTAGGGAACCAGAGCTCCATCGCCTGGTGATAGAGCGTCATAAACTTCGGATCGTTAGGCGCGGTGAGCGCCATGGTCTCCAGCAGTTTGTCGAAATCGGGATTCTTCCAGCGGTACGCGTGACCCGCGGGAGCGGGCTGCCCGGTTGCAGCCGCATAGCGGCTGTGAAGAAAGTTCAGCGTCGCATACGGGTCGCGCGCACTACCGCCAGGAATATCGAACCAGGCGTCGATATCGCCTTGCGGAATGATCGTGGAGGCATTCGACGGCGATTTGAATGTGGTATCGAATCCGCCTTTGCGCAGCTGTTCAACAATGACCGGCGCGATGTCGGTGAAGAACGGCGGTGTCGCGATCAGCACAATGCTGAAGTGATCTGCGCCTTTTGCCCAGAAGCCATCCGCATTCTTCGCATAGCCCTTCGATTGCATGATCTGCGCGGTCTTGTCCAGGTCGAACGCATCGACCGGATACGCCTGCATCAGATCGTTGACGGCATCCCAGTACGGGATGAACGTTCCGTACCGAGGGAACGGTAGTTTCGTCTTCTCGCCGATTCCGTGACTGCCGATCGCGACAATCTCGTCGCGATTGAGGCTGTGGTTGACGGCCCAGCGAATATCCGCGTCGTCGAACGGCGGCCGTGAACAATTCACCGCAATTGAAGTCACAGTGGAGATGTCCAGGGCGCCGTACGGTGGGGAATTGCCCTCCGTCCAACCGATGAGCTTGGGATTACGGGCCAGCGCAGTCGGGACGGTGTACGCCGTCTGAAAGCCGTGTGCGGCGTCGACCTCATTGGCGGTAACCAGCTCCATCTGCTTGTCGTCCATGTAGTTTGGAACGATGGTGACCCGCTGCATCTTCGGCAACGGGTGAAAGCCGGTCTTTGCGCCCCACCAGTCGTCCCGCCGATCCCAGTAGCGTTGCTGTGGATTTTCCAGGCTCAGCTTCCATGGTCCCGTGACGACAGGCCAACCCTTGGAAATGTCATCGTTTGTGAACGTGGCCGGATCCTGACCTTCCCAGATGTGTCTCGGCACGATCGGGATGCCAATGTCCGAGTGCCACTGAAAATAGTCGAACAGGAAGCGTGGGTTGCCGCTCGTAAGCGTGATGTTGACCGTCAGTGGATCTGGCGTCGTCACGTCCTTCACCCACGTTTGCATATCGACCGAGAAGTTCACTTTCGGCGCATTGCTTTTGAGCATGTTCAGCGTAAATACGACGTCATCAGCCGTAAAGGGCTGCCCGTCGCTCCACGTCACGCCTTGACGGAGTTTGATCGAGAGCTGGGTGGAGTCGGCATTGTAGGTGTAGCTCTCCGCGAGCCACGGGATCTCACCGTCGTTGCAGGCGAGGCCAGGCGCGCCACACACCTGGTCGGTGTGCCACATGTCATAGAAGTACAGTGGCTCGAAAGCGAACTGCCAGCCGTTGCGAAAGGCGCCAATGACAAAAGGATTCATGACGCCGACATCGGTGAACTGGTCCACAGAGTCAGACAGTGACAGGACCAACGTTTGCGCACGGGCAACATCAGCCGGCGCCCCAGTCGTGGTCACCGGCTGGGAGGTGATCCCGCTCCCTGGCGCTCCAGTCGGCGCAGTCGCATTGGCTGAAGACGCCGGTGCCTGTGCCGCCGGCGCGGCGCTCGAAGAGGTCGGTGCGGCGGTCTGTGGCGCGGCCGGCGAACAGGCCGCCAGGACAGTCGCCGCGCCTCCGATCGCTATCGTGGCAAGTGCGCGCCGTCGCGAGATTCGCAGATCACCGGACATCTCTACGCCCTCCCTCGTTGATCGGACAGCGCTGCAGCCCGATTGCATCGCCAGGCACGGGAAGTGTAGGTTGAGAGCCGGGAACGGTCAACGTCGGTATGCGTGTCTACCTATCTCGACGGTTGCTCCAGTTCGTGGCGGTGCTGTGGGGCGCGGCGACACTGAACTTCTTCATTCCGCGGCTGGCGCCCGGCGACCCGGTGCGCAGTCAGCTCGTGCAGATGGCAAGCCAGGGCGGCTATCTCCAGCAAGGCATCGAAGCCATGGTCCAGTCGTATGACCAGCAGTTCGGTCTGGATCAGCCGTTGTGGTTGCAGTACGTACGTTACCTCGGAAACGTACTGCACCTGGATTTCGGTTACTCGCTGTCTCAATACCCAATCAAAGTCATCACGCTCATCGAGGCCGCCCTGCCGTGGACGATCGGACTGCTGCTCGCATCAACGCTGATCGCGTTCTTCGTCGGAACGCTCCTCGGAGCAGTTATCGGCTGGACTCGCTCGCCGCGTTTTCTGCGGTTCTTGATCCTGCCAATGCTCGTCTTCTCGTCGATTCCCTACTACTTGCTCGGGCTCATCCTGGTCTACGCGCTGGCGGTGACGCACCCGGTGTTCCCGCTTTCAGGCGGATACTCAATCAGTACGGCGCCAGCCCTGACCGTCCCGTTCGTCCTGGACGTCGCGCGCCATGCGCTGTTACCGGCGTTGTCAATTGTGCTCGCGGGCATGGGCTTCTGGGGGCTCGGCATGCGGGGGATGATGGTTACCACCGAGGGCGAGGATTACATGCTCTTCGCTGAGGCAAAAGGCTTGAAAGGCACGCGCATTCTGCTCGGGTACTCGGTGCGCAACGCCATCCTGCCGCAATTCACTTCACTTGCTATCGCGCTCGGCCATATTGTGTCCGGTTCGGTTATCGTCGAAATCGTCTTCGGCTTTCCTGGCGTCGGCTCTTTGCTCGTCAAAGCCATATCGGGTTCCGACTATTTCCTGATCTATGGCATCGTCTTCGTGATCATCGTCGCAATCGGCATCGCGACGCTCTTGATCGACCTCATGTATCCGTTGATCGATCCGCGCATCGCCCACCGGACGACGTGAGCATCTGACATGGCAGCCGGAACCGTTATCCAGAGCCGCCGCATCGACGTCCTTGCTCTGTGGCGCTCCCGAAGCGGAGGCGTGCTTACGTATTTCTCACGGAATGCCAGTCTGAGCGCTGGGGCAATTCTGCTGCTGGTGTTGCTGCTCATCTGTCTCGTCGGTCCGCTGTTCATCAATGTTGATCACGCACGCGCCACCTCGGTCCTACCGGACCAGGCGCCCTCACTACAGTTTCCGCTCGGCACGGATGACCAGGGGCGTGACCTGGCCGCGGTGCTGGTTGCTGGACTACCGCTCACCCTCCGCATCGGATTCATTGCTGGAGGTGTTGGACTGGGCATCGGCATCTTGCTGGGCCTTCTCGCCGGCTACCGAGGTGGTGTGTTCGACATCGCAGTCCGCATGATCGTCGATACGCTGTTGACCGTACCCGGTCTGCTGGTTCTGATTATCATTGCCGACTCCATCAAGGGTGTGCTCAGTATCAACTCGATGGCGCTGATCGTGGCGTCGCTAGCCTGGATGCAGCCCACGCGCACCATTCGGGCGCAGGTTTTAACCCTCCGGGAACGCGCCTACGTGCAGGTTGCCCGACTGAATGGTATGGGCACCCTGGCAATCATCGTGCGCGAGCTTCTGCCGAATCTTCTGCCATATGTGGCGGCCAGCTTTGTGGGTGCCGTTGGATCGGCCGTGCTGGCATCGATCGGCCTCGAAGCCCTTGGACTGGGCCCCCAGGACGCGCCGGATATCGGCATGACCATCTACTGGGCGATCACGTTCAACGCGCTACTACGCGGTCTCTGGTGGTGGTGGACAACACCAATCATTGCAGTCATGACTCTCTTTATCGGGTTGTTTCTGGTGAGCTCCGGGCTTGACGCAATCGCCAACCCACGCTTGCGCCGCCATCCGTAAGCGACTGCCGCGAAAAAGTCTGCCATTACGTGTGGGGAAATATCAGCGACTTGATCACGACCGGCACGGCGCCGGAGGTGGGGATCAGCGCGCCAATATCGATGTAGTCGAACTCGCGCAGCTCCACCCCATCGATTGAGACAATCGGTAACTCCAAGCGGAGCTCCTCGCGCAGATGGAGTCCGAGCAGCCCGCCAATGTCGTTATCGAACACCAGGATTAGCGGATGCCCATGAGCAACGTGCAGTTGCATGGCATCCAGGGCGCCAGCACAAAACGCGTTGATGCGCTTGTACGTGGCGGAGCCTTCCCACCGGGCCGCGATGGCAACCGGAGTGCGCGCCTCCAGAAGGTCGAAGCGGTGCAGCGCGCCGCGGACTGAAGCGGCAACACGCTCGGGCGAGAACGGTTCGTCTGCCCACGCGATGTTCGGCATCACAACGGGCACGTTGCGAACAGGGACCACGTCTTCCGCGGATAAGTAGATGGTGCTGCCCGAGACCTGGATGGTGTACTGCGAGGCACCGATAACGGTTGCGCGAATTCCGCCAGACGTCTCGACGATTGGTGCACCGAGCTCCGGCGTGCGCTCCAGGAACACGTCGGCCAGGAGCGGTCCCAGGTCGCCGAAGGCGCGTTCTGCGCGACGGTAAATGTACTCGGAGACTCCGCCCGAAAAGGTCACGTGCTCGATGCCGCGTCGATTGCGGAGTGGCTCCGTCCGGAGGAGGTGCGAGCCGTGCGTACAGCCACCAACCGCGATCTCCCCAAGGAGCTGGTCGACCATGTACTCGGCGAACAAACGCAACTGCGATTGCGTGACCGCTGTTCCAACCTGGAGTGACACATTCAGGCGTTGCGCGATGTCCAGGGCGGCCGGCTCCAGCCGCGTAACGACAAGGTTCGCGTCGTAGGCGATCAGACGTGCGCCGACATCGATGGCCATCAGCTCAGCCGTGCGTCCTTCGCGACAGATCACCACTTTGGTGGTGCCACCGCCGACGTCCACATTCATGACAGCACCGCGCGTTTTCGACAAGGCGACCGCGCCGGATCCGTGCGCAGCCATGGTCGCCTCGAGATTGTCACCCGCGCTGACGGCGACAAACCGGCCAGCTTCGGCAGCGAACAGCTCCGCGATCGCGCGCGCATTGTCGCGCAGCAGTGCAACACCCGTCAGGATCAGCGCACCGGTGTCCACTTCGTCGCGCGTGAGTTTCGCAGCAGCATATTGCTGCTCTACGAAGTCGCCCAGGATCTGTTCATCAATAGTGGTTACGTCTCGGTAGGGAGTCAACAGAATGTCTGATTGAAAGAGGACGTCGCGCCGAACAGTGACGTACCGGTTGTCCTGCCGCTCCAGCTCCAGTCGCGAAAACAGCAGATGGGAGGTAGACGAGCCGATATCCACCCCCACGCTGGTGAGGACAATGCGGTCCTCCTCCGCCATATTGCGGCTCGGCGCGGTGAAACTCACTGGAGCACGGACAGCGGAAAGAACGCGGTGACGGTCCAGTTCGGTGCGTCCACGATCTGGCTGATGCGCAGCTCCGCACACACGCTTGCGAGCACATAGGCCTGATCCGCATCGAGGTGTGTGGTCTGGCAGAGCCACTCCACCAGATACCGCGTTGCGTTCTTGGCCGCCTCCATCAGGTCAGGCGCGTGCGCCATACACCCGTGGTACGCGCCCCCAATGTTCGTTGGTGGTTGCAACAGTTGGAGCTGTGGCTCGCGCACCGGAGTGTCACTGAGTGACAACCGCAGCGTCGTGGTGCTGTCCATCTCGATCGCCGTAATGCAGACTTCGCCATCGCCCTGTGCGCCGTGCGCATCCCCCACCGAGAAGAGGGCCCCCTCGACCTCGATCGGCAAGTACAGCGTAGTTCCCGCGGTCAGTTGGCGCACGTCCATGTTGCCGCCCACGCGACGCGGCGGAATGGTGCTGTGTTGGCCTGGCTCCGCGAGCGCCAGGCCCATCACGCCGCAAAACGGTGCCAGGGGCACGCTGACGCCGCGCATGCCGCGCGCGGCGTTGTTTTCTTGGAGGTCCCAGATCTGGAGGAAGTGGTGCCGAAAGTCCTCCGGCAGTAAACCGCGTTGTGGGCCGAACGAAGTCCAGCCCCAGGCCGCTGGACGGACCTCCTGGATTTCCACCACCAAGGTCTGACCTGGTTTTGCACCATTGATGGCAATTGGACCTGTCAGCGCGTGGCCGACGCCAGGTTTGCGCACCCGCTTGGGCAAATCATCTGAGGTCCAATTGCGCTGGATAGCGTGCCCACTGGCGTCCCAGGTCTCAATGGTGATCTCCGCGCCGGCCTCCACCTCGAGCACCGGCGACAAGCTGTTATCCCAGGCAAAATGCAGCCGCTCCGCAGGGAGATAGTGGCTCAACGCCCGACCGCCCGCCATCTAGCAATGGCCCCACTGGCAAGGACTCCACTGTAAGTGGACTGTTGTTTCTCCAGGTTTGGAGCGCTGGGCCCTGCAGCACGCGGAGCGCAACTACCCTGTGGAAGGAGGATTCGTCTGGTGAGAGAGTTCATCACCCGGAACGCCCGTCAGGCGAAGGCGCTTTCAGGCATGGTGAACTCAACCCCTTCGGCCGCCAGGCGCCGCTTGTACTCATCGCGAATAAACGGATCCTCCTCGGGGTACAAAATGGTGCGCCCGCCCTCGTGGATCCCGAACAGGTTGCCAGCCTTGACGTCCTCGTCGCGGTCGTCGCCGATCCCCCAGCGCGCGTGGGGTCCGCCCCAGTAGTTGATGACCCGCAGTGGATCGCGAGCAACCCCAAAGTGCTGGTGGAACCAGTTGCCACCCCCAGGCGCCGCGGCCACGAGCCCGCCTGGCACGTACTCCAGCTCGCGAACCTGGTCGGCTTTGCCGTCTTTCCATGGAGTCGGTCCGACCTCCACGGGCCAGTTATATGTGTAGCCCTTGCCGCGGAGGCACACCAGCACCGCACCTGATGCGTGGAAGTGCGCCTTGGAGTACCGTCCACTCGGATATTGCGACACAAATCCGCCGGTCGATGCATCCTGGATAAAGCCACTGAACGTGGGCTGAATCCGTCGATAGCCGGGCGCACGCTGGTTGTCGAGCGGAAGCTCCGCATTCACAATGTCAGGAAACACGTTGGAGCGAATAGCCGCGCGGCCGCGCACCGGCTCCATTTCGAGGTCCGACTTCGGCTTGAAGAAGTCGTCGGTCATGTCGTACCGCTCGCGGAAATCCCAGTCGTTTTCGAAAATGAAGCGGTGGCTCTGGAAAATGTTGAACACGCCTGGAGCGTTGTTGGCGGCCAGCAGCAACGCCGGTGATCCGGTGGCATTCACCAGCCGATAGTTGGCGTTGATCGGAATCATGAACAGGCTGCCAGGTTGCCATTCGAAAACGCGAGGTTTGTCGGAGCCGCGCCAGACCTCGGTGGTGCCACGACCTTCGATTACCAGGAAGAACTCGTCGTAAATGTGTCTCTCGGCATTGGTGGCGTCGCCGGCGGGGACTTCCAGGACGTACATGCCTTTGAGGCCTTCAAGGCCGTCGAGATAAAGAAAGGCGCCGCGAGCGTTGCGCCGCTTCCAGGCGCCAAGCGTGACGTCGCGGGTGTCGCGAACGCCGATACCTCGCAGGACCGGGATGCCTTCTTCTTCCATCCAGCGCTCGTACGGGCTATGCGAACGTTTGTAGACGAAATAGCCGGCGGGTTTGTCACCGCTGGGTTCGACCCATGTACCGAATTGATCCCTGTCCTGCTGCGTTGCGGTCATCTCAACAGGCAAGGGTAGCGGCTCACAGCGCCGTAACACACGTGTTGCTAGACAGAGAGGCAGAATGTTGCGATCCGGTATGCGGGCTGCGGGTATCCGATCCGGCATGGACGACGATCGCCCGCGCCCGAGGCCGGCCGAGGCGCCGGTCACGTACCTGTCGCCGACCCGCGCCGAACTGGTCCGCTACTTCGCCTGGGGCTACCTCTCCCGCCGCGAACTGAATATGCGGTTACGCGCTCTCGACGATCACAAGGACCGCGCCGCCTGAACTCGTTCTAGGCAGACGGTCCGCAGGGTTGCGACTGCCAACTAAACTTAAGCGAAAGAGCAGAGTGCGTCTTAGGTTTAAGGAGGCGGTCGGGTTCTTATGCTGAAGAAGGAAGAGAACGAGCTGATCACCCGCGTCGGCCCGGGCACGCCGATGGGCAACTTGATGCGGGAGTACTGGGTTCCGGCCCTCCTTTCATCAGAGTTGGGTGCGCCTGATTGTGATCCTGTCCGCGTCATGCTTCTCGGCGAGCAGCTGATCGCTTTTCGCGATTCCAACGGCAGGCCAGGCTTGATCCAGAACAACTGCCCGCATCGTGGCGCAAGCCTGTTCTTCGGCCGCAACGAAGAATCAGGCTTGCGGTGCGTCTATCACGGCTGGAAGTTCGACACCGCGGGCAACTGCGTCGACATGCCGAACGAACCAGCCGAGTCCGACTTCCGACAGAAGGTCAAGGCAACCGCGTACCCGTGCACCGAGCGCGGCGGCATCGTGTGGACCTATATGGGTCCAAGAAAAGAGCCGCCGCCGATGCCCGACCTCGAGGCCAATGCGCTCGAAGGCGCGACCGCCACAGCCTTCCAGCTCGATGGCAACTGGCTGCAGATCCTCGAAGGTGACATCGATACCACCCACGTCGGCTTCCTCCACTACGGTGGTCTCCGAGCCGAAGATCAGCCGCCAGGCAGCTTCTCGGACTATCAGCTGCGCCAGAAGCCAGCCCTCTTCGAGGTGATCGATACACCAGGCGGTGTCGCCTATGGTGCGAGGCGGCCAGGCCCGCCAGGCGAGCAGTACTGGCGCATCGCCCAGTTCTGCTTACCGTTCTATACCTTCACTCCGCCTGGTGTGCTGGGCGTGAAGAAGAACAACGGCGCGCGTGTGCCGATGGACGACTACCACACCATGAACTTCTTCATGAACGTGGGTGGCCGTCGACCAGGCGCAGGGGTGTTGAACGCGGTGTTCCCCGACCGCCTCCCGAACACTACCGACTGGTTTGGCCGAAACCGGTTCGCGCCGAATCTCGCCAACGACTTCATGATCGATCGCGAAATGCAGCGGACCAACAAGGGCGGCGGCGGGTTCACGGGCATCGCCAGCCTGCTGATGCAGGACGCGGCGATGACCACGAGCATGGGGCCGATCTTCGATCGCTCCACCGAGCACCTGGGCTCCACCGACGCCATGGTCATCCAGGTGCGCCGCCGCCTGATCAACGCCGTCAGGGCGCACGTGGAGCGGGGCATCACCCCGAGCGGTGTCGACAATCCTGAGGTCTACCAGGTTCGTTCGGGCGGCGTGTTCCTGCCGATCGGCGCGGATTGGGTCGAAGCCACGCGCGAGCTGCGCAAGGCGTACGTTGAACACCCGGAGCTCGATCCAACACTGAACGGACCCCTCTGATGTGGCGCGTGGCGTCACTGCTGGTCGCACTCGCGACGGTGGTGACGGCGTGCAGCCCAACCACAGCGCCGCCGCCGACGACGCAGGCGCCAGCGGCTGCCCCCACGAGCGCGCCTGCCGCCACGAGCGCTCCCGCGGTGGCGCCCACGACCAGCGCACCCGGCGCCACCACTGCGGCCACCAAGCCAGCCGCAACGACCGCGCCAGCAATAACCGCGGCCGCCGCAACAACTGCTCCGGCCGGGCAAGCTGCTGCTGCGCCTGCTTTCACAGGCCAGCCGGTCTCGCTGCACGTCTCCTACAGCAACCTCATCGCCGACAACCTGCCCGAGTGGCTCGCCTTCGAAAGCGGCATCTTCAAGCAGAACGGCCTGGACGTAAAGCTCGACAACATTGCCAGCTCCACGGGTATCCCGGCCGTGATCTCAGGTGACGTGCAAATCGGCCACCTCGGTGGGTCCGAAACCCTGAGCGCGACCGTGGCCGGGGCCGACCTGGTGATCGTGGCCATCACCGGGCCGGTCTATCCGTTCGTATTCATGGCGCCCGCCTCGATCACCAGTACCGATCAGCTCAAGGGCAAGAAGATCGGCGTCTCGAACATCGGCTCATCCTCGGACATTGCAACCCGAGTCATGCTGACCAAG
>JAFAZN010000367.1 GCA_019239775.1 Chloroflexota bacterium
TCTCGCATTTGCTGGCGATCGCATTCACGTTGGTGAGCATGATCGCCGCACTGGTGCTGATTATTGGTGGAGTGGCTAGCTCGCAAAATAGCGGCTCACGGCAGCCGGCGTCGGACGCCCGCAACGTCGCTGGCGCCATCAGCGGTCTGGTTGAAGCTCACGCGCAACCGGCTGACATGAACGTTGTCTTGCGTGAACTGGCGGACGGCAACCTGCGCATGACGGTTGGAATCGGTCAGCCCAGCCGCGGGAGTGCGGCGCCGTTTGAGTTCGGGCTAACGAATGTGGCGTATCTCGTGTTGCTGGATCCAAACGGGATGCTCATCGCGAGTTCGGACCCGGCAGGTGCGAACTTCGCTCCACCAGAGAGCGCGGAATGGATGGCGCTGCTAGGAACCGCGGACGGCAATGGCACGACTACGCTTCGCACCACGAGTGCCGGCCCCGCCGCCTTTGGTGCCGCGCCGATCTCCGACGAGCGTGGGAACCGGCTCGCAACGGTCGTGGTGGCCGTCACAGCGCTGCCAACGCCAGAAGGCCTGGACTTCCTGCGCGGACTGGCGGTGTTTGGTTTCGCTTCGATAGTTGTGCTTCTCGCGGCTTCCGTGTTCGCGCTCGTTTCGTCGAGCGCGGTTGCCATCCTCCTGGCGCGAGGTGTCGTCAAACGCCTTGAACGGCTCGGTGCCGCGGCCGAACGGCTTGCGCACGGTGATCTCTCGCAGCGTGTGGAAGCAGGCCCGGATGACGAGGTTGGCCAACTCGCGCGACGATTCAATCGAATGGCCGCGGACCTGGAGCAAACGTTGAGCGAGCTGCGGGCGGAGCGCGACCGGGTCAGCGGTCTCCTGGAGGATCGACGTCAACTGGTCGCGAGCGCGTCGCATGAGCTGCGCACTCCGGTCGCGACCGTGCGCGGGTACCTGGAGTCTGCGCTCTCGCAACCAGAGCAGTCATCGGCTGCGTTGCGGGGCGACCTGGAAACGATGGAACGCGAATTGACTCGCTTGCAGCAGCTGATCGAAGACCTTTTCGCACTGTCGCAAGCGGAGGTTGGCAAGCTCTCGCTGCGTATGGAACCGGTTGACGTGGCACCGCTGGTCACACGCCTGGTGGAGACTGCTGGCCCACTCGCATGGCGACAGCGACGAGTCCAGGTCATCGCCGAGGTAGCCAACGCGGTACCGCCCGCGCGTGCGGACCGTCAACGGCTGGAGCAGATTGTCAGTAACCTGCTGGGGAACGCGATCCGCCACACGCCACCGGGCGGTCTTGTTGCCGCCGTTGTTTCAGCAGATAACGCAGCGGTCCGGCTGGAGGTGCGTGATACTGGCGAGGGCATTCGGCCTGAGGACCTGCCGCACGTCTGGGAGCGCTTCTTCCGGGGCCATTCAGAGCACGGCGAAGCTGGCGCCGGGCTGGGCCTTGCGCTGGTGAAGGAGCTCACCGAGGCCATGGGCGGCACGGTTGAGGCCAGCAGCAGCGTTGGCGAAGGCAGCGTTTTCAGCGTGTGCCTGGGCGCCGCACGAGTCGACGAGCCTGCTTGAGCACTTGTGCGAATTCGCGCACGTCGCGGCCACGCCGCAGGCCGAACTCGAACTCCGCGCTCATCGCGGTTACGACGACGACGCCGCCGAGCACCACCACCACGATCGCGCTCCGCTTGCGCCGTCGTACGTCGCGCCAGAAATCCTTGAGCCATGGCCGCGAGCGGATCGCCCCGATGAGCTCGGGCAGCTTTTCCTGCAGGTTGTCGCCTGGCCGCAGCCCGGGGACCTCGATGAACGATTCGACGATCTGATCCCTGAATTCAGTCACTTTGTGGCGTGTAGGATACCGTTCGGCCGAGAAAGTCTGAAAAGATGTCAGCCAGGCGTTGCTGGTGGTCCAGGCGTGCCTGCCGGCGACCGGTTTCGTCTTCGGGGCGCGGCATCGGCGGAACCCAGTGGAGCTCGGCGTTCGGCAGGATCTCTGCCAACTCCTCGGCGATGTGCTGGGGGTGGATCATATCGTGGCCGTGGATGATGCAGGCCGGTAGGTGGATGCCTGCGACGGTTGCGCGCTCCACTCCGATCACCGGCAGATCCGCGCCGTCCAGGAAGAACCGCTGCCATTTGCGCATCGTCTCGATGAACTGATGGACGTCCGTCTGTAGGAGTTTCGCTCGGTTTTGGGGGACGCGGGAACAGCGCTCCGCGTAGAACGGCGTCTCCAGTACGGCTTGCATGCCACCTTTTTGCGCTGCCGCGGCGTATTGGCCGTAGTACAGCTCGGCCAGTTGCTCGGCGGCGGGGCGTCCGCCGGATGGCCACCACAGCAGGAGGCAGCGCGTTGAGCCGGGGTGGCGCAGGGTCATCAGGATGCAATGCCGCGAGCCGCCGGCCCCGCCGCAGGCGATCACCGGGAGTGCTCCGAGCTGCGCACACAGCTCGTGGGCATCATCGGCGAAGATCTCGTCTTCGGCTCCCTCGCCCTCGAATGAGACCTCGGAGCCACCGGAGTTGCGGCGGTCGTGCAGCAGCACTCGATAACCTGCTTTTGCCAGATTCTCCGCCAGGGGGCGGAACAGCTCCATGTCCTGGCGCCCGCCCTGGATGAGCATGATCCACGGCCCTTCGGCGCCGACAACGTCATAGTTGATGCGGACCCCGCGCACAACAGCGATCATTTGACGGCCAGGGCGTTGGCGGGGGAGCCCACGCCTGCGCGCAGGTTGAGCGGTTTGGCGCAGAACAGGCAGTCGTAGATGTGGTCCGCCGCGCAGTCGTCGGCCAGCGACTCCAGGTCGAACAGCTCACCGAGGACCAGTCCAAGCAAGGCAATGCCGTCGCGATGCAGCGTGAGCCCGCCGCCACCGGGAAATACTTCGACCGCAAGGTTGTCCGAGACAATTGCCGCGATCTGATTGTCCCAGAGCCACGCCAACGTGGACTCATCCGGCACCAACCCAGGCCCACCTGGTACTGGCCGCTTCGCCATTTCTGGATGCTCCGCTTCGTGGTGGATCATCGCCGCAAGGCCAGTCCGCATCAGGAGCACGTCGCCGTGCCGGACCTCCACCTCCTGAGCGCGAGCTACCTCCTGGAGTAGCCCGACGGAAATCTCGCGCCGCTCGTAGTCCACAATCGGCTCGCCACGCGCGGCGAGATAACGCGCGACGTCCAACAGTACGCCGCGTCCGACAATCCCGTGCCGCGAGAAATTGTCAATGCCCAGCCGGCTGTCCTCCTCCGAATCGACGCGTTCATCCGGAGTCCAGTTGTAGAAGCCGTACTCAGGATGGCGGATGTGTTTGAGGGAGTCCCACTGGCTGCTGCACTGCAGATAGAAATTGTCCATGACGTCGTCACGTCCTCGGTTGCCAGGGAATTTGATCTGCGTCCGTCGATAGGCGGTTCGCAACGCGATCATCGGCGGACGCGGCAAATGCAGTGGGAGGTCCAGACTGAACACGTCGCCCCGACGGATTCCTTGAATTGCGGCAAGCCGCCGCTCGGGAGTCAGGAAGTTGAGCGTGCCCAGCTGGTCGTCGCGACCAAAGACACCCCAGGCGGAGCGCGGCGGCGCATCCGGAGTAATTGGCAGTTTGGCATAGGCTGGGACATGCGAGGGCAATGGCATGATGCGCCTATCGTACTGACAGCCACATCAGCTGCGGTAGCGTTCGGCGAGTCGGCCAATTCGCTCGACGGCCTTCGGCGCTTCAGCGAGTGACGGCGCCAGACTCAATAACGGGACGTAGGTCTGCGTGATGCCCGTGCGAACCATGAGTGGTGCGTCCTCTTCGAAGGCTTGCTCCAGTGAGCGGCCCATGCTCCGGAAGCGAACCGAGACCTCCAGTCGAGAAGGATCGCGACCTTCGTCGGCCATGGCCTGCTTTAAGACAGCGATATCGTCCGCGAGTGGTGGCAACGGCGTATCAGCACCGATCCACGGCAGCCAACCGTGGCCGTATTTCGCGACGCGTCGCACCAGTTGTTTGCGCATCTTGCCCGTGAACCAGAGCGGAATGTCGTCCACCTCCGTCGGTCGGGGTAGGCAATAGATGTCCGAAAACGTGACAGTGGGCGAGCGAAACGATGCCGGTTGTTTGCCCCACAAGGCTCGGCAGGCACCGACGATGTCATCCAGGTACTGGGCGCGTCGGTCGAACGGTACGCCGAGTGCTGCGTATTCGTCGGCGTGCCAGCTGGTGGAAATACCGAGCACCAATCGACCATCCGACAGCACGTGCAGCGTTGCGGCTTGCTTTGCCAGAAACACGGCAGGTCGCAGCGGCGCGATCAGAATCGAGGAGATCAGGCGGACGTTACGCGTTGCGCCAGCGATCATCGCGAGCGTGGTCAACGGCTCTGGGAACGGCTCATCCAGGTGATGCACGAAGCTGCCCCACGGGGGTGTTGGATGCTGCGTGCCCATGACCAGGTGCTCGCCGAGCGAAACATCGTCGAGGCCAACGTCGTCAGCGATTCGGGCGAGCTCGACGAACTGGCGGACATCGCTGCCGAAGATGTGTCCGCCGAGATAGAGGCCAACTCTCAGCATCACGCGTAACCAGGTTCTGTTTTGAACCAGTCTTCCAAGAGAGGATTGTGTCTCTTACCGCGCGGTGTCATTGGGGTGCGTGCGCTCCGAGGGCCATATGCAGAAACGAGTTCAACTCAGGAACAACCCCTTGTGAGACGCATGTCTTTCTGCATAGAGAAGACTCTGCCTGCCACAGTGTTGCGTCATTGGGAGCGTTCGCTTGAAGGGCCATATGCAGAAACGAGTTCAACTCAGGAACAACGCCTTGTGAGAATCATCCTCGGCATCAAGAGACGATGCTAACCCACTAGTAGCGCAGCGTCTCCTCGGCGTAAGCGAGTTTCCGGCGGAAATCGCGGCCTTCCTCGAAACTCCAGCACGCATCCAGGACAGCGTGCACCAGGCACCACGCGGTGAGCCGCTGGCGGTCGAGCGGCAGCTCGGATGCAAACAGGTCCAATCGGCGACGGTTGCTGGCGGCGGAGACTGGGCCTGGGTTGCGAAGGAACTGGCACACGTCAAAGTGACGGTCGCCGTACAGGCCTTTGGGGTCAATCGCCAGCCAGCGGGCGCGATCGGAGCGGAGCACGTTAAAGTGGTGGAGGTCACCATGGAGGATCACCGGCTTGTCGGTGCTTGCAAGCAGCTCAGCGCGTAGCGCGTCCGCGCGATCGAACAGCGCACGCGGAAACCCGGTCTCGCCGGAGTAAATTGCATCCCGATTGCGATCAAAAGCATCGCACCAGCTTTCGAGCGAGCGGAGTCCGTGATTTTCAGGGACTGGTTGCCACAACAGCCGGAGAATCTCGGCCGAGACCTGAACGGCCTGATCGTCCTCGATCGAGGAGAGCATGGTGCCCGGTAGCACGCGCTCGAGCAACAGCGCGCCAATGGAGGCATCTGCCTCCAGCAACCGTGCGGCGCTATTGCCGTTCCACGCCCGCATAGCCGCAATCTCGCACTGCGTTTCGCTGACGTAGCCGCTTACTTTGAGGACCGCGGCCGTTCCATCGGCGCGAACCGCCGGAGCCAGAAAGTTGTTCGGCAAGCCGAAAGTCGACGGAAATGGCTCCGCTACGATCAAGCCCCAGCGTGCTGACAGGTCCGCGATTGTGTTTTGCAGCGTCAATAAGGGGGTAGCCTACCAGCGTTGCCGGTTAGCCAACGGCGTAGTGCTTCTGGAGCAGGTGGATAAACGCTCGCACGTGATCCGGCGGGTGGCCTTCGGACCGCGTAAGCGCATGAATAACGCGCTCTGCGCCCGGCCAATCCGCGATTGGATGCGCCGATAACACGTTCCGCGTGAGTTCGTCAGCGACCGCGGAACGCGGCAGAATTGTGGCGCCCATGCCCAGTGCCACGGCTGTTTTAATGGTCTCGGCGGTGGGATATTCCACCACATGCGCCACGACTTGCCTCGCGCGCAACGCGGTGTCAATTTGCTCGTACAAGCCGGTCCCGAGCGGCAGCACCAGCAGTGTACTGTCAACCAGTTGCGCGAGAGTCGCCGGCTCAGCGGAGTGCGCCGTGCGATCGGTCACGAGCAGGAGCGGATCGTGCAGTATTGGCAATGCCTGAACCTGCGGACTCCGTACCGGCGTGGCGATGACCGCGGCATCCACCTCATAGCCAACTAGTCGCTCCAGGGCGACGCGCTGGTGCGCCGGCTGAAGCTCTACCTCGACGTCGGGATGCGTGCGGCGAAACTCCAACATCACCGGTGGGAGCACATATAGCGTTACCATCAGTCCAGCCGCAATGCGTAGCTGGCGGGTGCGCGAGGTGGAGGATTCGAGCGCGGCTTGTTGGAGTGCGCGCACTGCCGCCAATGCCTGACGTGCATGCGGGAGCACCGCCTCGCCAACGGCGGTGAGCCTCACGCCTTGCGGCGTACGCGTCACGAGAACCACGCCAAGCTGCCGCTCGAGCGTGCGGAGCTGGCGAGTGACCGCCGGCTGCGTCAGGTTCAGATGCTCGGCGGCGCGGGTCAAGCTGCCAAACTCGGCCACGGCGCAGAAGGTCTCCAGGAGCGGCAGCACGTTCCAGTTATGGCGGTATACCAGATTCGCATTTCCTGCGTGGGCTCGTGTCGCGCGAGGATGTTGCCGCACCCTCATGACCACGATCTCGATTGAGCCCACGCCTGAGTCGGTCTCAGATCTTTACACGCGCATGGCGGCCAGCCTCGAACGGGCACGAGTGACAAGAGCACCACTCACCCTCGCGGAGAAATTGCTGCTTTCGCACCTGGATGAGCCGGCGCACGCGGCTGCGCTCGTGCGTGGCCAGAGCTATGTCGAGCTGCGACCCGACCGCGTGCAACTTCAGGACGTGCTGGGCCAGACCGGCATGCTCCAGTTCATGCAGACTGGCCGCGACCGCGTGGCGGTACCGACAACGATTCATTGCGATCACCTGATCCAGGCGCGCCATTCAGCCGAACCGGACCTCTCCGAGTCACTGGATGAAAATAGCGAGGTCTACGCTTTCCTGCGCAGCGCCGCGGCGAAATATGGGATCGGCTTCTGGGAGCCTGGCGCAGGCATCATGCACCAGGTTGTGCTCGAACAGTACGCTTTTCCGGGCGCGCTGATGCTGGGTACGGATTCGCATACGCCGATGGCGGGTGGTCTGGGTGCGTTCGCTGTCGGAGTAGGCGGGGCGGACGCGGTGGAGGCGATGGCCGGCCTCCCATGGGAAGTCCTGTACCCGCGAGTGATCGGCATCAGGTTGACGGGCGCGCTGAATGGCTGGACCTCGCCGAAGGACGTCATCCTCCACCTGGCAGGGGTTCTTGGCGTGGCCGGCGCGACAAACGCGGTCCTCGAATACTTCGGACCGGGTACGGAAACGCTGTTGGCCACCGGCAAGGCCACCATCTGCAACATGGGCGCTGAGCTCGGTGCAACCACGTCGGTGTTTCCGTTCGACGGGCACATGCAGGCCTATCTTGTTGCAACAGGTCGCGCCGCAGTGGCCGACCTGGCTGAGCGCCATGCGGACCTCTTCCACGCGGATGCCGATGCCAGCTATGACCAGGTGGTGGAGATTGACCTCGGTCTACTGGAACCACACGTGGTAGGTCCGCATTCACCGGATCGTGCGAGGCCGATCTCACGCTTAGTGGAGGAGGTGCACGCTGGCGACAGCAATCTGGTGGAGGTCATCTCGACGGCATTGATCGGTAGCTGCACCAATTCGTCGTATGCGGATATGACTCGCGCCGCGCACGTTGCCGATGAGGCTTCCGCGCACGGGCTGAGGTCAGCCGTGCCTTTGATGGTGACGCCAGGCTCCGAGCAGATCCGTGCGACCATCGCGCGCGATGGCCAGCTCGCCAAACTGGAGTCCATCGGGGCGACGGTCCTTGCCAACGCGTGCGGACCGTGCATTGGCCAGTGGCAGCGCGCGCAGCGCTCGGACGAGCCAAACACGATTGTCACTTCGTACAACCGAAACTTCCCGATGCGGAATGACGGTCGCGCGTCGACGATGAACTTCATTGCCAGTCCGGAGATCGTGACGGCGCTTGCCCTGGCTGGTCGGTTGTCGTTCAACCCTCTGACAGATTCGCTGACCGGAACCGACGGCGAGTCATTTCGGTTGCAGCCGCCACCGCCGGCGCCGGACGTTCCTGATGCCGGTTTCGACCCGGGGCGTTCGTTCTATGTGGCGCCGCCCGAGGATGGCTCGGCCGTCCAGTTCGCGATCGATCCGTCGAGCGAGCGTTTGCAGCCGATGCGTCCCTGGCCGGCATGGGACGGAAATGACCTGTTAGGGCTCCCAGTGCTGGTGAAAGCGCAGGGCAAGACCACCACCGACCACATCGCGCCGGCTGGTCCATGGCTCCGCTTTCGCGGCAACCTGGAGCGGTTCGCCGATGCCACCTTTCTCGGTGTTGCGAACGCCTTTTCCTCCGCACCAGGCACCGGTGTCAACGCGCTGAGCGGTGCCCGGGAGCAGCGACTGTCCGAGATCGCGCGTGAGTATCGCGAGCAGGGCGTGCGCTGGATTGCTATTGGTGATTGGAACTACGGCGAAGGCAGCAGCCGCGAGCATGCCGCGCTGGCGCCGCGTCTGCTCGGCTGCGCCGTAATCGTGGCCCGCAGCTTTGCGCGCATCCATGAAAGTAACTTGAAGAAGCAAGGCATCCTTGCGCTCACGTTCGTCGACCCCGCCGACTACGAACGCGTGCGAGCTGACGACCGCGTTGACTTATTGGCCCTGGATGCTTTGCAGCCAGATCATGACGTGGAGTGCGCACTCCGCCACGCCGATGCCACCCGCGAGCGCATCTGGCTGCGGCACTCGTATACCGCCGCCCAGTTGGACTGGTTCCGCCAGGGTTCCGCGCTCAACGCGATGAAGCGGTAAGCTGCCCCGGTCGTGGGTTGGTCGCAGTTTCGCAAGACCGGGCTGACGTTTTCCAGTCCGGCGCAGTCGTTCAAAGGTTTTACCCTGGTTACGCCTATCGGGGCGGACTTCTCCGTCCTGCTGGACCTGAATGGGCGCGTTGTCCAGCGTTGGTCCCTGCCGGGCTTTCGTGTGTTCCAGGCTCGATTGTTGCCGCGTGGCACCTTGCTTGCACTATGTAGTGACGCAAGTCTCCCGCCACCGCCGCAGGCGCCCTTCGATCAGCCGCCACCGCCATTCGAGCAGCACATTCGACGACTCGGCGGCGCCGCCACGCACCTGCGCGAGGTGGACTGGGACGGCAAACTCGTGTGGCAGTATCTCAATCCCGCCATTCATCACGATTTCGCGCGGGAGCCGAACGGCCACACCCTGCTGGCCGAATGGGTGGAGGTCCCGGACGAGATCGCACGCAAGGTCCGCGGTGGCGCCAGGCGACCGCGTGAGAAGTTTCCGCCGCTGCTGTCGGACGATCTCGTCGAAATAGACTCCACCGGTAAGGAGCTGCGGCGCATCCACCTCTACGAGCTGCTTGATCCGGTGCGCGACGCGATCTGTCCACTGGAGCAGCGCTGGGAATGGACGCATCTCAACAGCCTGGCGATGATGCCCGGCGGCGACATTCTCGTGTCCTGTCGCACCAACAGTCGAGTCATGATTATCGACCGCGGCTCCGGGCAATTGCGGTGGAAGTACGGTTCGCCGAACGTCTATCACCAGCATCACGCGTCGCCGCTGGACAGCGGAACGGTGCAGATCTTTGACAATGGCATGCACCGGATCGGCACGCCTTTTTCGCGAGTGGTGGAGGTGGACCCCGGTTCGGATAAGGTTGTCTGGGAATATAGCGGAGAACCGCCGGAGCAGTTCTTCAGCGGGCACATCTCTGGAGCCGAACGGTTGCCAAATGGCAATGTGCTCATTTGCGAAGGCGCCACCGGGAGAGTATTTGAGATTACGCACCGCGGTGAGACCGTCTGGGAATGGGTGACGCCATTCAGCGTGACCACCAACGGGCGGACACGCGCGTGGATCTTCCGCGTGCACCGCTATGCGCCCGACCATCCTGGCCTTGGCGGCAGAAGTCTGGATCCCGCGAAGTACGCGGACTTCAACCGCATCTACGGCCTGGGGTGACTGACGCCGAACAACAGATCATCTTGGAGCACACGCGCATCACGCCGGTGCCGCTGGTGCCGGAGGTGCGGCTGTATCTGGCGGAGCAGTTGGTGCCATTATGGCAGGCAACCGAGTGGCGCGCGGCGGCGCCGCAACCGCCGCCGTTCTGGGCATTTGCCTGGCCCGGCTCCATTGTGCTGGCGCGTTACATGCTGGATGCACCGGACACGGTGCAAGCCAAGCGCGTGCTGGACTTCGGCAGCGGCAGCGGCCTCGCGGCCATTGCCGCAGCGCTTGCAGGTGCGGCCGAGGTCGTGGCATGTGACATGGATCCGCTGGCCGCGGTCGCGGCACGCTTGAATTGCGCGCTCAACGCGGTCGAGGTCAACTACGTCCTTGGTGACTGCGTCGCACAACCGTATGAGTGGAACGTGATCCTGGCGGGCGACGTGTGCTACGAACGCGAACCGGCTGAGGCCACCATCGCCTGGTTGCGCATGCAGGCCAGCCGCGGCGCACTCGTGTTACTGGCGGACCCGGGCAGGCATTATGCGCCGGTCGACGGCCTCGAGCTCCTCCAAACCTACGAGGTGCCAGTGCTCAAGGAGCTGGAGTCCACTGACATGAAGCGGACCCGTCTCTGGCGTATGGTGGGCTAGAACTTCGCGTGCTCGGCGGCCGTCGTTCAACCTCGAAAAACGGATGTGCGCAGGTCCGCGTTCATCAGCGAGATGAAGTTCAGGCCGATGCCCTTTGGACACACCGCTTCACATTCGCCGTGGTTGCTGCAGTGGCCGAAACCTTCGGCATCGTGTCGTGCCGCCATGTTGCGGACGCGTCGCCACCGTTCGGGCTGACCCTGCGGCAGCAAGCCCAGGTGGGCAACTTTGGCGGACATGAACAGCATCGCCGATGCATTTGGACAGGCCGCAACGCAGGCGCCGCACCCGATGCACGTTGCGGCGTCGAATGCGCGGTCGGCGTAGTCTTTTGGCACCGGCAGACTGTTGGCCTCTGGAGCGCTGCCCGCGTTGGTGGAGATGAAGCCACCGGCCTGAACGATGCGATCGAGCGCGGCGCGATCGACCGTAAGGTCTTTCAGTACGGGGAATGCCGCCGCGCGCCACGGTTCCAGCACCACCGTGTCGCCGTCTTTGAAAAAGCGCATGTGAAGCTGACAGACGGTGGTGGCACGGTTCGGTCCGTGAGCGACGCCATTAATGACAAATCCGCACGTCCCGCAAATGCCTTCGCGGCAGTCACTGTCGAAGACGATCGGATCCTGTCCTTTGCGGATCAGGTCTTCGTTGACGACATCGAGCATTTCGAGAAAGGACATGTGCTCGTTGATGTCGCTTGCTTCGTAAGTCTCGAAGCGCCCCGCGTCTGAGGGGTTTTTTTGGCGCCACACCTTCAGGGTCAGGCGCATTACTTGTAGCTCCTCACGGCGAGGTGCACATTTTCAAAGTCCAATGGTTCTTTGCGGAGGACGGGCCGTTGGCCTTCGCCTCCGTAATGCCACGCCGCGACGTAGGTGAAGTTGTCGTCATCCCTCAGCGCTTCGCCGTCCTCCGTCTGACTCTCCACCCGGAAGTGCGCACCGCAGGATTCCGTGCGATCGAGTGCGTCAATGCACAGCAGTTCCGCCAACTCGAGGAAGTCGGCAACGCGCCCGGCGCGCTCCAGCGACTGGTTGATCTCCTCGTTGGCCCCTGAAACCCGCACGTTGTGCCAGAACTCATCGCGCAACTGCGGAATCCGGGCGAGCGCCTCCCGCAGGCTCGCATCGGAGCGGGCCATGCCCGCGTTGTTCCACATCAACGTGCCGAGCTCGCGATAAATGGAATCCACGGTGCGTTCACCTTTGATCGACAGCAGCCTCTGGATGCGCTCGGCAACGGCCTGTTTGGCCTCTTGAAACGCGGGATGTGTCATATCCACCCGGGTAGGGCGAGCATTGGCCAGGTAGTCGGGAACGGTCGCGGGCAAGACAAAGTAGCCATCGGCCAGCCCCTGCATCAGCGCGCTTGCACCAAGTCGGTTGGCGCCGTGGTCCGAGAAATTGGCTTCACCGCCGACGAACAATCCGGTGACGGTGGATTGCAGGTTGTAGTCCACCCACAGGCCACCCATGGTGTAGTGCGGCGCCGGATAGATGCGCATCGGTTCCTTGTAGGGATCCTCACCGGTGATGCGCTCGTACATTTCGAAGAGGTTGCCGTAACGCTCGCGAATGGTGTCTTCGCCGAGTCGACCGATGGCATCCGAGAAATCGAGAAACACACCACGACCGCCAGGTCCGACACCGCGGCCTTCGTCGCACACCTCTTTGGCCGCGCGCGAGGCGATGTCGCGTGGCGCCAGGTTGCCAAAGCTCGGATACTTGCGCTCCAGGTAGTAGTCGCGCTCGCTTTCAGGGATCTGGCTCGGCGAGCGTGTGTCACCGGTGCGCGACGGGACCCACACGCGACCGTCATTGCGCAGCGACTCGCTCATCAGTGTGAGCTTGGACTGGTAGTCGCCCGACTGGGGGATGCACGTCGGATGGATCTGCGTATAGCACGGATTCGCCAGGGCGGCGCCTTGCTTGTGGGCGCGCCAGATGGCCGTTGCATTGCAGCCGCGCGCATTGGTGGAGAGATAAAAGACGTTGCTGTAACCACCAGTGCAGAGGAGCACCACGTCGCCGGCGTGGGCTTCGATCTCGCCGGTGAGCATGTCGCGGGTGATGATGCCCCGCGCGACATCATCAACCTTGACCACTTCGAGCATTTCGTGGCGCGGGTACATCGTCACGGTGCCGTCGGCAATCTGGCGTTCCAATGCCGAATACACCCCGAGCAGCAACTGCTGGCCGGTCTGCCCGCGGGCGTAGAAGGTGCGCGAAACCTGGGCGCCGCCGAACGAACGCGTATCCAGCAAGCCGCCGTACTCACGCGCGAACGGCACGCCCATCGCGACACACTGGTCAATGATGTTCGCGCTCAGCTCTGCAAGCCGGTAGACGTTGGATTCGCGCGACCGGAAGTCGCCACCCTTGACTGTGTCATAGAACAGCCGGTAGACCGAGTCGCCGTCATTCCGATAGTTTTTGGCGGCGTTGATCCCGCCCTGTGCCGCGATACTGTGTGCGCGCCTTGGGCTGTCTTGATAGCAGAAGCACTTGACGTTGTAGCCGGCCTCGCCCAGCGTGGCCGCGGCCGCGCCACCTGCCAGGCCCGAGCCGACGATGATGATCGTGTAGCGGCGTCGATTCGCGGGATTGACCAGCTTCATCTCGAAGCGACGTTGCTCCCATTGCTCAGAAATCCGCCCGCTTGGCGTGCGGCTATCGAGCGGTACGTCGAGCTCGTCGTACAGGGGTGACTCCGTGGGTACTGGCGGTACCGTGCGCGGTGGTTCGGTGATAACGGCCACGATGCCAGGACTCCTTTCTCGGACTATCTGACGAAGCCGGCCAGCACGGCGATCGGGATCGAAATGTTGCCGATCGTCAAAACGACGGCCGCGAACGTCGCGAAGTTGCGCAGCAGACGATTCGTCCGGTTGGTATTCCAGCCGAGAGTTTGGAACAAGCTCCACACACCATGCCACAGGTGGAGCCCGACAGCGATCATTGCCAGGACATAGAACAGCACCACGATCGGTTGATGAAAGCTGGCGATAACGTTGTGGTAAATATTGCCATCTTCAAAGCTTGGATTCACCGTGCCGAAGGTAAAATCCAACAGGTGATATATCACGAAGAGGAGAATGAAGACTCCGCCATAGATCATCGTCCGACTTGCAAACGTGGACTCCAGGTTCTTTCGCATGGAGTATCTGGTGGGTCTGGAGGCGTTATCTCTGGTGGTCAGTTGGATCGCGGCCCAGACGTGAATGATGAACGCCGGAATCAAGATGATTCTGGCCACCCACAGCAGCTGGCTGAAGCCGAAGAACGGCTCGCCTACTGTTCTCAGAAACCCGCCGTACTCGTTGAGAAAGCTTGGGCCGGCGTAGATCTTCAGGTTGCCCCACAAGTGGACGATGAGGTAGCCGAACCAGATCAGCCCCGTCACGGCCATCACGTACTTTTTGCCGATCGTCGAACGCCACAGCGAAGTCAAACCAGTGATAGGCCGACTGCGGGCGAGAGAAGCGTCGATCATTCGTATCTTGAGTAGACCGTACTGTGAGGGCGCACAGTACGTCTAAGACACAGTTTGGCTCATCACGATAAGTATTGCCTATCGCTTGTTTGTTGGGGCAGGGGCGCCGCCCGTGCGTTGGCCTTAGTGGGCGAAGGCCTTCATGTGTTCGCGGACTTGCTCCAAGGCGCCAGCGGGAAGGGGGTTGGAGCCGCCCAGGTGTTCGGCCCGCAGCATCATTTCGGCGGCTTCCTCGAGAGAAATGATAAGACGGGCTACGGACAACTGGTCTTTGCCCCAGGCCAGCAGGCCGTGGTTGGCAAGGAGGACGGCGCTGGCGTCGGGGTTCTCGTCGAGCGTGCGCTCGATGTTGGTTACCGACTCCCGCGAGCCTCGCGGGCCCCACGCCGCAACGGGAATCGGC
>JAFAZN010000447.1 GCA_019239775.1 Chloroflexota bacterium
CGACGTGGTTCCTTACGGACTTGATTCCTTGCGCAGTAACGGTCCTGACCAAGGTGGAATCGTCTCCGGAGTGATGTTCCTCAGGACGGAGTGATGCTTCCTCACGGAGTGATGCCTGACCACGGAGTGTGTCCGTCGACTTACGTGGTGGCTATCACGGGACTGGTCTCGGCGCGCAGCGGCGGCGCGCTCGTTCGTGAGTCAAAAGGGAAACCACTTCAGGGTGTCGGCGTGCTGCTGGGCGTATCGTGCCAAACGCACGCCGAATTCCTCTTGCAGCTGGATGCTGAGTCCGCCGTCCACCACCAGGGCTTGGCCTGTAATAAACGACGCCTCATCAGAGCACAAAAATATGACAGCGTTGGCGATGTCGTTCGGCACTCCCGTCCGCCGCAGCGGATACTGCTCGGCGAAAAAGCGGAGCGTTTCGGGATGCTCGCGCCAGCGCTCGGCCATGCGCTCGGTGACGATGTGGCCGGGGCAGATGGCGTTGACACGGATGCCCGCCGGACCATACTCGACCGCCAGCTGACGCGTCAGGCTGATCACACCAGCCTTCAAGGTTTCATAGACCAATTGCCCGGGCTCCGCCAGCAACCCGTGCACCGACGACATGTTGACAATGCTGCCGCCGCCAGCCTGGCGGAGATGCGGCACCGCAAATCGCGCCGTCCGAAACATTGCTTTCAGTCCGACGTCGAATCCGCGATCCCAGGCGTCCTCCGGTACATTGGCGGATTCCACGCGCCCGATGCTGCCAACTGGATAGGCGTTATTGACAACGATGTCCAGCCGACTCCAGTGGCCGACCGCTCGCTCAACCATTGCCTGAACGCCGGACTCGGAACCAACATCAGTCTGGAACACTTCGGCCGTGCCGCCAGCGGAGCGGATGGTCTCGACATTCCTGCGCGCAGCCTCCTCGTCGACATCCACCACCAGCACCCGCGCACCCTCTTCCGCCAGCCGTCGCGCGGTTGCGCCACCAATGCCCATGGCGCCACCGGTAACAATCGCGACGCGATCTGCTAAACGTCCGGTTGGCATCAGCTGAACAGCAGACAGACCGGTGCGCCAAGCGACGTGACGTCGCCATTTGGTGTGAGCTGCCCTGTGCGTTGATCGATATCGAAGTGGACGATGGTGTCACTTTCCTGGTTTGCAGCGTAGAGGCGCCGACCAGTCGGATCGATGGCGAAATTGCGCGGCGTGCGCCCGCCGGTGGACGCGTGCCCCACCGGTGTCACTCGCCCCGTGCTGGAGTCAATTGAGAAAATGGCAATGGAGTCGTGACCGCGGTTCGAGACATACGCGGTGTTTCCCGAAGGCGCAACCGCTAGCTCGGCGGTGGACCATCCGCTGTTGCCTGCACCGGCCGGCAATGTTGAAACGGAGTGCAGCTCCGTTAAGGTGCCGGAGCTGGCGTCATAGCTGCAGGCAGCCAGGGTCATGTCGGCTTCGCCATTGACGTAGGCAAACTGTCCATCGTGCCCAAATGCCAGGTGGCGGGGCGCTGCGCCGGCGTGGATCCGGCCGAACGGCGGATCGTTCGGCACCAGCTTGCCGCTTGCCGAATCGAGTCGGTAGATGACGACCTGGTCTATGCCTTTGTCGGTCACGAGCACGCGCTGACCAGCCGGATCGAACGTGACATGGTGGGCGCGGGGTCCCTTCTGGGTGGGTCCGGGGCCTGAGCCGGTGTGCTGATGGAAGTCGCTGATGTCTTCGAGCCGACCGTCACTGTTGATAGGAAGGACCGCCACGCTGCCATTTTCGTGATTGGCCACAATCAGAAACGAGCCTGTTGGGTCGGTGCACAGGTGGCACGGTTCGCCGCCGCGCGTTGAACGTCGGCTGAGGTGCGCAAGCGCGCCCGTACGGGGATCGATCGAAAAGGAAGCGACCGCGCCGGTGTTGGTGGTGAGGCCTTCGCTGCAGGCAAAAAGGAACTTGCGCTCCGGATCGAAGGCCAGAAACGACGGATCTTGCTCAATAACCTCCGACCTGTGCGTCAAACGACCCGTGTCCGGGTCATGCGCGAACACGTGTATGCCCTCGGAACGACCGTGTCGCGTGTACGTCCCGACGTAGAGTAGATTGGACGGCGCACCCATCTCAGGCTGGCTGCAGCGCGAAAGCTTTGCTCAGGTGCTCTGCGGATTCGCGTATGGCATCGCGGCCTTTATCGATCACGGGGAACATGCCGTAAAACCCGTGGATCACTCCGTCGTAGCGGGTGACGGTGACCGGTACGCCGGCCTGTCGCAGCAGCTCGCCGTAGGCCTCACCCTCATCGCGTAGCGGATCGAACTCGGCCGTGATGACCAGCGCCGGCGGCAGGCCGCTGAGGTCGCTGGCACGTAGGACCGCGGCGTGCGGGTGAACCAGGTCCGCCGGTGAGCTGACGTACTGATCCCAGAACCAGCGCATCGCCACCTCGGTGAGCATGTAGCCGTCGGCATTTTCCACATAGGAAGGCCGTTGAAAATCGGTGTCAGTGACGGGATAGACCAGCAACTGAAACACCGGCAGCGGTTTGCCTGCTTCTTTGGCGCGCAAGCTCACCACGGCCGCCAGATTCCCACCTGCACTGTCGCCACCAACTGCTACCCGCCGTGGATCGCCACCAAAGCTGGCCGCATTGTCCAGCGCCCAGTAGTAGGCAGCCTCACAATCGTCTGGACAGGCGGGGAATTTGTGCTCGGGCGCCAGCCGGTAATCAACCGACACCACGATGCAGCCAGCAGCATTGGCCAGCTCGCGACAGGTGTGCTCGCTGAGGTCGAGCGTGCCGAGCACCCAGCCGCCGCCGTGGTACCAGACCAGCACCGGCAACTGCGCGGCGTTGCTCGGATGATAGATCCGTACAGGTATCTCGCTGGCGCCAGCGGGGCCGGGGATGAGACGGTTTTCGACGCGGTGGATCGGCCCAGCCGGCGGCAGCGGCCGAGCAGCAAACGCCTCGCGCGCCTGAGGCGCTGGAACGGTACCAATCGGAGGCGCACCCAATGCGGCGAGCATGTCGATGACTGCTCTGGCTTGTGGGTCGAGTGGCATAGCGCGACTCAGGATATCGCGCCCACGCGGCCTGGCCACAGGCTCGGAGAATGGGGCAGGGCGAGCTGCGCTAGCGCTGGCTCCCGGTGAGCATCAGCTTGCCACTAGCGATGGTGATCGAGCTGACGCGCAGCTGCTGGCGGTCAACCTCCTCTTCCAACTGTGATTGTCCCCACGGAGCGATGTCCTCACGGCGTGATTTCCTGATGAGCCGATGTCCTCACGGAGTGGCAACCTGCGGACGTGATCCCCACGGAGTGGAAACTCACGTCTCTGCGGGTCATGGGCGCACGATGACCGCGCGGTTGCCGAGCTCGGCCAGTGCCGCTTCGAATTGGTCGTAGCGCATTCGCTGGAGCGTGGCGGTGTACGGATCCGCGAAGGTCACACCGTTGTCGTCGAGGCCGGCCAGCACCACGGCGTGCTCGGTGACCACGTAGTCAACCTCGGCACCAGCCGGGGTAATCCAGCTGCCGCGACCGTGGACCTCGCCGGCGTACGGCATCCATACCACGACGGGAGCGCCCTCGCGCACCGCCTGGTACAGATCCGCGGGATCAACCCTTCGTTCAGCAACACTGCCAGCGGCGCCTTGCGCTTTTGCGAGATCCGCGATCGGTCGCTCATAGACGCCGTAACCGTCCACGCCGAAAGCGCCATCCCAATTGCCGACGAAGCCAACATCCGGATCGCCCCAGATCACGCTGCCGTCCGGCTGCACCGTGCGCGGCGTCCCATCCCGAGCTAACTGCTGCAGAAGGTCGTCTTCGGTTACCTGGATGCCAATGGTGGCGAGGGCCATCTGGAGCGCCGCGGCTTCGCACGAGAGCGCGTGCGCCTGGCGGTGCAGCGGCACGTCGAGCAGCACCGCCGATTGCCCCGCTGCCGCAGGCGCGCTGGCCCCAAGCAACAGCAAGGCGAGCAACAACCGACGAACGTGCGCCATCACGCGCAGTTATACGCCTACACGAGTTCGCGGACCTTTGCGCCGAGGGCGTTTTTGATGATGGTCATGCGGTCCGGCTCCCCGCGTGCCAGCGACTTGGCGAACTTCATCGCCTGGTCGCGGGTGATCTTCGGCGGCAGCGGCGGCTCGTCCGGGTCAACGACGGCTTCCACCACGACCGGTCCGGGGGTTGCCAACGCTTCATCGAGAATGCGTCCGCAGTCCGCCGGATTTTCGATGCGGAATCCGCGTGCACCGAACGCCTCCGCGCTTTTCACGAAGTCAATCGGCTGCAAGTCCACTTCGTACTCCGGGTTACCGAGAAACACCATCTGCTCCCATTTGATCTGCCCCAGATAGTTGTTCTTGACGATGACCACTTTGATCGGCAGCTGATACTTCATCGCGGTCGCCAGCTCACCCATGAGCATGGTGTAGCCGCCATCGCCCACAAACGCCACGACCTGTCGGTCCGGATGCGCAACTTGTGCGGCAATCGCATACGGCAATCCGCAAGCCATGCTGGCGAGCGTGCCCGACACGCTGTGCATTTGACCGCGCCGCGCGGGAATCTGACGTGCCCACCACGTGGTGTTGGTGCCACTGTCGGAGACAACAATCGCATCATTGTGCAATCGTTTGCCAAGCTCCCATGCCACCACCTGAGGCTTCATCGGCAGCGAAGTCTGGCTGCCCTGTTCCTCCATGTACGCCCACCAGTCGCGCATACCGGATTGGGCTTTCTCGAGGAAACTCCGGTCGGACTTTCGCTGCAACAACGGCAGTAACGCGGCCAATACCCTGCGGCTGTCGCCAACTAGCCCAACCTCGACCGAGTACCGCAGGCCAATGCGCTGCGGATCCAGGTCAATCTGGACTGCTTTCGCCTGGTCCGGCTTCGGATAGAACTCGATATAAGGGAACGATGAACCAACGATGAGCAGCGTGTCGCACCCCTCCATGACTTGCTGCGATGGAGCCGTGCCGAGCAGACCGATGGTGCCGGTGGTGTACGGACTGTCATCCGGTACCACCGCCTTGCCTAATAATGCCTTGACCACGGGTGCGCCGAGCAGCTCCGCCAGCTGCTCCACTTCAGCGCCGGCGCCAAGTGCGCCCTGCCCCACCAGCATCGCCACCTTCTGACCGGCATTGAGCACGTCCGCGGCGTGGCGCAAGCCCACTTCATCCGGCAGCCCCGCGTTCTCGGCGTACACGTTCGAGGTGTGATGCGGCGCTTTCATCACGCGCGGCGACATCTCGCTTTCGGTCTGATCCTGCAGATCGGCGGGGAAACAAATGTGCGCCACACCCTTGTACGCCAGCGCCGACCGGCAGGCCAGCTCGGCCACGTTCTCTACGTGCGCCTTGCTCATGACGCGGGTGTTGTAGACCGCGACATCTTCGAATACACGTGTGAGGTCCACGTCTTGCTGGGCGTGGGTATCGATCAGGTCGTGGTAATGGTGGCCGGTAATGGCCACAACTGGAGCGCGATCCATCTTCGCGTCGTACAGTCCGTTCAGCAGGTGAATGCCGCCAGGACCTGAGGTGGCGAGGCATACGCCGAGCTTGCCCGTGAATTTCGCATATGCCGTCGCCATGAACGCCGCCGCCTCTTCGTGGCGGACCTGGACGAAACGGATCTCGTCCTTGCGCTTGCGCAGCGCTTCCATGACGCCATTGATGCCGTCGCCAGGCAGGCCGAAGATCACTTCGACGCCCCAGGCGCGCAGGACGTTGACGAGGACGTCGCCAGCCGTATCTGCCATAGGTATGTGTTGAACCTCCGCTGGCTGCGGGCGGCAGTCCCCGTGCCAGCACGAGTTATCGAAGGATCTTGCGGTAAGACGCAGATGCCGTTTCGTTCTCCCACAACCGCACCGCGACCGCGGCGAGGTTCGGCGTGCCCAGCAGCTGCGCCAGGTGCTCGCAGAGGATGCGCGCGAAGTGCTCGAGACTGGGGTTGAGCCCGGCAAATTCGGGCAGGTCGTTCAGCAGATGATCGGCGTAGTCAGTGCGAACCGCCTCTAACGCAGAGGAGACGGCGACGATGTCCACCAGGTAGCCATGTTCATCCAGCGACGCACCTTCCAGCGAGAGCTCCAGCACGTAGTGGTGCGAATTGCGCAGATTCTCGGCGCCCCAGTCGCCGCCAATCAGAAAGTGCTGCGCGATGAAGTCGGTGCGTACCGTGACCGAGTACACACTGGCAACGCTACCTCAGGCGGCGCGGCTCGTGGGCAGAGAGCTCAGGTGTCGGGGCGAGACATTGACCGAAACGCCCAGGTCGGCGGCATCTGGAAACCGGCCGCGGACGCGGCACACCAGCGCAGAACTCAGCCGGCGCGGTTGCGACGCATGTCGGCTGCCAAGTAACAACTAGCCGTGGCCGTAAGAGACGTCGGCAGCGGCATGCGGCCCGCTTCACCCCGCGACGCCTCCGGGCGGCGTGCGCTGGGCTGGGGTCGCCGCGTGCGCCTGATCCTGGTTATCGCTGGCCCTGGCCTGATCGCAGCCAACGCCGACAACGACGCCGGCGGCATCACCACCCTCAGCGTTGTCGGCGCGAGCTACAGCTACCAGATGCTCTGGGCGCTGGTGCTGATCACCTTCAGCCTGGCGATCACCCAGGAGATGGGCGCGCGCACCGGCGCGGTCACGGGCAAAGGCCTGGCCGCGCTGATCCGCGAACGCTATCGAGTCAAGATCACCTTGCTGGCCATGCTGGCGCTGCTGATCGCGAACTTCGGCACCACGGTGGCCGAGTTCGCTGGCGTCGGCGCAGCCCTCGAGCTGTTCGGCATTCCACGGTTTATCAGCGTGCCGCTCGCCGCCGCCGCGGTCTGGCTCCTGGTGATCCGCGGCAACTATCGCTCGGTCGAGCGTGTGCTGCTGGTGATGTCGGTCGTGTACCTGAGCTACGTCTTCTCAGCGTTCCTTGCAGGCCCGGACTGGGGCGAGGTCGGGCGCAGCATCGTGACACCGACGTTGCGCCTGGATGCCGGGTTTCTCATCACGCTGATCGCGCTGATCGGCACCACCATCACGCCCTGGGGTCAGTTCTTCATTCAGTCGTACGTGGTGGACAAGGGCGTTAGCCGCCGCGACTTTTACGTCACCCGCTTGGAGGTTTACGTCGGCGCGCTCATCACCGACGGCATCAGCCTCTTCATCATTGTCAGCACCGCCGCAACGCTCTTTCGCGAAGGCATTCACATCGAAGACGCTGGCCAGGCGGCGCTTGCCTTGCGGCCACTGGCAGGGCCCCTGGCCGAGCAGCTCTTTGGGTTGGGACTGCTGAACGCTTCCTTCCTTGGGGCCGCGGTGGTGCCACTCTCAACGGCCTATGCCGTCTGTGAGGCGTTCGGTTGGGAGGCGGGCGTCAGCCGCAGCTGGGAGGACGCGCCCATCTTCAATCTGCTCTACACCTTCGCGATCGCTGGCGCCGCGGCAGTCGTGCTCATTCCCGCGTTGCCGCTGGTCCAGGTCATCCTCTTGTCACAAACGGTCAACGGCGTGCTCTTGCCGTTCATCCTGGTCTTCGCCATTCGACTGGCTAGCGACCGCGATCTCATGGGCAGCTTCGCCAACGGCCCGCTGCGCAACACCGCGGTGTGGCTCACCGCCGCGGCGATCATCGCCATGAGCCTCGCGCTTGTGGTCGCAACTGTAGTGCTGCCCCTGCTGGGCGTGGACGTCGGCTAGCGCGTGCTGTCCTCCACGGAGTGATGCTGTCCCACAGAGTGATGCTGTCCCATGGAGTGATGTGCCCACGGGGTGAAGTTCCCCACGGACGTAGTTCCTTACGGACTGATTCCTCACGCAGTAACAGTCCTGAGCAGAGTGGAATCCTCTCCGTGTGAAGTTCCTCACGGAGTGATGTACCCCACGGACGTGATTCCTCACGCAGTAACAGTCCTGAGCAGAGTGGAATCCTCGGTGGTGATGTCCCTACGGGAGTGATGTCCCACGGAGGTGTGAACCCTACGGAGGTGTGAACCCTACGGAGCGCAACCCAGCAGAGTGCAACCCAGGGGCGGCGAACCCCCTTTACGCTTTGGCGTACACCCGCGGGATTCGCGCTTTCCAATCGTCGGGCAGAATGACATCCATGGCGTCGTCCACGGTGACAATGCCTTTCAGCTGACCGACGTCGTTGACAATCGGCAGCGCCAGCAGGTTGTACTTCGCAATCAGCCGCGCGACTTCCTCTTGAGAGTCGTCCAGCCGGCCACGGATGAGCTCGCGATGCATGACCCGACCGATCGGCGCCGAGGGATCGGCCACAATGAGCTCGCGCAGCGACAGCTCCCCCAGCAGCACTTCGTTATCGTCGACGACGTAGACCGAGTAGACGTTTTCCATCTCCGCCGCCTGCTGCCGCACGATGTTCATCGCTTGCTCGGCCGTGACGCTGGCAGGCACGGTGACCACCTCGTTGGTCATAAGGCCGCCAGCGCTTTCATCCTCGTAGGTGAGCAGCTCGCGCACGTCGTCGGCTTCGTCAGGCTCCATCCGACTCAGCAGGTCGTGCGCACGCTCGGGCTCCATGTCGCCGAGGATGTCGGCCGCGTCGTCCGGATCCATTTCCTCCAGGATGTCCGCCGCGCGTTCCGGCTCCATCCCTTGCAGCAGCGCGACCTGGAGATCGGGGCTGACCTCGCCGATGGTGTCGGCGGCCGCCTCGTCGTCCAGGGTCTCCAGCACCTCATGCACGTGGTGCTGATCGAGCTGCGAAATGATCTGGGCAATGTCCGACGGATGGAGCTTGGCCAGATCCTCGTGTGACATCTTGAGTTTGACGCCTGCGCCGCCAGACTCGACCGGCTCCACCGACGCCCACGCAATCGCCGTGGGCGTGAGCTTCACGCCAAGCGCTCCCAGCAATCGGGCGGCACCCATGCGCCGCAGCAATGCCGCTGTGGAGATATCGACGCCCACCAGGCGATAACTGCCATCGGTCTGCGCCAGCTGCAGATCGTTGACACGCACCACACGGACGCCATTGACGTCGATGATCTGGTGATCGAGCACCTGGCGGGCCAGCGAGAGCTCGTGGGCGGGTGGCTCGAACGGGACGACATCGGCCAGGGAGGTCGACAGCCGGACGTCGCCGTTGTCCTCGAGGCTCAAGGCTGACCACGGCACCGTGCGCGGCTCCCCGTTGCGGGGCTTGAGCGCGACTGCGTCGACGGCCGGGTAATCGGCGTCGGCAGCCACCAGCACATCGGACACTTTGGCAACCACGCGCCCTTCCGGGTCGCACACGGGTGCGCCGAGGAGCTCGCTTACATACTGCATTGGCTGGCCTCCCTTTTTTAGAGACAAAGAAAGCGGGCGCTCCCGTTTTTCGCGAAAGCTCCCGCTAGCCGTTCTGGCAGATGCTCAGCGAACTCCTGCGAAAACGACTAGGCGAGCCCTCCTCGGGACGGGACCGCACCGAACGATGTGAAGTTGGGTTGGGTACTTGGAGGTTTCGAAGACATGCTGTGGCGCGAATGCGCCGTAATGAGTGTACCGACTGGACCCCCCGTAAGGCCAGGGTTGCTGACGAGCGCATAGTCCGCGTGAAGCGGGTGTAACGTCAGTTGCGTCAAGGGAGGTGCACCACCACCATGCGTACGCTGGTTGGCACTGTTGGCCAGAGTGTGCTCGCGACCGAAAACGGCGAGCGCTGGGACCGTGTCGGGCCGAACGCCGGCTTCCATTCGGAGGCGATCGTGCGGACGCTCGCGAATCGCCCCGAATCGCCTGGAATCGTGTGGGCAGGCACCGATCAAGGCATCCTGCGCAGCGAGGATGGCGGCCGCAACTGGCGCAGGCTCGATGGCCCGCTCAGTGGCCAACAGGTCTGGCGAATTTCGCTCCACCCGACTGAACCTCAGGTGGTGTTTGCAGGAACGGGGACTCCTTCGCGCGCGGCCGTTTTCCGCAGCGACGACGATGGCCGGAGCTGGAAACAGCTGCCTGTCGAGATCGCAACAGAGTGCGCGGCGGTCGGTGTCCCGCGCATCACCGACATCGCCGTCGATCCGCAGGATGGGCGCAAACTCTGGGCGAGCATCGAAGTGGACGGCATGCGCCGCAGCACGGACGGGGGCGAGACGTGGGAGCGCATCGCCGGCGGAATTACCAATCCCGACGGGCACGCCGCTTCGGTAAGCGCTGGTCCTCCGAAATCGGTGGTGTTGACCGTCAACAACGAAATCTTCCTGAGCCGCGACGACGGTGCGACCTTTCAGCCAGTTGGCGTACGGCAGGCGTTTCCCTACACGCATGTCCGTGACGTGGTCTTCGACGCGGTCGACCCGTGCACAGCATGGGCGGCGATCGGCGACTCAACACCTGGGACGGTCGGCGCGTTGATGCTCACGCGGGATGCTGGCGTAAGCTGGCGCCCGGCTGAGCTGTCCACGCCGTCGAACTCCGCGATGTGGGCGGTGCGGACCCAGCCTGATCAGCCCAAGCGTGTGCTCGCCGCGAGCCGCTACGGCTACCTGTATGAGAGCCTCGACGGCGGCGAGCACTTCACCAAGCAGAAGCGCGAGTTCAGCGAGGTCTCTTCTATCGTGTGGGTGCCTGACTGAGCCCGTTTGCGAAAACGTTGGCCCGCCACCATGTCGATTCCGGCGGGCCTCGTTCGACGTCTGTGTATGACGCACTCGACTTCTTCAAAAGCTTCTCGCGCAGCGTGGATCGGCCTGGCCGTTCTGGCACTGCCCTGCATGATCACCGTCATGGACCTGACGGTCCTGAATCTGGCCGTGCCGCGCCCGAGCCTGGCGCTGCAACCGTCGGGCACCCAGCTGTTGTGGATCATCGACATCTACGGCTTCATGCTTGCCGGCGCGCTGATGCCAATCGGCAGCCTGGGTGACCGGATCGGCCGCCGCAAGCTGCTCCTGATTGGCGCGGGCGCGTTTGCGCTCGCCTCTACGGCGGCGGCCTTCAGCACGAGCGCGTTGATGCTGATCGCCACCCGGGCGCTGCTCGGCCTCGCGGGTGCTGCCCTGGCGCCCTCAACCCTCTCCTTGATCCGCACGCTCTTCGAGGATGAAAGGGAACGTGCCACAGCGATCGGCGTCTGGGGCGCCAGCTTCGCGGTCGGTGCGGCCATTGGTCCGCTGGTCGGCGGCGTCCTGCTAGAGCACTTCTGGTGGGGCTCGGTCTTCCTGCCTGGCTTGCCCGTCATGGTGCTGCTGCTGGTGCTCGGCCCGATCTTGCTGCCTGAATACCGCGACCCCAACGCCAAGACGACCGACGTGCTCAGCGCGGTGTTGTCGATCGGCGGAATTCTGAGCTGTGTTTACGGTCTGAAGCAGATCGTTCAGGACGGTCTGACACCCATCGCCCTCGTCGCGATTGTTCTCGGGTTCGCACTGGGGAGCGCTTTCCTGGCACGGCAGCGGGCGCTCGAGGATCCGATGCTTGACCTGGACCTGTTCCGCAACAGCGCGTTCAACGCCGCACTGGGTGCAAACGTATTGAACGTATTCGTCTCGTTCGGCTCATTCATTCTGATCAGCCAGTACCTGCAGCTGGTGCTCGGACTCTCGCCGCTGCAGGCGGGGTTGCTGTCACTGCCTTCTTCGGTTTTGGCAATCGTCGGACCGATGATGAGCCCGCTCCTTCAGCAGCGCTTCGGCACTGCGACGAGCGTTGCCGCCCTCCTCGCCATCGCGGGCGTCGGCTTCGGCGTGCTGACATTCGTGGGCGGTCCGCTGGCGGCGCTGATTGTGTCCGTGGGCTGGACGTTGTGGGCACTGGGCGGCTCGGCGGCGGCGACATTGACCACCGGCACCATCATCAGCGCTGCGCGACCCGAGCGAGCCGGCGCGGTCTCCGCGGTAGCGCAGACCGGGGCTGAGCTTGGCGGCGCACTTGGTATCGCCGTCCTCGGCAGCCTGGGCACGGCGATCTACCGCAACGCTGTTGCTGCCGCGTTGCCCGACGGCATCTCGCCGGACCTGGCAGCCGCGGCTCGCGATACGCTCGGCGGCGCCATGACCGTTGCGAGCCAGCTGTCGGACGCCGCGGCCGCCGCAAACCTGGTGTTCGCCGCGCAAGATGCGCTCACGCTGGCAGTGCACATCGTGTGCGGCCTGGGCGCAGTGCTCTCGATCGGTTGCGCGCTGGCGGCCGCGTACTACCTGCGCCCGGCAGCGGACGCGCGGATGTGCGAGTCGCCCTGTGAGGCCGAACCGGCGCTGGCGGCGTAGGTCGGCTGACGCGTGCACTGACGGAGTAACTTGCAAATTACAAGTTACTCTATTAGTGTAGCCGAAAGGAGTCTCGCCAACGTGACCACTTCGAGTTACATCGAGCGCACCCGACCCGGGCTCGGCCTTCGCCCCCTGGGTCTGTTGCTGCTCACGCTTGTCGCCACTGCCGCATTGATGGCACTGGATCTCGCCGTCCAGAGTTTCACCTTCCAGGTTGTCCAGCAAACCGTGGTCTTCCTGGCGGTTATGGCGATCCAGCTGTTCGGACTGCAGCTTGGCGCGTCGCGCGCCCGACTCGGCACGGCGTTCTCAGTTGCCGTGGCGCTGCCATTGATCGTCTGGCTCGCGGTGGTCTGGGCGCTCGCCCCAGCGCGCGCCTTCCAGAGCATTGTTGCTCTGCCGGTGGGGATCTTCCTGCCGCTCGTGATCGGGCTGCTGTTGCTGCTGCGGTCCCAGCGTGTTGGCCAGTGGCTCGACGCATTTCCCGCCAGCTGGCTGGTCGGCGTGCAGGCCTATCGCATCTTCGGCAGCGTGTTCCTGGTCGGCTGGCTCACCGGTAATCTGCCGGGCGTCTTTGCGGTGCCCGCGGGCGCCGGCGACACCCTGGTCGGCATTCTCGCCCTGCCGGTTGCCGCCCTTCTCGCGGGGCGCACGAGTGGCGCCCGCACCGCCGCGATCGCCTGGAACGTGCTGGGCATCCTGGACCTGCTGGACGCCGTCGCACTCGGCTTTTTGAGCTCACCCGGACCGCAGCAACTGATCCACACCGGACTGACTGGCCCGAACCCGCTTGGGGCATATCCCCTGGTCATGATTCCAGCGTTCGCCGTGCCGATGTCGCTGCTGATGCATGCGCTGTCACTGCGGCAGCTACGTCGGGCAACATCCTGGCGAAATGCCCAAGCCTGAGCGAGAGTTTTTTCCTGTCGATGAGGTCGCCTGGACGCCCGCCATGGGCGGCCAGGTGCCAGGCCTGTTCGAGCGCGTTCTCGCCACCGATCCAAACAGCGGCGTCGCCACCCGCATCCTGCGCTTTGACCCGGGCACCAACACCAGCGCGGCTGGCCCGCAGGTGCACCCGTTCTGGGAGGAGGTCTATATCCTCGAGGGTTCGTTGCACGACCTCCGCCTGAACCAGACCTTTCCCAAAGGCACCTACGCTTGCCGCCCGCCCGGCATGCGCCACGGTCCGTGGCTCGCCGCCGACGGCTGCCTCACGTTCGAGGTTCGCTACCCCGACCTCGGGTCCTAGCCCGCGGTCGGAGCGACGATCGCCGACCGGCTCCAGCTCGTCGAGCGCGGGCAGATCGGTGCGCTGCCAGAACAGGCCGATCGCTGGGATTCACCTGCGTGGGTGACATCACTCCGTGGGGTGACATCACTCCGTGGGTGACATCACTCCGTGGGGCGTTACTCCGTATGCGACTTCACCTTGAGAGGAGTCCCCCTTGTTCGGGACCGATTCTGCGTGAGGAATCAGTCCGTAAGGAACAAGCCCATCCCCGTGAGGACATCACTGCCTGGAGTGCATCAACTCCGTGGAGTGCATCAACTCCGTGGGAGACATCACTCGGTGGGGTGCATCAACTCCGTGGGTGACATCACTCCGTAGAGTGCATCAACTCCGTTTGGGGGTCATTCTGACAGGCGGCGAGATCAAAGCCCGCGGCCTCGAGCAGCGGCTGCGCAATGACCTCGCTGATTTCGCGGAGCGCTTCGACTTGTTTGGGCGTGAGGCGGTCGAATACGTGGCGCCGCACGCCCGCGACATGCCCCGGCGCCGCCGCGGCCAACGCCTCGAAACCATCGGTCGTCAGCATCGCGTACGTCACCCGTCGGTCACTCGGACATGGCTGGCGCATGACCCAGCCGCGCGTCTCCAGGCGCGCAATCGCCTCGGACAGGCGCGTCTTGGAGTAGCGCAGCAGCCGCGCGAGGTCGCTCATGCGCAGCATCTGCTCGGGCGCTTCGGACAGCGCCACCAGAATGCCGTAGTAAGCGTGTGACATGCCCGACTCGCGCTGCAGCTCGCGATCGAGCTGATCGAACAGGAGCTGACTGGCCATCACGAACGCGCGCCAGGCGCGCTGCTCAGAATTGGAGAGCCAGCGTGGCGCAGCGGTCGTGGCGGCTCGCGAGGGTCGGGCCGGCATGCGATCTCACGAGCCATAGTACGGGAATAGTCCAGACTTGAACAATGTTTGCTGGACGGTGTAGGATAGTCCAACACTGAACAGTCCAGCGTTGAACCACACGTGTCTTTAGGAGGTATACCGATGACCTGGCAAATCGATCCGATGCATACGCAGGTGGAGTTTTCGGCCAAGCACTTCGGCATGATGACGGTGCGCGGGCACTTTCGCGATGTCAAAGTAACTGGAGAGATCGACCCCTCGAACCTGGCCGCTTCGCATGTCGAGGCCACCATTGATGTCGCTTCGCTCACCACGAACAATCCGCAGCGCGACAACGATCTTCGCTCCTCGTACTTTCTGGAGCTCGAGAAGTATCCAACCATCACGTTTGTGAGCACCGCTATTACTCCAGGCGGTGCTGACCGGTTTGCGATGACGGGTGACCTGACCGTCAAGGGCGTAACGAAGCCGGTGACGCTGGAGGTCCAGCGCTATGGCGAGATCAATGATGAGCGCATGGGGCACCGCGTGGCCTTCAGCGCGGAGGGGCAGATCAACCGCAAGGACTTCGGCATGGAATTTGACATGCTCGCGGACAACCGGCTGGTGGTCTCGCACGAGATCAGGATCTTTATTGAGGCGGAGGTGTTGGAGCAGAAGGCCCCGGTCGGCGCCGCAACCGCCTGAAGCTCAGGCCTGTCTCAGGCGGCGAGTGGAGGTACGTCGGCGTTGTGCGCCAGAAAGTGGGCCTCGGCGGCTTCGGCGGGGACCGGGCGACCAAAGACATAGCCCTGGCCGAAGTCGCAGCCTAGCAGTTGGAGCTGCGCTTGCTGGGAGGCGGTTTCAACTCCCTCCGCGGTCACGCTGAGGTCCAGTGTTTGGGCCAGCGCCACCACGCTGCGCACAATGGCCGTGTCCTGCGCATCGTGTCCCAATCCGTCGACAAACGAGCGGTCAATCTTCAAGGTGTCGACCGGGAACCGCTTCAAATACGACAGCGACGAATAGCCCGTGCCGAAGTCATCGATTGCCAGCTGGACGCCAAGCTCCTTCATGCGGCGCAAGGTCCGCTCGGCGGATTCGGCGTCCTGCATGACCGCGCTTTCGGTGATCTCGATCTTCAGGCAGCGCGCGGCGATTCCCGTGGAAGACAGAACTCCCGCGATATCGTCGATCAGATTTGGATCCTGGAACTGTCGCGCTGAGACGTTTACGCTCATCGTCAGAACTTCGTCAGCACCCGCGAGCGCGCTCCACTTCCGCATTTGCGCGCACGCGGTTTCCAGCACCCAACGCCCAATTGGCACGATGAGCCCTGTGGCCTCCGCCACCGGAATAAATGTTGCCGGTGAAATCAGCCCGCGCACCGGGTGGTGCCAGCGGAGCAGCGCCTCCCAACCCAGGACTCGGCCGCTGTCCAGCCCAATAATCGGCTGGTAGTGGAGCTGGAGCTCCTGTTCAGTCAGCGCGCGGCGGAGGTCCGTTTCGAGCTCCAATCGCTCAATTGCGTTGGTTTCGAGGTTCGGATCGTACAGCTCGTATCGACTGCGGCCGTTATCCTTGGCCTTGTACAGCGCAAGGTCCGCATTGCGCAGCAAGCGCTCCGGCCGATCACCTGAGAGATCGTTGAGCGAAAGCCCGATGCTGCTGCTGACGACGACTTCGCGTTCGGCGACAGAAAACGGCTGGTGCAGCATGTCTGAGATGCGTTCGGCCATGGCGACGGCTTCGCGGTCGTCGTGCACCTCCGGCAGCAGGACAACGAATTCGTCGCCGCCGAGGCGGGCCACCGTATCACCCGGGCGAACGGTCGCTGTCAATTTGCGTCCTACTGCGATGAGCAGCTCGTCGCCGGCGTGATGTCCAAGACTGTCGTTGATCAGTTTGAAATTGTCGAGGTCCAGCAACAACACCGCCGCTCTACGGCCATCGGCGTGCGGTCGTACCAGGATCTGCTCCAGGCGGTCCAGCAGGAGTGCGCGGTTCGGCAAACCGGTGAGGGTGTCGTGGTACGCCATCCGTACCAGCTCGTGCGCGCGTCGCGCGGCCTCCAGCGCGAGCCGGACGCGTTCGGCAATGAGTCCAAAGAACTCCAGGTCGTCTCGCTTGAAGGCGCCCGGGCCCTGACCGACAATGCCCAGACATCCAGTGCAGCGTGACTGGCTCAGGAGCGGCAGCACCAGCCAACTGCGCGAGAGTGCGTCATCCAACCAGACTCGGGCCTGGCTGGTGGACGCCTTGCTCACGAGGTCCAGCCCGAACGCGCGTGTGTGCGCATCCGCCACGTCGCACCCGATCAGCAGCCGTTGGCCTTCATCCAGGTGCATGAACGCGAACTGCACGCCGGCGACCTGCCGAAGATGTTCAGTCACACTCTCGAACACCTCGTCTGCTGACAGCCCGCCCGACAGCGATCGTCCGAGTCCGTCGAGGGCAACCAGGTGTTTCGCCTTTCGATTGCGCGCCGCGATGTACAGGAGGGTCATCTGCGAAACGACGCCCGGAATCAGGCCCACCAGCATCCAGTTCGGGTCCTTGACCCAGACGAATGCAGCCAGCGCTCCGATCATGGCCAGCGCCGGCATGGTTGGCATCGTTTGCTGCGCGTTCTGCGCTGCGCGCCGCCAGAACGAACCACCACCGACCAGTGCGCCGATACCTGCGACCGGGAGCGTGTTGCTGGCGGAGTAGGTGAGCACAATCGCCAGCAGCGCGGGGAACTGCAACCAGTCACCGTTGCCGAGCCGGTCGCCGGTGACGTGAAAGAGCTGCGCCTCGATCGCTGCCAGGCCAACACTGCCCGTGGTACACGCGACGTTGAACCACATCTGGAGCGGCCCGCGGCGTGCGCGGGTTTCATCGATGAGCATGCCGACGCCGGCTAGCGCCGCGGCAAGCCAGGGCGGCAGCAACAAGACGGCCGCGACGTGTGGAATGGTGGAGACCGAGACCACGTGGACGGCGCGATCCCCTTCCCGTGTCAGTTCGACTGCCCCGGACTCAGCCAGCACCATGCTCGCCAGCAAGAGGGCCGCGCCCCACCACGACCATTGCATGCTCGAGGCTGGCAGGCTGAAGGCAACCGCCAGTACCCCCAGCCCGAGAAGGTAGGTGCCGCAGACAAAGACGTAGACGCGGCGCGGCATGGTCTGATAGATCATCGGCAGCAAGGCCGCCTACACGTAGTAGGCGGCCCGTGGCTCAGTGATGCTTGCGACTAGTCCCACGCCGAACCGGCCCAGCGGCTACTGTCCCAATAGGCGCTCGCCCAGCGGCTGCCGTCCAAATCCGAGGCGGCCCAGCGGCTACCGTCCCAGTAGGCGCTCGCCCAGCGCGACCCATCCCAGTAGGCGCTCACCCAGCGGGAGCCGTCCCAGGTGGCGCCGGCCCAGCGGCTGCCGTCGAGGTAGCTGCTCGCCCACCGCGAACCGTCCCAGTACGTGTTGGCCCAACGCGAGCCGTCCCACACGAGCGCGTCCGAGCCATCACTCGGCGCAGTACCGGTCAGCGGCAGCGGGACGTAGTGGTTCGATTGCGGATGGTCAGAGGCGGCGAGGGCTGCAGCGATGTTGAGCGCGCCAGCGTGGTCGGGCTCACCCGGATAGGTGGTGCTCGAGCTGATGAGCAGTTGCTTCAACTGCGCCGGTGCCAGGCCATCGTGGTGCTGCAGCAACAGGGCAATTGCGCCTGTCACCATCGCCGCGGACATCGATGTACCGCTCAGGCGGATGTGGCGACCATCCGAGGTGATGCGACTCGCAAACTCGGCACCCACCACCGAGCCGTTGCCGTCGACGCCGCGCGACAGCGCGCTCACCACCTTGCGTCCCGACGCCACCAGGTCCGGCTTGGCAAAGCCGTCCTCCGTCACACCCCGACTGCTGATCGGGCAAAGGCTGTCATCCGCGGACTCCACGGTCTGGTTATCGTCGAGGCAGCCGACCGTAATGGCGTACGGATCGTTACCTGGCGCGTACCACACCGCGTCGTCCGCCGAGCCGAGGTTGCCCGCGGCGGCGACGACGGTCACGTTGGCGCGCCACAGACCTTCGACGGCTGCATCGACCGGACTTACTGAATAACTCGAAGCCACGCCGCTGGAGACAGACAGGTTGACCGCCCGGATGTGATAGGCGTCACGGTTGGCACCCACCCAATCCAGGCCGCGCAACAGGTCCGACTCGTACGCGATGCCCTGGTCATCGGCGATTTTCACGCTGATAACGGTCGCGGCGGGAGCGATGCCGTAGTACTGGCCATCCGCGTCGTGGCCGTTGATGATGGCCGCCACATGCGTACCGTGGCCATAACCGTCGCCCGCAGTGGAGGAGTTGGGATTGACGTTGACGGCCAAAACCTGACCGGCAAAGTCCGACAGACCGCTATCAACACCACTGTCGATGACCGCTACGGTGATTTTCTCGCCAGTCTCACTGTGATGATCGCGTGATGCTGCGCCCGTCCAGGCCTCCGTTGCGCCCGAGACAAATGGGTACACCGTCAGGAGATGCGACGGATCGAAGCCGGACTTCGGCGGCTGGGCTGGCTTGGGGGCCGGAGGGCGTGGCGCCGATTTGCCCCCCGCGTGGAGAAACGTCGACGGAATCACCTGCACCGGTGAATCGGGCGAAACGTAGCGCACGTTGGGATTCGCCGCGAGCGCCGCCAGCGACGCGTACGGTAGGGTCGCTACAAATGCCGGAACGGACTGGAAATCCTCGCTGACGTGAAGGTCAGGCACCGCGGCGGCAACCTGGTCCGACACCAGGTCAGGCCGGTTCTTCTGGACGATGACCTGCACCAGGCCACTTGGATCTACGAGGGCCCCGTACTGCAGGAGCGGATGCAGCTTCTGAGTCGGATCAAGTGAAACGACCGTTGAACTGCTGGCCGCGGCCGCTGGAGCAACCAGCGCCGATCCAAGCAGCAACGTTGCCGCCAGGACTGAGCCGAAGAATGAAATGCTGCGCCGAACTGGCACGCGATTGCCTCCCGATCGACGGCGTTTGGCCGCCGTGTGAATGTCTCGGAACGAGTGTCGGTACTTTTGGGCGGGCTTGTTACCCCTGCCCGGGGGGATCTCGGCCACCCGCCGCTCTCTGTGTCTGGATGTGACTGACCGGCACACCGGCACCCACATTCGCACCCAGGCGCCGCTTGCCACGACGCCGGGACACTGGCCTTAGCCATGGACCAACTGGCACTGGCGAACGAAGGGGCGTTCGACCGCTGCTTCAACAACGAGTTGGTCGCGCTGGTCAGTCACGACCTCGCGACCTCGGCGTCGATCATCAGCGGACTGACCGAGTTGCTTCTCAATACAGACGGCGACCGCGACGCCGACAACGTTTCAGCCATCGCCCTGGGGCTGGCGGGTGGACTGTCGCCACAACAGTGGCGCAGTGTGCTCCAGGAGATCCACGACGAGTCGCGGCGACTTGCCCAGTTGATGCGCGACCTGGTCAGTGCTCGCGCAGCCGATCGCGAGTTGGTACTGCGACTGGCTCCACTGTCAGTTGATGCGCTCGTAGCCAGTACGACTCGGCGCTTCTCGCATCAGTTGGTTCCCGCGCGCGAGGTCCACATCGAACTGCCCGCCCGACCATGCAGGCTGGTTGCAGACGCGGAGCGCCTTCAGCAGGTGCTTATCAATCTTCTGCAAAATGCCGTCAAGTACTCACCCGACGGCGGCCCGATCCATGTGCGCCTGCAGCGAAACAGAGACGGCCTCTGTCTCAGCGTGAGGGACGCGGGCATTGGTATCCCTCAGGAATCTCGGCAGCGCATTTTCGAACAAGGTTCTCGCGCGGCGAATTCGAGGCGCAGACAGATCTCAGGTCACGGACTGGGTCTTTTTATCTGCCGTCAGATTGTGGAGGCGCACGGAGGACGCATCTGGGCCGAAAGCCCCGGCGAAGGCCACGGCACAGTTGTCACGCTCTGGCTGCCTTCTCCCAGGCCCCGAGCGAAAGCAGCGCGCTACGCTGCGCTTGCGTCACGCCACTCAGCCGGGTGATATCCATTCCCTCGTAAAGACGATCGGGCCGCAGCGTGCGGGTGGTCACACCACGATCAACGTCCCAGATGTGCAGTGTTCCATCAAGACTGGCGCTGGCAGCCAGACGACCATCCGCGCTCAATCCAACATCCCAAACCGGTGCTGGGTGCTCGCGGAATGTTGCGCGGCATTCCCCGGCTGCCAGGTCCCACACGCGCATCGTGCCGTCCAGGCTACCGCTGACAGCCCGCCCGCCGTCGGCGCTCAGCGCCACGGACCGTATCTCTCCGGTATGGCCACTGAATTCAGCGATACAGCTGCCGCTCGGAACGTCCCACACATGGAGGCTCGAATTAGCGCCGCCGGCCGCGATTCGTCCGCCATTCGCGCTCACCGCGATCGCCAGCAGGACGGTCTCCGCCCGGAGTTCTCCCAGATAGTCCCCGGTCCGCGCATCCCAGAGACGCACGGTGTTGTCATGCGGTGAGCTTGCCAGGACGCTGCCATCACGCGTCAGTGCAAGCGTCCATGCGGAGGGTCCACGATCGAGAAGGACGTGGAGGCACTCGCCAGTTCCGGCGTCCCAAACACGTACGCTTCCATCCGCGCCTCCGCCGGCGAGCAAACCACCCTCAGCGGCAAACCCAACACTCAAGATCGACGTGCCCGTTTTGATGACACGCGTGCAATCGCCAGTGGTCGTATCCCACACGCGAACGCACGCATCCGCGCCGCCTGTTGCCAGATGTGCACCGGTCTCGCTCACGGCAACGCAGCGCGCCTCGCCGGACGGCGACGGGAACACGCGCAAGCACTCTCCGGTTGAGGTGTCCCAGAGTCGAACTTTGCGGTCGAGCGTGAGACCCGCCACAACTCGCCCATCGCGACCACTCAATCCAATAGCCCAGAATGCGGCCGCGTGTCCGGCAAGAATGTGCAAGCACGCGCCCGTCAGCACGTCCCAGATGCGCACCGCTCCGTCAATTCCACCGGTTGCGGCGTACCGCCCATCCGGACTCAAAGAGACGCCCCGAACCTCTCCAACGTGACCCGTCAGTATTTGCAAACAGCGCCCGCTCGCGACGTCCCAGACGCGCGCGTTGCCGTCCAGGCCACAACTCGCGAGCCGCTGCCCTGACGCGCTCAAGGCAACGGCGCGAGTGCCCGCTGGGTGCCCGCTGAGCACGTGCAGACCCTGACCGGTTGCCACATCCCAGAGCCGAATCGTGGCATCCGCTCCGCCGCTCGCGACGTATGGCGCATCGGCGCTCAGCGCCACACTCAGAACTGCCGCCGTGTGACCACTGAGAACGTGAATGCACTTGCCAATGCGTGCATCCCACACGCGGACAGTTCCATCCGCGCCACCACTTGCAAGACGCTGCCCGTCCGCGCTGAGGGCCACACTCCAGACCTCACCGACGTGGCCTGTCAAAACGTGCAGCGCTTCGACGGTTGCTGCATCCCAGATCCGGACGGTGCCGTCGGGTCCGCAGCCGGCGACGCGCTTGCCGTCACCGCTCAGCGACACGCCGCGCGCCCCGCGCGACAGTCCCTTAAGAACCTGCACACACTCGCCGGTCCCGACGTCCCACAAGCGAACGTTGCCGTCGCCGGATGCGGTCGCAACGCACCGGGCATCCGCACCAAGAGCGACTGACCATACCGGCCCGTTACGCGTCAACGCGTCGAGCATCAGCCCTCGACCTGCGACCTCCCACATCCGCATGGCGCCTTCGTGGGTGCCCGCCAGCACGTAGCGCGCGTCAGCGCCCAGGGCTGTGCAGACAATGGCGCTCATCGGTTCCGCAATCACCGCCTCACTGAGATGCGCGCCTGCAAGACTGGTGTTTTCGGCGTGTACGGCCAGATACGGCTGCCGCAGCTCCAGGTCGGCCAGGTCGAGTCCGTTGAGATCACCGCGCAGCACGCGCAACAGGTTGACGACGTTGCCCGGCCCGAAACCCTGCAATTCGGGCGATGTGCCGCGCCAATTTTCAAGCAGGTCTATGAGCCGGCGCTCCACGCCAGGTGGCGCGTGTTGCGCTGCGAGGAACTTCAGAATGGCAATCCCAATTAGTCGTTCCTGCGTCTGTCGCACATATTCCTTCGCCTGCGCCTGAATCACGGACAGCTCGACCAAGAGCCTGGGCTCACCGCGCGCGATTTCCTCCGCGATGTCTTCAACCAGCCGGTCGGTGACGTACTCCAGCACCGCTGATTGCAGAGAAAAGGCGGCGGCTCCAATTCGGTCGGCACGCTCTACGAGCGAACGCCTGCGTAGCCCCTCGAGGGCTTCCAGCACCGCGCCGAGCCCAACGCTCGGCCCAAGGAGCGAAAGAAGCGACGCCACACGCATCGGCTCGCGCTCGACGGCCAGGATGCGCAGCACCTGCCGTTCGGGGGCCGTGCTGCGCTCAACCTGATTGCTAAGCAGCGAACGGATGTCGCCGAAGGGTCCGGCCGCACCGGCCGACTCGAGGAACGCATCAATGTCGCCATCAAACAGCTCACGGATGTTCTCACCGACAAGCTTCAGTGCGAGACCGTTGCCGCCGAACCGAGTAGTCAGGTTGGTCCATGCCTGAGGCGTGCCTCTAAGCTGCTTGGGCGTCAGCAACACTTGCGTTTCGTCTGGCCCCAGACCTCCCAGTGCGAATGCGCGAACGGACCCACTTGCGAGGAGCGCCACCTCCCGCGGAGCCTCGCGACTCGACAGCAGCAGGCAGCTTTGATGCGCGCTTTCGCCGATGGCCTCGACCACGCGGCCGTAGCCCTGCATGCCCTCGCGGTACTGGCCCGCGGGTTTTCCCGGTTCGAAGACCGTCTCGTAGTTGTCCAGCACCAACAAGCAGCGTGCGGCACGGAGCTGTCGCAACAGCGCAGCCACGCGTTCCGACATGCTCGCTGGCATTGCAAGCTCGTGTTTGGACAAAAACCCAATCGCACCAGCGAGCCAATCTTCAGGCGCGGGCGCATCCCGCAAGCTTCGCCAGTAGACGTACTGGAACGCCGGCGACATCTCTTCGGCAAGCTTTGCGGCAAGGCTCGTCTTGCCAATACCGCCCATGCCCAAGACGGCCAGCAGCCGACATCCCTCGTCGAGCACCCAGCGCCGCAAGAGCGCGAGCTCGTCCGTTCGACCGACGAATGTCACCAGGTCGGGCGCTTCACCCCAGTCTTCTGTGCGCGGTGTGGGACCGGACGGAACGGTCGGGGTGGACACGACCGGCACAACATGTCGGGCCGCGAGCAACCGCTTGAACCAGGCTGCATCGAACGAGGGGCGATGCACCGGTGCCTCTAGCTCGACGGCATCCCACAGCGCCTGTGCCTCCGCCAGCTCGAAGCCACTGGCGAATCCACCCGCCTCCAGCAGGGCGCCGACCAGCACCTCTACCCGTTCTGTCTTGGGATAGCTCAGGCCCGCTTCCCAATCCTGTACAGAGCGCGGGTGGACGCCAGTCCGCTCGGCTAGCTCGCGTTGAGTGAGGTTCGTCCGCCCGCGGTAGCGGAGCAGCAAACCGCGAAACGACTCCCCCTGTCGCTCGCCCACGGGAAACGGGCGCTAGTGTAGCAGGGCCACGCGGACACAGATGCAACTGCACAGCGATGCACAGTCAAAGCAAGGCGCATGCGTACGATGTCGGTCACACTTGCGACGTTGCGCGATGAGCTCGAGAACTGGCTGCTGATACTGGCGGACGCCGAGCAGCCGGACGAGGTTCGTCTTCAGGCTGTGCGCGGTCTTCGGAATAAGAGCTGGCCTGAGGTTGATCGCGCACGCGTGGCGGCAGCGCTGCAACGTGTGCTCGCCGAGTTGGCTGCCGATGCGCCGCGCGTCGGTGCGGCGGTGGCCCTGCGCGCCTTCGTTGACGTGTCCGGAGTCATTGCGACGCTGCGCGACGTTGCGCGTGACGGCAATGAGCCGATCGAGCTGCGCTATTCCGCCTTCACCTCGATCGAGAGTGCAGGCCCGACATCCGAGAGCATTGCCGCGGCGCGAGCCCTGGTCGAGGACGAAACGCTCGGACCGAGTGCGCGCAGCCTGCTGGTGCTGTGGCGCGCTTACCCGCCGGAGCGTTGACGCGAGGGTTGAGCAGCACAATCTTCCGCGGGGTCCACTGTCATTAGCTCTGCGGGGCGGGCTGGGCGCGAACGTGCACCCGCTCGCCCTGTGGTCCGACCAGCGTTAGCAGCTCGACCGCCTCAGCACCGGCCCGGTCGAACCAGTGCGGCACCCGGGTGTCGAACTCCGCAGCCTCGCCCGCGCGCAGGATCAGGTCGTGCTCACCCAGCACCAGGCGCAGGCGGCCGCTGATCACGTACAGCCAGTCGTACCCTTCGTGCACGCGCGGCTCGGGTTCCTGCGCCGCCCGACTGGCCGGGATGATGAGCTTGTACGCCTGCAGCCCACCGGGTCGCCGCGTGAGCGGCACATACGTGATGCCATGGCTTTCGAACGGCAGCGCTTGCACGCGCGGGTCGTCGACCGAGGGTGAGCCGATCAACGCATCGAGCGGCACGGCGTAGGCGTGCGCCAGCGGCAACAGCAGCTCGAGGTTCGGCCGGCGGTGCCCGGACTCCAGTCGCGACAAAGTGCTGACGGAAATGTTGGTGGCCGCCGAGAGATCCCCAAGCGTCATGTCCCGCTGTTGCCGCATCGCCCGCAGCCGCGGTCCTACGTTGGCAAGCTGCCGATCGACGGCGTCGTGCATTCACACCATTTTGCCATTCATGCTCAGCTGCGATCTCTCTTGCCGAACACCAACCGGAGGGCCGGCACGATCCCGGACGGTAGCACCAGCATCACACCCACAAGGATCAAACCGTAGACCGCGTACGAGAAAATGGCGGGGGCGCGCAGCGGCATGCCCGGAAACGTTCCGAGCGCTTGTAGCAACTGCACCAACAGGCTGACCAGTGTGGCTCCCACCACCGCACCCCACACCGAGCCGAGGCCTCCGACGGTGGCCATAATCAAGAATTCGATCGACTCCACCAGCGGGAACGAGCCGGGCGCAATGTATGAGACGTAGAACGCGTACACGCCACCGGCCAGGCCTGCGTACGCGGCTGAAAGCACAAAGACCTGGAGCTTGTAGCGGCCAACCGAAACACCGGAAGCCAGCGCGCCGGCCTCGCTGGCTGCAAGCGCGCGCAGCGCTCGGCCGGGCCGCGAACGCACGAGATTTCTGTTGAACAGCAATGTCAGCAGCGCCAATATCCAGGCGAGATAGCCGAATATGATGGACTTGAACGGCCCCGCCACCACAACTGGACCAATTCCGAATGGCGGAATCCCGGCCAATCCGGTGTCGCCACCGGTTATGTCTTTAGCTTCGCCAAGGATCGACAGTGTGATGAGGTGAAACGCAAGCGTCCCGAATGCGAGGTAATGCCCCCGCAGCCGCAGCAGCGGCAGACCCACGATGCAAGCAATCAGCGCCGTTGCCACCGGCGCAACAGCCAGACCGATGAGCGGTGAGACACCGAAATCACGCGCCAGGAGCGCGGCAGCGTACGCGCCGATCGCGTAAAAGCCAGCCTGTCCCAGCGAGACTTGCCCGGCGAACCCCATCAGCAGTGACAGGCCCGATACCACGATCGTCGCCAGTCCAATGAAGATGAAGATCGTGAGCAAGGCTTCAGGTAAAACCAACGGCAGAAGCAGGATCACTGCGACCGCGAGCGTCGCCCATCCACCAGGTATGCGCTTCACGCGTTGTCCTCTTCAGCGGTGAGAACAGACGCACGGCTGGCGCGCCACACCATGATCCCCAGCATGATGAGCAGCGCCGCACCACTCTGAAGCGATGCTTGACCGTAGCCCGCCACCAGTGCTTCGGCGACGCCCAACACTAGCGCACCGATTAGCGCAGCGCCTGGCCGCAACAGTCCGCCAAAGATCGCCGCGGCAAAGCCATTGATGGCGATTCCTACATCCGAATTGAACGCCACCGGCTGAAGCGGCGTCAGGAGGACGCCCGCCAGGCCACCGAGCGCTCCGCCAAGACCGAACGCCACCAATCCCATCGCATGCACGTCGATGCCAACCAGACGCGCAGCGCGGGGGTTACTGGAGCAAGCCGTTAGTCCGCGACCAATATAGGTGCGGTTGAAAAACCAACCCAGCGCAGCAAACGCCACCCCCGTCATGCAGATCACCATGACGTACTGCGCCTGCATGCCGACGCCGCCGACGAGTAGATTGCCCTTGAGACCGTCGAACGAAATCGGTTGGTCGCCCCAGATCAGAATGAGCGCGGCGTAGGAACCGATTCCCAGACCCAGCGTGATAATCAGGCTGGCCAGCGGTGTGGTGTCCCGCCGGCCAAGCGCAACCCATCCGACTGCCGCACCCGAGACACCGGCGACAACCACGGCGACAAACTCTGCCAGGATGTGCGGAACACCCCACCCGAGCAGGCTAAACGCGAGCATCCCCGCTAATACCGCGAAGACTCCCTGCGCGAAGTTCACGACTCGCGTGACCCGGTAAATTGCCACGAATCCGGTCGCTACCAACGCGAACGCGCAACCGGTTGCAACTCCACTTGCCGCGTACTGCAGAAACAGCGTCACGTAGCTGCTTCGTCCGTGGCCCCGCCGAGATATGCCACCTGCACCGCGGGGCTGCGCGCTAACTCCGACGACGCACCGCTCAGCGCAATTCGTCCCGCTTCAAGCACGTATGCCCGCGGGCACAACTGAAGTGCGAGCCGCGCATTCTGCTCCACCAGCAGCACCGCCATGCCGCGCTCCTGGTTCAACCGCAACAGGTGGTCGGCCAGATCGTCGACCACCATTGGCGCAAGTCCAAGCGAAAGCTCGTCGACAGCGAGCAGATCCGGATCGGCCATCAGCGCGCGGCCCACGGCCACCATTTGTTGCTCGCCGCCCGAAAGTGTTCCGGCAACCCGGCGGCGCAGCTCGGACAATCTCGGAAATACCCCAAACACCCGGGCCGGGTCGCGGTCCCGCACGCGCCAGGCGCCCAGCCGCAAGTTGTCTTCGACCGTCATATCGCCAAATAGCTGGCGGCCCTCGGGCACCTGCACAATACGACCGTCAAGCTGGAACGAACCACTCGCCGGTGCGAGCAGACCGCACACCGTATTCAGAAGCGTCGTTTTACCAGCTCCATTTGGCCCAATTAGCGCGACCATTTCGCCACGCTCGATGCGCAAGCTGACACTGTCCAGCGCCGTCGCCGCACCATAACGCACGACGAGATCCCGCACCTCAAGCACCAGGCGAGCTCCCACGCTCTTGCCCCAGGTACGCGGCGATCACCACGGGATCGCGCCGCACCTCAGCCGGTGCTCCTTGCGCGATGACCTTGCCGCGGTCCATTACCGTGATTCGTCCGGCCACCCGCGTGACAAATGCCACGTCGTGCTCGACCAGCAGCATCGATAAACCCTCGTCGCGGAGTGTCTCCAGCAACCGTGCCACTCGGTTGCGCTCCGCGCTTCGGAGGCCGGACGCAGGCTCATCCAACAGCAATACGCTTGGGCGACCGCACAGGGCCCGCGCGATTTGAACGGCGCGCTGCACACCCAGCGGCAACGTTTCGACGACGTTATGAGCAGCGGACTCCAATCCGACCAGCCGTAAGGCACGCATCGCTTCGAGGTGGATCTGCGACTCATCTCGGTGATGGCTCGGCAACCGCAACAATGCGCTTGCAAACCCACTCCGCGTCCAGGCGTGACCGCCAACCATGACGTTTTCGAGAACCGTCATACCGCGGAACAGACGCACCGTTTGAAACGCGATCGCCATTCCCAGCTGCGCCCTCCGATCTGGCGACAGGCTGGAGACGTCACGATCGCGCAGCACCACCCGGCCATGATCTGGCCGCAAATGTCCGCTGATCAGGTGAAACAGTGTGGATTTGCCAGCGCCATTCGGGCCGATGACGGCGGCCAGCTCGCCTTCGCCCACACCCAGGCTGACGTTGTCAACAGCAACAACGCCGCCGAAACGCCGCGTCAGCGCCTCCGCCTGAACGATCACATTTCAGTTGTGCACTCAGGAGCCCGCGGCCGCAAGCTGATCCTGGGTTACGCCGGGCGCAGGCGTGAATTGGCCGCCTTTGATCACCGACATCAGGTTGGCGGAGTCCGGCATGCCATTGTGCTTCTGCGGTGTGAACGCGTAGCGGCCTTGGGGTGTTTCAAGATCGACCGAGTCCAGTCCATCGCGGATTTGATCGCTGCTCGCGCCTTTGCGCTTGATTGCGTCAACCAGAAGTGTGGCGGCGATCATGCCATCCCATGCGAACTGCGGTGGGTAGTAGTTGTTGGCTTGCTGAAACGGCCCGGCAAAGTCGTCGACGAGCTTCTTGTACTTGTTGCTGGATGGTAAAGACTGACCGAGGACGCCCATCGACGCCTGCACGAAAACGCCCTCGGCAGCGGCACCAGATGGCTGCACGTAGAGCGTGGATGCCTCGGCCGCGGTCATCATGAGCGGAATACCCGTGTTCATGTCGGCCCAGGCCTTGGTAATGACGACCGGCGGCGCGCCAGTCGCCCACACCAGCAGAAAGTCCGGATGCGCATCGGCGATCTTGGCGAACTGCGGAGCAAAGTTGGTCTGCGACGTTTCGAACGTCTCGTCGTCCACCAGCTGGATGCCGGCGGCGCCAAGCGCCTTGTTCGTGGAGTCATGACCGGAGACGGCGTAGGCGTTCTTCGTGTCGTACAGCATTGCCAGCTTGGTCTTGCTTTGCGACTTGATGAAGTTCACACAGACGTTGGCCACCTGGCTCGACAGCGGCGCGGTCATCCACATATACGGAGTGACCGGCACCACCTGCTCATCAGCCGCGCCGAGCGAAATCGTCGGGATCTTCTTCTCATTCGCCAGCGGTTTCAGAGCCAGGTCCGCGGTTGATTGTGGGGGACCAAGTACGGCTACCGCGCCATCACCGATGACCTTGTTGAACTGGATCACGCTCTGGTTGGGATCCGAGCCATCGTCAACGATCTCGAGGTCGATCTTACGGCCGCTGACACCGTTGTCGGCGTTCACCGAGTCCACGATTTGCTGCGCAGCCAGTTTGTCATTGGTGCCCAGCGGCGCGTAATTGCCGGTGAGCGAAGTGACCATTCCGATTTTAATCGGACCCGTCGACTGCGCTTGTGGTGAACCGAGCGCGGAGCACGCGGTGGCGAGTAACGTCAACACGCCAATCAAAGCCGATAGCAGATGAAAGCGCATCCGTCGTGCTCCTTGCCTTCCCTCAGTCGTCGCCACGTCGCATCAAGTCCTCACCAGCCCAGTCTATTGCGTCGGCGTAGGTATGCGTCGGCGGGGCCGCCTCGAAGTTGGCCGCATCATCACTGCTTCCCGAGCCTGTATAACGAGCGACGAGCGGGTATGCAAAGGCGGGCCGCGTCCGCACGACGTGGCCGGCTGCGTCGGTTTGCACGCCAATCAGCTCGTCGGGAGCCTGATCCTGTTCGACCCATTTGACCAGATCCAGAAGGACGTCTGAAGTGTTGGGTGTAGGCCCGCCCCCGCCACAGTGGAACATCGCCGGAAACATGAACAGGCGTGCAAACTCGCGAGTCGCCGTCGGTCCTCCCATCGTCCGTTGGAGGACGGCGTAGTAATCCACCGTGCCGCGCGGCGGAATCAGTGGGTCGGCCCAACCGTGGTACAGGATGAGCTTGCCGCCATGGGCTCTGAAGCGACTGAGGTCCGGGTCAATCGCCGTACCTTTCAAACCCTCTCGCGCAACGCGTTCAAATTCTTGCCGAGTGAACGCGAAGTTCTCTGCGTTGAGCCCGCTCTGACCCACCGGCAATGCCATATAGCGCAGGTAATTGTCGGCGGCGCTGAACGCCAGCATTGGCGCGCCAGGTGGTGGACTGAGCCATGGTATCGGCAGTGTCCAGCCCAGCTCGCTGCCGCGCTCCTCGCCCGGACCCGGATAGAGCCGCTCGCCGGATGGCGTATGCGGAAAGTCGTAAATGGTGCGCGCGGCACTGACCTGCGCATCGCTCAGGCAGTTGGCGCCAGCTCCACCGCCCGGGCATTCGATCGTGCCCGGATCGAACTGGCAAGCGCGCGGGTCGTCGATCTGGTTATCGTGCAGTCCGTCTAAATCGTCACACGCCGCCAGTACCGCCGCGTGCAGAACCGCGGCATGTGCGGCGTCGATGATGAGGTGGCCGCTAGGATCGAGATTGGCCCTGACAACCCAGTCGGTGGCTTCAGTCGGCAGAAACGCCCAGAAGTTCGCTGGCGCACCGGCGATGATGCCGTTGAAGTCATCCGGGTAACGTTGCGCCTCCATCAACCCTTCACGACCACCGTCCGAACACCCGCTGAAATACGCGCGGACTGGTGCCTGCCCATAAAACGCGCTGATGATCGCTTTCGAAACGACCGCCAGACCGTGCACCGCTCGATAGTCGAAGTCAATGCGAAGCTGCTCGTCATCGCCCGCCCAGAGTCCATCGAAAGCGTTTCCGCCGGTGTGCCCATCATCGGTAGCAGCCAGCGCAAAGTCGCCACCCAGCTGCTGATCGCACGCCGGGAACGTCGTCGGATTCACCGATCCGCAGAACCCGCCGCACCCAAGCTGCAGGTAGCGACCTTGCCACGTGGTGGTCGGCAGCTTCAATTCAAAGTGTATTTGCGGCTGGATATAGCCGAGAACATCGCAGTACTCGGGCGCCTGGCCACTGGCGGCGACCATGTTGGCAGTCGTGATCCGCGTCGGAAAGTCGTCGATCTGCGAGAAGTCCGGCACCCCCGGCTGGGTTGCCCCGGACGGTCCGGTGGTTCCGCTTTGCAGCAGCGCGGCGCAAGCCAGCTTCGCTGGTATCAAGGGTGATGCCGCCGCGTCCTGGACCGCGGCAGCATCCAGGCTCTCGAGGGCACTGGAATCAGCCGTGCCGTTGTTGTCCGCGTGCGCGGCGACCGGTGCCAGCAACCCACCGACAATCAGGCCAGCGCCGGCCAGGAGACGTGCGACGTATCCGAACACGGTGCCAATCATCGAAGTCGTCCCTCCCTCGATCAAGCGCTTGATCTAGCTGCAAGTCTAGGCGCCGTGGCACAACCGGTCAACGCTTGATTGATCCACCGACTCAGCCGCGATAGGCTTTGCAGAGGCCGCGCAGCACGAACCGCGCGTACTCGTCGGCGACCTGCTCGGCCGATAGACGTCCGCGCGCTTTGAACCATCGCGAAACGTTGAAGCCGATGCCCAGAATCCCCGCGACGATCACACTCACATCCACCGGCTCGAACTCTGCGTCGATGATGCCGGCCTCGACGATCTGGCGGAAACGCTGCTCGTACCGATCGCGGCTCGCCACGTAGCGTCGCCTCAACCGACTACCCAGGCCGCGCAATTCGTTGGCTGTGACGGCCGCGCCAAAATCCTGTCTGGCGCACGCGAGGATGTGGTGCCGGATTGCCGCCGCGAGCCGGTCGGCTTGCGACGGACCGGCGCCTTCCAGCGTTTGGTCCAAACCGGTTGATAACCGCTCGATCGCATCTTGCAGGACATCGAACAGCAGTTGTTCCTTGGTAGCGCAGTGAAAGTACAGCGTGGAGATGGTGATGCCCGCCTGCGCGGCGATATCGCGCATGGTCGCGCCGGCGAAACCATGTTGGGCGAACTCCCGCCGGGCGGCGGCGCGGATCAGATCAATGCGCGCTGGACTGATGCGCTGTCGCGTCGCGACACCTGTGTCCAAATGTACCGCTCGCCGCCGATCTGGCATGCCGCCGATACCAGCATATCGGTTTAATTGCACCTGGACTGCGCTGCGATCGCGAACGAAAGAGCCTCTACTCCTGGAGGCCCCCCGGTCGACTTCGCTGTCGATAGACAACCCAGGAATACGCCGCCGCAATGATTGCGCTTACAAGAGACGCGAGAACCGGCACCCGCGTCGCGACCCGACCGCGCGCCGGCACCGCTGCCAGCGTCGCCAGCCCGGCCAGCACGCAAAGGTAGCCTGCAAGACGGTGCGTACGCTCCCAGACGGCTGGATCCGCGAGGCTCCACGGCGTTCTGATGCCGACTATCGGATTGCGAGGGAGCTTCGGCAGCACATTGCCAAGTGCAATCAGCAGCACACCGCATATCGCGCGCGGTACACGTTGCATGTCCATCGGGAGCGAGAGCCCGTTTGCAAGCAACGCCACATGATTGAGCAGGAGACCAAGTTCGGCAACATCGATGGCTTCGCCGAGCGCCTGCACGCCGGACTCAGTATCTTCGCGATCGCTCCCACCTGGCCACGCCCCCAGCCGTTGATTGAGGATTGCAATGCCCGCCATGAGCGCTGGAGTCCGCAGCGTGGCCACACCGCGCCCAGTATGCCGGTCGGGGCGTCCGTCCCAACGGAAATGAGTCGCAACACGACGCGGCAAGAACGGATATGCCAGGAGCGATGCGCCGAGCGCCGTACCGGTGGCTGCAAGCGATATTGCGCGACGGCGCACGTTCACGGCGATTCTCCTGATGGGTGTTCCGGGTCCGTCAAGAGGCTGAGCACCTCCGCCACGAGGTCCTGGAAGACGGTGGTGTTGAGTGAGTACACCTGGAATTGGCCGCGCCGCTCCACACGCACGAGGTCCGCCAGCTTCAGGACCATGAGGTGGTGGTTGACCGCGGCCGGACTAAGACCAGTAGCCGCTGCGAGTTCCCCGGCCGGTCGTTCGCCGCGGCGGAGTACGCGCAGGATTGTGCGGCGGTGGGGGTCAGCCAGTGCCCGAAACGCGTCCTGCACCAGCTCATTGCCCGGAGCGCGTAGGCACTGCGGGGGAGTTGACCATCGCGCGCACTGAACTTCGCCAGAGCGAGTCGCGGACAATCAGCAAGGCGACGAGAGCAAGTATCGCCACGCCGTAGATTCCCACGCCAAATGAGTACACCGGGTCGAATGGCTTGAAGCCGAGAAACACGAGGAACGCGGTGACCTGGTCGTTCAGCGCGTGGAGGTACGCGGCAAGCAGAATACTTCCGGATTTGAATACCCCATATCCCAGAGCGACAGCTAAACCCATGGTGAACAACACTGTCAGGAGCAGTCCTGCGATAGGGTAACCAGGATAGCTCCACCCCATCAGGATGAGTGGCCAGTGCCACATGCCCCATATTACGCCGACGAGAAGCACGCCTCGCAGCCGCCCAAGTTTGCACAGCTCCGCTTGCAAATAGCCACGCCAGCCGTACTCTTCGCCGAAGGCCAGCACGATTGCGAGAATTGGCGCGAGCAGGACCGACTGGACTCCGACCGCGACGACGTACACGTCCGAGCTGAGTCCAGGCGGTGGAGGAGGAACGAGCGCGGCCGTCGCCGGCCCCAGGCCGAAGATGCCATTCAGCCCGACCTGCAGAACATAAAAGCCGATGAACGGCAGGCCCAACAGCACGTAGTAACGGAGTGGCCCCCAACTGAGCTTGACGCGCGCCATGCCTTCACGGCCCGCCACCAGGCGCAGCGCAACCAGGATCGGCAGGCCGAGGAACGCCAGCACCTGCGGCACCGTCGCTGCCACCACCAGCAGCGGACCCGCTGCGGGAGCAAACAAGATCGCAACGCTGCCGACGACGTACACCATCGTGAGCAACAGGTAGTAGTGATAGAACCACCGCGCGCGTCCGACGGACCGCTGGAAGTACAGCGGGTTCTCAGGAAAGAGACGCCAGCCGAGCACCACCGCCGAAAACGCCGGCAGGAGCATCTGCAGTTGGATCACGGTCACGGCTCCAGGTACGGCGAGGCCGCCCCGCCAGAAGATCCCGAGGTCCACCAGCCATGTCAGCCCAAAGGTGAGCGCCAGAAAGCCGCCAACATGCGCCCAAGCCGGCCGCGTGCGATCCGCCGCC
>JAFAZN010000485.1 GCA_019239775.1 Chloroflexota bacterium
AACTGCCACACGCCGCACGCATCTGCTCCGCATCACACCCCTTGACAGACCCTTCCATATCAGGGCCTACGCGGCCCTGGACCCCGCCGGTTGAGCGCTCCAAACTCGCCTAATCTGGGCACATTGGCGCGGCAACAGTATCTAGGAATGACCACTCTGTGGTCTGGACTCTTTCGCTTCGCGGATGCGAAGGTTCGAGGAGCACACACCTTTGTGGCGCGAAGCACATTCGCATCGCGGTGCGGGACTGCCGAGCGTTAGACCGGCGGGGTCCAGGGCCGCGTAGGCCCTGGGGAGAAAGACCGCAGTCTTTCGACTGCCAAATTAAACTCGTTCTCGCCTGAGCTTCTCGACTGCCAAATTAAACTCGTTCTCGCCTGAGCTTTTCGACCCAAATCAACTCCTCGTATTTTCAACGTGTACTAGTGCCTCACGTTTGTTCGCTAAGGCGAAGCCAGCCGGTGCGCAGGCGCCAGTGGCCGCCGGTTTTTACGTGCTCGACGATGGCTCGTTCCAGGCGCGTCTGCGGCTGGAGTTGATCGAGAGCATCAGGTGTGCGACCGAAAACGAAGTGGAAGGCGGAGGCGTCGGAGTCGCGCGTGCCAGGCACCAACTCGAAGCGGCGCTGAAATTGCACGATGTTGGAGTCCGGCTCGAGATACTGCTGCAACTGCTCATCCAGAAGCCACGACGTGCAGGTCACAACGCCGTCGGCGTAGCCGGGAACGTGCTCGCGGAAGAAGGCGCGCGCACGCGCGAACGAGTCAACACACACCGAAGGCGTCAGTGGACCGGAGTCAGGGATGTGGAGTCCGACCACCGGATCGCCCCGGCGAAAGCCTGGACCACGCGAAGCCGCGGTCGCGTCGTCGTACCAGAACAGTGGTCCGGCCGGGCCCGTCAGCAGGTGATATGGCGCATATTGCAGCCGGCCGATGCCAAACAGGCCACCGCGGAACGCGAGGCTGATCCACCATTGCGTATCCAGGCCGGTGCGGCCATTTCGCTGGCGGTACAGTCGCGTGTGGCGTCCGAGGTCGGCGAGGGTGTCCATCGAGATGTCGTCGGGCACACCCTGGGTCTGGTGCCAGTGGCGGATGTCACGCACCGCGCACAGGAACACCACGATCCAGAAGCACGTGGCATTAGTGCCAAGCTCCACTGGTAGGTTGGGCATTGGACGCATGTTCTCGGTGTCACCAACGTCTCTTTGAACCGCGTGATAGGCGCGCTCCAAGAGCCAGCGCCATGGCGGTGTTGCGAAGACGTCCTGGCACGCGGCAACAATGTCCGGCTGATCCTGTGGCTCCATCCCCACCGTGGCGAGGTCATCCGGTGAAAGATCTGGCAATCCGTCCGGAGGTTGGCCGACTTCTGAGAGCATGCGCACCCAGGCGGTATATTCCGCACCGAGTCCGAGTTGCGCGACGACCTCTATGGAATCCATCATGTGGCCGCAATCGCCGTCCGGGCTTTGCCTGTTTCGGGAATCAGCGTGATCAGCAGCAGCGCGGTCGCGGCGGCTGCAAGTGCAATGAACACAAACGACGAACCATAACCCGTACTGGAAGCGAGATACGCAAATGCGACCGGGCTTGCCGTCTGGCCGATCTGGCCAGTGAATCGCCACACGCCGAGGAATAGTCCGCGAGCCTCCGGCGGTGCAACATCGGCGCCAATGGTTTGGATCGATCCGCCAGTCAGACTTTGCGCCGCGACTCCAGCCAGGAACGTGGCCACGTACCACACCAGCGACAGGTGCAGGAGCGCGGTTACCGCCAGCAGCAACATCATGATGGAGACACCAACGAAGCCCGGCACCATGGTGGCTTTTCGACCGAAGTGGTCCATCAGCCAGCCGGCCAGAAAGCTGATCGGCAGACTGATCATACTCGCGACCGTGGCGAGCACGCCGATGCCGCTGGCGTCCAAGTTGTAGGTAAATGCGGCATACAGGTGGAGCATATCGGCGAAGATCGGTCCGCGGGCGACCGCTGAAAAGAATGCCACGCCGAAGAACGGCAGGCGTGGCGCAACGATCCGCCACAGCGCGGCTGGCACCGGCTTCGCAACACTACTGAGATTCGGTGCGCGGTGCGGGACTTCCGCTGCAAGCGCGACGGTTGGCACGAGCGCAACCAGGGCCAACGCCGCGTACGCGACAAACGGACTCCGCGGACCCATGCTCGCTGCCAGAAAACCACCCACCAGTGGACCGCTGAGACGACCCAGGTTGTCCATGCCGTACATCCAGCTGACCTGTCTGCCGCGCTGACCGACGGCTGCTCGGTGGGAGATTGCTGCAAGTCGTGCGAGCAGCCACATCTGGGCGGCCCAGCCGTCAATGAAACGGTAGACCAGAAGTTCAGGAAAGGTCTGCGACCGGGCAACGAGAAGGGCGACCGCCGCGGTGATGATTGGTCCACCGATCAGAATTGGCCGCCGGCCGAGACGATCGATCAGCCAGCCGGTGGGGATCGTCCCGACGGTACCGCCGATGAGAAAGGCGGTCACGACGAAGCTGGCCAGGCCGAAACCGACATCGAACGAGCGCGCCAGCACTGGAATGGCAGGTAAGGCGATGCCCACGCCCAACGCCAACAGCATCGCCGGCAGGTACGTGGAAAAGACGGCATGCCAAGATAC
>JAFAZN010000183.1 GCA_019239775.1 Chloroflexota bacterium
CGATACGTTGATGCCGCTGATGTTGGGAACGGTCGTCAAGTCGATGATCTGGGCGGGCAGCGGCATGCCTTTGCCCTGCACCCAGTCCTTCATGACTCCGCCCAACAGGTCACTGCCACCGGCCACGACTTTCGCGGTGGCGCCAAATTGATTGAGCAGGCCAGTCGCCTCGGTGAGGCTGGTCGGCTCGTAGAGGTCGAACTGCTTCATTTCGTGTCGTGCCTCCCTTATGCCGACTGCTTCAAGGCGGCGGCCAGCCGCGTGCGAGTGATGGGTAGCTCGTCGAACCAGACGCCGACGGCGTTGTGTACTGCATTGGCGATGGTCGCGCCCGGTGGTCCCATCGGCGGCTCGCCCAACCCGTGCGCACCGTAGACGCCGTACTCCTTCGGATTCTCTACGAAGAAGACGTTGATCTTGTCCGGTACGTCCTTGATGGACGGGACGCGATAGTCCAGCATGTTGCCGTTGAGCGGCAAACCGGTGGCTTGATCGGTCAGCATCTCTTCGTAGAGGGTGCTGCCGAGTGACATCGTCACGCCGCCTTCCACCTGCTGTTCGGCACCCATTGCATTCAGCACCCGCCCGACGTCGTGAACGGCCACGTAGTTCGTAACCGTCACTGTGTTGAGCAGTGTGTCGACTTCCACCTCGGCCGCGTGCGCGGCGAACGCGGTGCGCTCCCAACGTCCGTCATTGCGGTGGACTCCGCTACCGACGATGGTGGTGCCGGTGCTGTTGACGATGCTGGAAATGGAGTACTGCAGCGACGAATCGGCGCGGCTCTTGATGAACTTGCCGTCGATGTACAGGTCGTCCGGATTGACGTCGACGGATTTGTTTGCTTTGGCAGCGTCCCCCTTGGCCCGGGCTACGGTCGCTGCGAACAACTGGCGCTTCGCATCCATCGCCGCGTCGTAGGCGCCCCAACCGCCGGAGTCCACCTGGCGGCTACCCCCTGAACCACCGGTGTCAGTGGTGAGGTCGGTATCGACGTAGGGCACGATGTTGATGTTGTCCCACGGCATGCCGAGGGCTTCGGCGACCACGATTTTGACCATCGTGCGCGAGCCTTCGCCAATTTCATTGGTCGCGCTGATGATTTGCACCGTCCCGTCGCCATTGATCTGGACCTGACCGGTGGCCGGCTCGCCACCGGCGCCGTGGCTGCAGGTGTGCAGGGCCATGCCGATGCCGTGGTAGACGCCCGGTCGGACCTCCTGCGCCTTGGGCGCATGCCATTTCTGGCTCCAGCCGATCTTGTCCGCGGCGGTAGTGAGGACGTCCTTGATGCCCGGATTACTCCAGGGCAGCTTGGCGTCGACATTGCCGTCCATGTTCAGGTTTTGCAACCGGAACTGGTACGGGTCCATGCCGATGGCGTACGCCGCTTTCTCCATGGCGGTCTCGAGCGCGAACGTGCCGTTGGGATGCGACACGCAGCGGTAGGCCCCCGCCAGGTAGCGGTTGGTCATGACGTCGATGCCTTCAAGTCCGAGGTTCGGGATCTTGTAGGCCATCTGGAAGCCGTACCAGGCGCCCGAGGCAGCGGTGGAGCGCTCGGCGCCGACGTCGGCGATGATTTTTGCCTGCAGCGCCTGGATGCTGCCGTCCTTGTTGACGCCGACGTGGACCTCGTTGCGGAACGTCGGGCGGTGTGTACGCGTGGTGAAATCTTCATACCGCGTATACACGAGCTTGATGGGTCGCCCCGTCAGGCGTGAGGCGATGGCGGCGTGGATCTCGGGAATGTCCAAAGAGCCACGATAGCCGTAGCCCGACCCCACGTAGCCCTGCTGCACCACGCGCACCTTGTCCAGAGGCAGCCGCAAGGCCGACGCCAGTGCGGCACGCACGGTGTGCGCACCCTGACTGGTGTAGATCATGTTCAGGCGATCGTTTTCCCACCAGGTCAGGCTGTTGGTGAGCTCCAGCGCGACGTGCTGCTCGACCGGCTTGACCGCCACGTGATCGACCTTCACCTCGGAACTGGCCAACGCGCCGGCTGGATCGCCTCGCTGGAACGGCTTGGTGACACCAACGATCGTGCCGTCCAGGGTGTTGTCCCACTGCTTGGGCGCACCAGGCTGCATCGAATCGATGAAGTTCGTGGCCGCTGGCAGGACCTCGTACTCCACTTTGATCAGACGCATGGCTTCATCGGCGATGTCTTGCGATTCGGCCAGCACGATGGCGACCGGATCGCCCACCATGAACACTTCTTCGGGGAAGATCAGCCGGTCGGGCGGTCCGCTGCCGATCTTGATGCTCTGGTATTGGCGCGGCAGGTTGAAGCGATGCAGCACCATCGCCACACCTGGCATCTTTTCCGCGTCGGAGGAATCGACGCTCTTGATGCGAGCGTGTGGGTTCGGGCTACGCAGCGTGGTCATCCACAACTGATTGCCGCGACTGAGGTTTTCGGCGTACCACCCGGCGTTGGTGACGACACCGAGGCCCTGGATACGCGGTTGCTTGGTGCCCACGAACTGGAACTGGGTTTGCTGGGCGCCCAGATTCGGCCCGGGTACCGGTGGCGCCACTTGCGCCATCGGTGTGCCCGCAAGTCTCGCGGCGTCACCGTATTCCTCGACGAGGTAGCGCCAGTCGGCGGTGTGCGAGAGAGCTTCCCACTCCTCGGCCGTGAGGGTCGCCGCGAAGGCAGGGTCCATGAGGACGCGCATGGCGTCGAGTTCGCGAATAGCCATCACTCTTCCTCCTTTCCCTTACTTCACCGGGTAGCCGGCATCGGAGAACGCCTTGCGAATCTGGTCCTCGTTGACCTGGTCCGGCCAGTAGCTGACCGTCGCCGTGGTGGCGTTGCCGCTCACACCGTTGACGCCATCGATCAGCACCAACGCGTTGTTGACCTCGCCGATGAACTCGTCGGATCCAAGTGGATTGACGAACTGGTAGCTGGCGGTGGCCGGGTTGCCAGTGTGCGGCGGTGGTGGACCGATCAACACTTGCGGCTGGGCCGGTGGATTCTTCATCTCTGCGGCCGCGGCCTCGACCGCGTCGTAGACCTTCACATACTCGCCGCAGCGACAGATATTGCCCGACAGGCCCTCAGCGATTTGCTGGCGAGTCGGGCTGGGATTGGCCGTCAGCAGCGCGTACGAGCTCATCATGAAGCCACGCGTGCAGATGCCGCACTGGAAGCCACCCTGCATCCAGAACGCCCGTTGAATCGGATGGAGACCTTCGACCCCAGGCCCGGTCTGCAGGCTGGCGACGGTCTGGATCTTTTGCCCGCGGCCAAGCCGGGCGGAGTACACGGAGCAGCCGTTGACGGCACGCCCATCGATGACCACGGTGCAGGCGCCGCACTGGGCGCGGTCGCAGCCCAGGTTGATGCCGTTGAGGCCGAGTTTCTGGGTAGTCGTCGCCCAAAGGCTCTCGCGGACATCCACCACCACATCGCGGTTTATCCCATCGATGTTCAGGGTCACTCGCCGCATGTGAAGTGGCAGCGCGCCCTGGGCTTGCGGTTGCGCCTGCGATTGACCTTGAGTCTGTGGCTGAGCCGCCACATTGGGCGCCGGCGCAGGTGCTTGCACGACCGCGCCGCCCGCGTTGGTTTGCACCACCGGCTGCGGCGTAGTCTGCACGTTCTGGCGCGTTGCGACCGCGACGCCACCCGCCACAATTGCGGTGGCGGCGACACCGAGTCCCGCGCCTGCGATGAAGTCGCGGCGAGTGACGACCGGTCTGGCGCTCTCCTCGGCGGGTTCCGCGCCGACCGGTTGAGTCGACTGCTCGTTTGCCGAGCCGTCGTTGTCCGGCATCAGTCCTCCCCCTTTCTCGGAGCCTTTGTCATAGCTCCTGGTGGACCTGAGATTTCGGCGGGCCCCCGGTTGTACTACACGCCTGCCAGCGTGAGGACCCCCGATAGCGCTCAGTTTGGATCTAAAGTATCGAATCCGTCAAACCTGTTTGCGCCTACCATGGGTGACGTGGATGAAGGCAATCTGAAGTTTCTGCGCGGTCTGCGGGCCGTGCGCGAGTTCACGCCCGAGCCGGTCGACGAGGCCTCCTTGAAGGAGATCCTGGAGGTTGGCCGCTGGACCTCGACTGGTGGCAACCGCCAGGGGACAGAAGTGGTGGTTGTGCGCGATCGGGGGACGTTGCAGAAGTTTGCGGAATGGGGCGCGCGGCCTGGTGGCGCATCCGCGGTTTCGTTGCTGCTGGTTACGGGTTCGGAGCAAGGCGTGCTGGACGAAGGCCGCTACGCCGAGCGGCTCGCGCTGGCCGCGCGCGCATGCGGCCTTGGCTCGGTGATCGCGACTTTAAAGAATGAAGGGCCGGCGGAGGCCAAAAAGCTGCTCGGGATCCCTGAAGAGAAACGCGCGGTGGTCATTGTGGCCCTGGGGCACACGGACCGCGAAGCGCGCAAGGCGTTGCCGAAACAGGGCCCCGCCGCCCGCAAACCCCTCGAGGAGTTCGCCCACTGGGACAAGTTCTGATCCCTACGCAGCAACACTCCGTGAGGACTAGCTCCGTAGGGACCACTCCGTGAGGACATACCTCCGTGAGGATTACCTCCGTAGGGACCACTCCTTCCGTGAGGACATACTCCGTGAGGATTACCTGCGTAGGGACATAGTTCCGTCAGGTTTACTGCGTGATGGCCCGAGGGCGTTGGAGGTCAGGCGTCTCGGACGACTAGTACGGTGTGAGCGGACAGCCACAGGCGGCGAAGGGCGAGGTTGCAGAGCGCTTCCTGGCGCTTTACGACTCGGCGCTGCCGTATGTGTACGGCTATCTGCTCGCCCGCTGCGGCCGCCCCGTTTTGGCCGAAGAGCTCACGTCCGAGACGATGCTCGCCGCGGTGGACGCGCTCAAGCGTGACGAGCCCCCAATCAGTCTGTCGACGGCCTGGTTAGTCGGTATCGCGCGCCACAAGCTGGTCGATTACTGGCGACGCCTGGGTCGCGAGGAGCGCAGCCTGCGCACCATCGCCTCCCAGGAGCCCTCTGAGCCGGCGGAGGATCCATGGGACGTCCACCTCGATGGCGTCCGCGCGCGAGAAACCCTAGAAAAGCTCGCGCCGCAGCACCGCAGCGTCTTGACGCTGAGGTATCTGGACGATCTTCCGGTAGCTGAGGTCGCCGACGTCATCGACCGCACCTTGCACGCCACCGAGGCGCTCTTAGTTCGCGCCCGGCTGGCGTTCAAACGCGCGTACTCGGAACAGGAGGATGCCAACTGTGGCTGATCCGTTCGAGGCGCTGCGCACCGCTCCCACGCCGATCGATCCCGACGCCGCGTTCGCCGCCCGCCTGCGGGCGCGCCTCGCGCGAGCGCTTCAGCCATCTGACCAGGGAGAACTCAGCATGACGATGTCAGACACCGTTGAAACCACCAACCGCCTGCGCCAGGGCGACATGACGTATGTGGCGCTGTGGGTGCCAGATCTGAAGCGCGCCGAGCGTTTCTATGCCGAGGTCCTGGGCTGGACGTACCAACCAGCGCCGGCGGGTCCGGCGAGCCTGGTGCAAGGCCAGTCCATGCAACTTGGAATGGCCGAGCTGTCGGGTACCACCAACTACTTACGCGGCATCGGCGTGCCGCTGCCCCCCGACGTGCAGCCGACCGCGTATCCGGCCGTGGTGGTGGACGACGTCGACGCAGCGATCCGGCGCGTGCGCGCCGCTGGGGGTTGGTCTAGCGAGGCAAACCGACAGCCGTATGGTGTGGTCGCCTCGTGTGTGGACAACCAGGGCCTGGCGTTCACCATCCACCAGGCCCCGCAAGAGGCCGCGGCCCGCCCGCCAGCCAGCGGTGCCCGTCACGGTGATCTGGCCTACATGGCGGTACACGTCCCGGACGCAGCGCGAGCGCGTGACTTCTACTCGAGCGTGTTCGGAGTGCGCTTCGAACCTGGCCGCGCAGGGGGATGGAACGCTCCGGACGTTGCGCCAATGACAGGTGTAGCGGGCGGCGCGGCGCAGCCGACCATCGTGCCGATGTTCCGCGTGAACGATATCGCGGCCGCGGTCGAGCGGGTGCGAAGCGCGGGTGGCACGGCGACAGTGCCCGTGCACGAGGGCTACGGCATTCGTTCGGAATGCGCCGATGATCAAGGCGTGCGCTTTTATTTGGGGCAGTTGTAACCAACGTTGGCGGAAAATTCGGAATCGTTGGCGCGTCTCGTGCGTTTAATGTAGGTAGCAGAGCTCCCAATGAACGCCCTCTCTTCGTACAGCCCGCTCCAGCAATTGAGTCTGACCCGCTATGGGCGACTGAAGATGCTGCACCGTGACATCCTGCCGAAGCTTGACCCGACCGATTTCCGGGTCAGGCTGACCCTGAAAGCGCTGTATTCCACGTACCAGGATCTGCAGCAGCTGGGACTCGAAGAGGAGGCCCGCCTGCTCACTGATCAGAATCAGTCCTAACCATCAGCGAACCGGCGCCGAGTAGGTTGGCCACGCCCTCAAAGCAGGCCTCTCCAATCGGCGCCTTCTTCGTATCCTCGAATGGTTTGACCGTCACCTCGAGCTTTTGGCCCGCGAAGCGGTGCGACCACGTTGCCACGGCGCGGCCGCCGCAAAGGACCAGCGGCAGGCCATCGCCACTGGTCGCGCCCGGGCTGCCAGTCACCGACGTGTAGGCAAGACTCAGGTGTTCGTCGCGTATGAAGCGTTGGCGACCATCCGGTGCGTAGCCCATCGTGAGGCTGTCCCACTTCGGGAGGACGTCCACGCGGTCTGGGTCGCTCGGTCCAGTCTGGTCGAACGCGTCGGCGTCGTCGGCCAGGAGCAGGAGGCCATCGCGCTCCACCGTCTGTGACAGCGACAGCGCCGCGGTCGCCTCGCGGCGTGAGCAGCCGCTCCACCAGGCGAAGTCCACGACACGGACGGGCCCAAACGCGCGCAGATACTCATGCGCCAACCACGCCAGGGCCTGTGCGCGATCAACCTCCTCGAAGGGGTGGCCTAGCCACGCGCTCGTCGCGACGTACGTGAGCGTGTCGGTGCGCAGGCTGCCACTGTTCACCCGTAGGATGAGCCCCTGCCGCGCCAAGACACGGGCGACCATGTAGACGTCCTCGGGCACGGGCAGACAGGCCTTCAGCTGCGCTGGCGTGCGCGGTGTGGCGCAGCATTCGAGCACTGGCTGCGTAAACCGCCGGTACGTCTCGAGGTCGAGACCTCGAGTGCGCAGCGTGGATTCGAGCCTTGCCTCAGGGAGCGCCGTCGCGGCGAAGATGGTCGCCCCTGAGGCCGCGGGCGCCATGAACGCCGAGCCGCGCATGCCGATGACGCGTACCACCTGCCGGTTTTCGTCGAGTTTCTTGAACTCAGCAGCGGTCAGGTCAGCGGCACGCGCCAGGAGGGCAAGCGGCGCCGTTGGATGCGTGCTGTATACCGCGACCACGTCCTGGAGCGCCTCCAGCGCTGAGGTGGCGCGCTCGGTCAGTCGCTGCCGTCGCGTGCTCCATGCCGTGAGGCGCTCTGCGGCATTAAGCCTCGAGGTCAATCTCGAGACCGACCAGGAAGCGGGCGACCATGTTGTAGTACCCAACGGTGGTCACCAGCTCGACCATCTGGCGCGGGCTCAAGAGCTTTTTGGCAGCGGCGAACGTGGCGTCCTGCACCTGGACGTTTTTGGTCAGCTCTTCGGCCAGTTGCAGCACCGCGCGCTGGCGTTCGTCGAATTCGCCCTTGCGCCAGTCGACGATCGCGTCAAGCGCGGCTTCGGAAAAGCCCTGTTCGAGGGCGATACGGCGGTGGGCGCGCCACTCGTACTCGGCGCCGGTCGTTCTGGCGACCAGGCAGATCGCAAGCTCGCGCGTCGCGTCGTCCAGCTCGGACTTGAAGCGCACGGCGCTGCCCAGGCGCAACCAGCCGTCGGCAATCGCCGGATTGTACATCTGCATGTGGAACAGATTCGGGAAGCGCCCGCCGCGCTGCCTGCGAATCTCTTCGACCATCTGCTGCGCATCGGGACTGTCGACGTTTGGGTACTCAACACGAGCCATGGCGTCAGGATAAGGTCCCTGGTGCGTAGGATTGGGTCCCGATGGAGATAGTCATTCCGGATGACGACCCACCGACGTATGCCACCACGGACCAGGTCGACCTGCAGCGGCTGCAGCCGTATGGAACGCTGCGGCTGCACACCACGCGCGCCGCGGACCGCCCGCAGCTCTTCGAGCGTTTGGCCGAGGCCGAGGTCGTGATCAACGTGCGCGCATACACGACCTTTGATGCCGAATGTCTGGGATATGCACCAAAGTTGCGGATGATTTCCATACTGGGGACAGGCACTGACAACGTGGACCTCGCGGGCGCCCGCGCTCATGGGGTCACAGTGACCAACACACCAGGAGTGGGAGCGCCCTCAGTTGCGGAGCTCACGATTGGCTTGATGCTTGCGGTCACGCGGGCGATACCCGTTAGCGACAAGAGGGTCAGAGACGGTGTGTGGCAACACGTCGAAGGTCCTGAGCTGGAGGGCAAAACGCTGGGGCTGCTCGGGCTGGGGGCCATCGGTGGTCGCGTGGCGCGCATTGCCAACGGGTTGGGCATGCGCGTGATTGCCTGGAGTTTCAGCCCTGACCTCGAACGCGCCGGACGGCTGGGTGTAGAGCTCGTCGAAAGGGACGAGGTCTTCAAGCAGGCGGACGTCGTGTCCGTGCACCTGCGCAACACGCCCGAGGTGCGTGGCCTGGTCGGCGCGCGGGAGCTGGCCCTCATGCGCCCCGAGGCCTACGTGATCAACACGGCGCGCGGCGCACTGGTGGATGCCGACGCGTTAGCTGCCGCCTTGCGTTCCGGCAAACTCGCCGGGGCGGGTCTGGACGTGTTCACCGAGGAGCCACTACCGCCCGAGCGCAACCCGTTCAAGGACCTCGCCAACGTGGTCCTGACCCCGCACCTTGGAGCGGTGACCCGCGAAGCCAACGCCCGGTCGCGGGCCATGCCCGTGGACAACATCATCGCCTTCCTGGAGGGTCGCCCCCAGAACGTCGTGAATTAGCTAGCGCTTGCGCTTGTCGGCTTCGAAGACCTCGCGAGCGCGCTTCAAGTGTTCGGGGTTGGTCAACAAGTCGACCGCGGTCATGGCCAGGCCTTTGGCCGCGGTGAGCATGGCCTTGCGGCCCATATCCGAGCCGGCCGCCTCGCGGAACTCGATGGAATGTCCGGGCGTTTCGAGCACCTCGGTGATCGCGATGCGCGCCTCGATGCCAGGTACGCGGCGCGAGACGTTGCCGAAGTCGGTCGAGCCGCGACCACTCCTGCGCCGCTCGTTGCTGACTTGCACGCCGATCGAGCGCAGGTTCTCGGTCATGAGGTCGAGCAGCACCTTGTTCGGCATGGTGTTCTCGTAGCCCGGCATGTATTCCTTCCACTCGAGCTTGCAGCCGGTTGCTCGGGCAGCGCCTTCTGCGCAGGCGACGACGCGCTCGACGACCTCGGCGAGATAGTCGGAGTCGTCTGCGCGCGTGCGGTAACGGATGGCGGCGTAGTCGGGGATGATGTTGGCGGCTGCGCCGCCGCTCAGGATGATTCCGTGGATGCGAACGTCCGAGCGAACCTGCTGGCGCAGGACGCTGATCGCGTTGTACATGAGCACGACGGCATCCAGTGCGTTGATGCCTTCCTCAGGTGCGCCGGCGGCGTGCGCCGCGCGACCGTGGAAGTAGAACTCGAAGCCCCGTGCAGCAAGCGAGCGGTCGAGCGTGATGGCCGTTTCGGTGCCCGGGTGAAACATGATCGCGGCGTCCACGTCTTCGAACACGCCCGCGTTGACCATGTGCACCTTGCCGCCCGAATTCGGCGCGGCGCTCTCCTCGGCCGGTGTGCCCAGGACCCAGATCGACCCGCCGAGTTCTGGCGCAATCTCTTTGAGGGCAAGTCCTGCACCCACCGCGGACGTGCCAATCAGGTTGTGGCCACATCCGTGCCCGAGCCCCGGTAGTGCGTCATATTCCGCCAGGATCGCCACGCGTGGTCGAGTGGACGCGCTGGCGCTACCAAGGTCTGCTTTGAACGCCGTAGCCATCCCGGCCGTGCCCATTTCAACCGCGATGCCCTCGGATTGCAGCATGCCGGTCAGTCGCTTTGAAGCCTCGACTTCCTGGTGGCCGATCTCCGGGTGGGCGTGGATCCAGTCGGCTGTCTCGATCAGCTGCGCGGCCCGCCGATCGACCGCCTCACACACACGCTGCTTCAGCTTCTTTACGTCCGCTGCCATCACCACGAGCGTATAAGATTCGGCCGATGGCTCTGACGCCCGGCGGCGGACGGTCGCCGAGCACCCAGCAAAAGGCGCCGCCGCCGCCGACCCTCGATAAAGCCACGCCGCCGCGGCCCCCGCGCAGCGGCGGTCCGAGGCGTTGGCCGCGCGCCGCGTCGATCAGCGTCTTACGCCTCGGCGTGCTGATCGGCGGGATCGTCATCATCCTCGATCTGCTGTTCATGCTGCTCATGGAGCGCAGCCTCAACGCCGATGACGCGGCCGCCTTCGTGCAGATCGACCTGTTCCTCAACGTGATGTTGTTCGCGCTGCTGGGCGTCCTGGTCGTGCGCGACACAACGTTGATGCTGGCCGGTTTCGTCGCGGGTTTCTTCGCGGGGCTGCTCGACGCGATCGTCGTTACCGCGGCTTCGGTGATGGTGCCGCCGCCGGCAACCTTTGATGCGCTCGAGTTCCAGTTCGCGCAGAACGTGCTGGTCGGAATGGCCGTCGCGGGGTTGAGCGGCCTTGTGTTTGCGCTGGTGCAGCGCTGGTCCGGCGGCCAGCGCTCGCGATAATGGCCGAGTCCGGGCCGGCGCACGGGTGGTGTTCATTGCGATTGCGGTTCGACGAGCGCGAGCTGGAGCTCTTGCATGGCGCCGAGCGGGTACGGGGCGCCGCGATGGCGCACGCCGCGCGGCCTGACCAGCTGCGCCTCGCACTCACCCTGGCGAAGGCGGGTCAAAAAGTGAGCCACACCACGCCAGGCGCGTCCGTTGTCCTGGATGAAAACGAACTCGGCCTCCTGCTGGACGCCGTGCGCTTCGCCGTGCCGGCCGTCCACGCGGCTGCACGGCCGGACGACCGGGCTGATCATCGTGAGGCCGTGACCGCGGCGTTTCCTGAGTTGACGGAGAAGGGCGCCTGGCGCGCATTTGGCCTCACGCGCGAGCTGGAAGCTCTGGCCGTTCGGCTCGATTCAGCCCTGAACGGCGGTTAGCGCGCGGCTCAGCTTCGAGCCCTCCGAGACGCGAACTTCACCACGCTGCTCGATCGCACGGCGCACGACCTCCAGCGCTTCTTCGTCCCCGTGCTTCAGTTCCGCTTCGATCTCCGCCTCGCGGTAGGCGTGCCCGACCACCTCCATGCGGTCGAGCGCGAGCTCCACGAGCCAGTTGCGCTCGGGCTCCTCGAGGTCCACGATGCGGCGGTCCGTCTGTGTTTCAACGATCGGCGTCGCCAGAGGCAGGCCGCCTGAGGCCAGTGCGTCGGCGACTGACTCGGCCAGCGCGCTCGCACCCCGTGAACGCGCCGCGTCTCGCAGTGCCGATAACGCGAGCGCAGGTGGCGTGTCGGCATCCAGTTGCAGTTCAATCTCCGAGCGCGAGGCGACGCCGCCGGTGTTGCGAGCGTCACCCTTGATGCTCCACACCGCAAGTTGCTGTCCTTCCACGACGCGGCATCGGAATCCGACGCGCGCGTCCCGAAGGCTGTGGGAGGACGTGTCGAAGAACGCGTTGTGCTGCACTTCGTGTCGTCGGCCGCGCGCGTGGAACGGCCCGAGCTGCTCGACAACCGCCAGTTGATCCAGCAGGCTCTCGGAGTGCGGCACGAGTTTGAGCTCCCGCTCGATATTGTCCATCACACCGTCGTTGGGGCGGACTCCTCGACTGCCAGCTCCACAGAGTCGAGGGGCTCCAGCGCCACAGCTTGGGCCATGTAGCCGGCGCGGTGCAACTGCCGTAATGGATACCACGTCGTCAAGGCGACGAGTGAGATGTTGATTGGCCAGCCGGCGACCGTGTCGGCGATCAGGTAGACCTCGAGAGGCAGGTGCGCCAGCAGGTATAGCCGCACCACCGCACGCAGTCCGTGCCCGACAAGCCAGGCGGCCGAAACCACGAGGAACGCCTGCCGAAACGTGTCTGAGGCTCGCACCTCTCGCGTGATGGGGTACAGGCGTTGCGCGTACAGCGCCAACAGTGGCTTGCCAAGGACGGCCGAGCCGAAGAAGGCGGTGCCGTAGACCAGGTTCTCCAGGGACGGCCAGGCCAGGTACAGCCAGGTGTTCTGCGATGCGAGGCCTGCCGCGGCTTTCACGCACGCGAACGAGAAGGTCGTGGCGCTGAACACGTCGGCGCCCTTCGTCCGTTTGTAGTGCCATCCGAAGACAAGGGCTGACCACGTGAGGACGATGACTACGGCGGCCGAAAAGCCAAGGGTCCGGTAGCCCACGTAGAACAGCGCGACCGGCAGCAAACTGCCCAGCACAAGCCCGATGCCGCCGTCCCTCACGTGAGCCCATTCGGCGGGGCCGAAACTGCGCCAGTGCTTCAGCCTTGGCTGGGTGTCGATCAACGAGCCGTATTATGCGGTGAGATCGGGCATGAGGTTCGGGCGACGAGTCGTGGGGTTGATCACCCTGTTTACGCTCATCGTCATCGGCTTTGCCGTCAGCGGCGTTGAGCTGCCGATCCCACGAGCTGGTGGTGGCTCGCAGGCGCCGCTGTACGCGGGGGTGAGGTCCGTGGCGTCGACCACGCTGCTGCACGCACCGACCGGTGGCGAGCTCGCGTTCATGGCCGTCGAGCCAAGCGGCAACCTGGTGGTGTCAGACGCGGGCCGTGCGTCCATCCTGCGCTTCGATCCGGCAGGCCAGCTCCTCAGCGAATGGGGCCCTCCTCTCGCTGGGGCTCAACTCAACGAACCAGCCGGCGTTGCGGTCTTTGGCGGCAGCTACTTTGTGCTGGATCGTGGCACGCCGCGCATCTTCAAGCTGGATGTCACTGGCCAACCCCAGGCGGTTTTAGATCTGCAGCCGCTGAGCCCGTACGGTCTGAACGGACTCGCCGTTGACCAGGCCGGAAACCTGTACGCCGCCGACACGGGCCGCAATCGCATCCTGGTCTTTTCGCCTACCGGCGAGTTGCTCAAGCAGGTCGGTCGGGCGGGCAACGACCTCGGCGGCTTCACCCAGCCGATGATGTTGGCCTTCGCGCCAGACAGTGCGTTTTTCGTGGCCGACTGGGAAAACGGTCGGATCGAGCGCTTCAATCCGAGTCCGAGCTATGACGCAACCGACGCGTGGTCGCTCGGCTTTCGGCCATTTGGCGTTGCCGTCGATCGGTCCGGCCGGGTGTACGCGCCGGACTCCGAGCACCGTCGCGTTGAAGCCTACACGCCCCAAGGCGCATCACTCGGCGAGCTTGCAGTCAATGTGGCGCCCAAGCAGGTCGCTGTGGCGCCTGGTGGGACGTCGCTCTATGTCCTTGGTGCGGATGGTGTGGACCGAATTGACCTGGCTAACACGCCACCGCCGCCGCAGGGGAGTTCTGATTTCAGCGATCTGTTGAGCGTGCTCGCGCTTCTGCTGATGGTGCTGCTGGTGGTGTTGGCAGTGATGTCGCGCCGGCAGCGGCGGCGACTACTCCATGCGCCGTTTGAAGGGAAAGTCCGGCTGGACGCCAAAAATGGCGCACAGCGCCAGCAGGCCCAGCCCGGCGCCGATCAGAATCTTCTGGTCACCAATCAGACCAAACGCGAACAGTAGGCCACCAAGAAGAATTACCAGGCCGAAGAGGATGCCGAAGCCAACCATGTGCTACCTGCAATCCTACCAGGGAGGGCCCTGGATCCCTCAGCAGGGGTGGCTAACGCTTTGCGCCGCGGCTGGAGCGGCGCCTGCGGCCGTCGTGGCTCACCGAGCGCCTGGACGCTACTCGCGCAGAAGGTTCAGGTCCCTCCACGGTGGCAGCCGCGAGCCGAATTGGCGCACGTCGCGATTCGGCTGGCTTGCGCTGAAGCCGTTGCACCAGCATCGGCAGCAGCCAGGCAGCGAGGATCAGCGGGCCAAGAGTGAGCCGACTGTCGCCGAAGATCTGGATCACCAGCAGCGTGGAGGCCATCACCACGCCGAAGTAGGCCATGTCGCCGATGATCGCAAGCGTCCACCCCGAAATCGGCCCATGGCCCGCAGCCTCTGAAGCTGCTCGAGCCGGCGCCGGGGCAAACACGAAGCTGAACAGGACCAGCCCGAGCGGCCCCTTGACGCGACCTTCGTTCAGCCCGGTCGCGCCGCTGAGGCGACTCAGGCGCTGGCCGAGCGCGGCGAGCCAGTAAACGCGAGCGGCCAGCCAGCGTAAGACCATCAGGACCGGCTCGCAGATCACCGCCAGGAGCACGTCCGAGGCGAGATACAGGCCGGCGATCTCCAGCACGTTCAGGCCGGCGTCGCGAGCCATCACGACGCCAATGGGGATGCCCGCGCCAATCTGAGTAGCGAAGACCAGGAACACGCCCAATGCCCCGGTCGGCCACAAGGTCGGCAGCGGGGCTGTCGGGTCGAGCATCGCTCGAGAGAATTCGGAAAGAAAGGTGTTCAGGTCATCGGCGGACATCGTGCGGGCCGCCAGCAGTATGCCGGGGGCACCGCACCGCCAGCCACAATCAGAGCACCAGGGTGAAGGGGTTGTGCTTGGGGTTCTTGCCCTCTGGCCCCATGTAGATCTCGGTGGTGGGGATGAGCGTGTCGTCGAGTTTGAGATTCAGGTGCAGTTTGTCACCGTTGTGGACGACGAAGTGCACGCCGTCAATGCCGCCATAGGTGTGGAAGTGCAGCACCAGCTCGTGGCCGCCATCGCGAATGTCAGCGGTGTCGCCGTTTTCCAGATGCTGGACAGTGACCTGGTCGAAAATGCCACCGGTTCGCAGCACGGCGTCGAAATCGTGCTGGGTGCCGGGGCCGTGCGTATGGATGTCGAACGATTCGTCGTGATGGAAGATGTAGTAGCCCGTCGGGCTGCTGTCAGTGTCATTGGGCGTGCCTTCGGCGGCCGATAGCGGCGCGGCCGAAGCGATAGGAACCATTGCCAATAACAGCACCGCGATGGCGATCAAAGAAGCGAAAGCAGACTTGCGCATCGGAGGTCAATCAACTCCTGACGGAAAGAGTGTGAGTTCTTTGCTGAGACGGGAGGTACCACCCACACTCTTCCCACGGCGCAGGACGCCTTCGCGTGACAGCGCAATTGTTAAATCGCTGGAAAAACTGAGAGCAAACCTTCGGGACTCCGGAATGAGGTCCAGGATCCCTCCTGGTTACAACCGGAATTGTTCGGGTGCCCGGTGAAGGGACGTCAGTTCGTGGGGACGACTGGCAGCAGCACGTGCGACGGATGATCCGCGTCGTGGAGAATCGTCTGCTCCGCCGTCCGCAGGTCCGCCAGACTGTCAGTCCCAAACCTGTGGCCGGTGTTGGGATTGCGGTCCCACCGCGGGAAATTGCTGGAGGTGACCTGCAGTCGCACGCGATGGCCCGCGCGAAAGACGTTGCTGGTGGCCCACAGGTCGATGTCGAACCGCTCTGGCACACCGGGTTCCAAAAAGACTTCGTTCGAAAAGCCGCGGCGGTAACGCGCGCGGAGGATGCCGTCTGTCAGGTTGTATGCGCGGCCGTCCGGATAGACGTCCACCAGACGCGCGACGAAGTCTGTATCGGGTGCAGATGAGCACGCCCACAACGACACGGTCACCGGTCCAGTGACCTCCATGTCGCGCTCCAGCACGTCAGTCGTGTACGTCAGCACATCAGGCCGTGCCTCAATAGCACGTTGGTCGCGCGGACCGGTGAGGTACTCCGGAGCCATCAGCAGCGCACCGCCGTGGGTTGGAACGGGATCTGCAGGATCATACACGAACCGGTCTGGTGCCACCGAAGCCGAAGGTGGGTCTACACGCAGCGCGCCACCGGCGTGGAGGTAATACGGAGTCGGCACCGCGCGCGCCAGCGGCCATTCCTGCTCGTCGCGCCAGACATTGGTGCCCATGACAAAGATCTTGATCGGCGGCTCCGCCAGCATCCCCGTGTCAACGCTTTTCAGCCAGTGATCGAACCAGCGCAGCTGCAGGCGATCCATGTCGTATTGCAAGTTGATGAAGCCAGCTTGCGAGGCGAAGCCGAAATTGAGCTCTCCAACCGGCATGCGCGCATCCAGGTGGGTCCACGGACCGATCAACAACTTCGCGGGTCGGCCCAGCGCACGCATCGCCTGGAAGTTGGTGATGGTGTCCGCCAGGAAGATGTCGTACCAGCCACCAACATTAAGTGATGGCACTTGCACCCGGTCGTGTTTGCCTTTGATCGTGACAGGGTCAAGCATCTCCAGGTCGAGAGGTCGTTCGACCTGCTCGAAAAAGCGTGCGAGGACGGGGTGCCGCCGCAACGGACCGAACTCGTTGAGTGGCAGTGAGGCGTAACCATCCGATGCAAGTGCGTCCATCTCGCGAGTCAGACCGACGAACGCCGCGCCGATGGCTGGCAAATTACCGCGGTGCTGCTTGGCAAATTGGTCGAAACCCATTTGCAAGCCCCAGTTTGCCGGCGTGCCCAACTCCATCGCACCGCCGCGGAAAGCGAAACCGTTGAGCGCGTCGGACCAGGTAATCCGCGGCGCAATGGCTTTCAGCGCAGGCGGTTGCTTGATTGCAGCCGCCCACTGAGTGAAACCGAAGTACGACACGCCGAACATGCCAACCTGGCCATCGGCGTACGGGCGCCTGGCAGCCCATTCGACTGTATCGAAGCCATCATCGGCCTCCAGTTCGAATGGGCGCCACTCGCCTTCCGACGCAAATCGACCGCGAGTGTCCTGGACAATCACGACATAGCCGCGCCGAACGGCCTGGATTGGATCGAGGGAGGCACTGCCGAGCGGCAGATCCTTGCCGTATGGCAGGCGCGTCAACAGCACCGGCCACCGGCCCTCCGGCGGACGGTACACGTTGGCGCGCAGCGTGACGCCGTCGCGCATCGGCACCGGTACGTCGAGCTCGACCAGGACCCGCTGCTCGGACATCTATCTATCTGTCTCTTCTACCTGACTCGTCCTATTTCAAATTGCTCTCGAAAAAGGCGAACACCTTGGCCCAGCCGTCCATCGCCTGCTGCTGACGGTAGGCCGCGCGATCGTAATAGAAGAAGCCGTGGCCAGCGCCGTCGTAGCGATGGAATTCATACTTCTTGCCGAGCTTCTTGAGCTCTTCCTCGTGCTTGTCGACATCTGCTGGTGATGGGCGTTGGTCGTCGTTGCCGAACAGACCTAGCAGCGGAATGTTCAGATCCTTCGTGTAATCGATTGGCGCGACTGGCTGCTTCGGAGTCAGTTGCTCCTGCGGCTGGACAACACCACCACCCCACAGGTCGACAACAGCGTTGAAGTCGCCTGGTGCGCGACAGGCTGACAGGTACGCATGACGACCGCCGGAACACGTGCCGATCACGCCGATCTTGCCCGTGCAATCGCTTTGCGACTTCAGCCACTTGGCAGCGGCGGACATGTCGCCCACCACCTGGTCGTCCGGCACGCCCCCGTCGGCCCGCACTTTGGCGGTGACTTCATCCGGATTGCCGTGGCCGGCGCGGCAATACAAGTCGGGACTGATGCACACGTAGCCGTGGGTAGCCAGTCGGCGAGTGAACTCCTGATAGAACTCGTCCCAGCCCGGCATGTGATGGATAACGACGACGCCGGGGTACGGACCGCCGCCGCTAGGTCGGGCGACGTAGGCGTGGACCTGGTCGCCGTTGTGGCCGGCGAACTGGGTGGCGCTCGCGGTAATCCCCGTAGGGGACGCCGTGTTGAACGAATTCCACGTATCGGGCATATGCGCCGATGCTACCGCGCACGGCCCGATCGCGGCTCACTACATCTCGATGATGGCGCGCCCGGCGATCTCGCCCCGTGCGAGCGCGCCATAGGCCTCGTCGACTTGCTCGAGGCGATACCGACGGGTCACCACGTCCTCCGGACGAAACACGCCGCGCGCGGCAAGGTCCAGCACCTGGGGCATGTCCGTGCGGGTGCGTGCGCCATACGAGCCAATCACCCGCTGTGATCGGCGCACCAGACGCGTGATCTCCAGCGGTGCGGTGGTGGTGCCAGGGGCAATGCCAATCGCCACCATGCGCCCTCCGTCACGCAGCACTTCGCTGGCCTGGATGAAGGTCTCCGCACGACCGAGCGCCTCGAAGGCAACGTCCACACCCATGCCGCCGGTCAGCTCGCGCACGGTGGCGACGACATTTTCCCGCGTACCGTTGACAGTATGCGTGGCGCCGAGGCGGCGCGCCATCTCCAGTTTCTCGTCGACAATATCGATGGCGATGATCTGCGCGGCGCCAAACGCGCGTGCGACCTGGACCAGGTTCATGCCCACACCGCCGACCGCGACAATGGCGACTTTTTCGCCCGCATGGAGGTCGGCGCTGTTGCGCACGGCGCCGTAAGCCGTAAAAACGGCGCAGCCGAGTATCGCGGCCTCGTGCGTCTTCACCGCTTCTGGCAATGGAAAAACGTCTGTGGCGGGGACTACCGCGTAATCAGCCAGGCCACCCATGGAGTACATCCACAGCGGTGTGCCGTCCTGGCGGTGGAGTCGGGTGTCGCCGTCGTACAGCGTGCCTTTCAGGCGATTCATCGCGAAGAACGTTTCGCACAGGTCGTCGCGGCCCTGCACGCAGAAGCGACAGGTACCACACGGCATGATGAACGCGCACGCCACCGGGCTGCCTTCTTTGAAGCGATCGACACCTGGTCCAACCGCGGCAACGCTTCCACAAATTTCGTGTCCCAGCACACAGGGTGTGGGAAACGCGACCTCACCTTTGATCACATGCAGGTCGGTGTGGCAGACGCCGCATGAGGTGACCTTGATAAGCACTTCGCCCGACCGTGGCGAAGGTGTGGGAACCTCCTCCACGCGAAGTGGTGTGTTGGGAGCTTCAAGTACAGCGGCACGCATGGGCTCAAGCGTACCGCGTGTACCTGTCCCGTCTACTGCTCGTTTTGCTGAGTCTTGGAGTCCTTCGTCTGAACCGTGATATGGCTCATTGGGGTTGCGCCTGGCGCACCGTGCCAGTGATTTTCGCCGGCGGGAATGAGAATGACGTCGCCAACGGTCACGGTTCGCTCTTCGGAGTCCGTGGCGACGATGCCGGTGCCCTCGGTGACGATCAGGATCTGGTCCGAGGTGTGCTGGTGAAACTTGTTGCGCGAACCCGCGCTGAAGTTGACAACGCTGAAGTTGAAGCTCCTCGACTCCGATGGGTCAACGATGACTTGACGGAAGACCTGACCGGTGAAAAGCGGACTGACCGCGGCCTCGCGCGGCAAATCGCCTGTGCTCACAACTTTCATACGAGCTTCATTCTAGGCAGCTTCGCCGAAACGCAAACAAGAGCCCGGTGCACCCACCGTACACCGGGCCCTCGTTGTTGACCGCTTCAGTTATCTGTTCTGCTTCTCTTCTAAGAGAAGGTTTTACCTCAGACAGTGTAGAGAAAGGTCGTCCGTGTACGCCCGACACCTGGACGCAGCAGGAAAACCAAACCAGAAAGGACCTCCTAAAGGCTATTTAGAAGTTAGTCGTTGCGGGTGATGCCGACAATGTCGGTCGCTCCGGCGGCTTCCGCCTGCCGAATGGCATCGGCCATTGAGGTGGCAGTGAACACCCGAGTGGCGGTGAAGCTCACCCGCCAACTGGTGCGACCGCCGCTGGCTGCCGCCGTTGCGGCACGACCGCTACCCGGTCGCCGACCGCGGCGTCCGGTGCCAGTCCCCGTGGTGGCAGCCGCCGCGCGCCCGGTGCCCGGGCGTCGCCCGCGGCGAGCTGGTGTCGCTGCCGCAGCCGCTGCACCGGTTGCCGCCGTAGCAGCAGTCCGTCGCCGGCGTCGTCCATTGCCAGTTGTGCTTGCCGCCCTGGTGGCAGTGGTTGAACCAGGGCGACGCCCGCGGCGTCCGGTCCCGGTGCCAGTCGCGGCAGCCGGTGTCGCAGCCGCTGCTGCGCGCGGGCGGCGACCACGCCGGGCTCCAGTCGTGCCAGTCCCACTCGCGGCCGCCGGTGTTGCAGCTGCCGCTGCACGCGGCCGTCGACCGCGCCGGGCTCCGGTCGTGCCGCCACTCGCGGCTCCACTGGTGCTGGTGCGCCCGCGCAGCTTGGCGCCATGCCGTTGCGCAACGCGGTACACCGACGATTCTCCAATACCGAATCGCTTGCTGATCTCGGACACTGGGGTTTCGGTTTCGGCGTACAGACGGGTGACCTCGCGTTCTTGGTCTTCCGTCAGCTTGCGGCGCGTCCCCGTTGCCCCGTCGCCCGATCCCCGAGCCTCCGCTCCGGCCTGCGAACGTGTCTCCGTTTCCGTCATCACCACACTCCAATTTTCTCCGTCAGTCGAACGGTACTGCATGCGGACACGAGGTACCACCGGTGGATGTCAAGACCTGCCTCGGGTTGCGGTCAGGGCCCGATTCTGGTCGAGCCGGTGGCAATCTACAAAACAACTGACGGGTGTCCACTCCGGACAATAGCACAAATCATGCAAATGTGAAGTATGCCGTGTCATGCAGACCCGGTTTGTAGCCTGCACGCAACACTTCGACGATCGACGGTGGCGTCAACACCGTCACCCGTGGACTCCGCGGACGCCGCAAACGCTCGACATACCGGTCCCCCGACCACGCCAGCAGCGCATCGTCCAGCACCAGCCAGGCGCGTTGGTCCACTTCTATGTACGTTCCATCTGGCAGAGAATCGAGACTCGCGAGAAATGTTCGTTTGGCGAATGGGCCTGTGCGGCGTTCGGACTGCAGCACGCGATCCATTGCATCAGCCGAGGCGGGTTGGTCGGAATGCACAGTGCGCCAGGTGCTCTGGAAGCGGCGGTAGTCCGCGAAGCGGCATTCCGCGCACGGACGGTGACCGTCGGCAAGCGCCGCTGCTTCGTCGAGGAAAAACAGCTCGGTGTAACGGTCTGGTTGCAGGACAGCGCGACGTCGACCCCGAAACTCCAGTCGGCAGGCAATCCAGCGACGCACCTGCCAGTCGCGCACGATGTTCCGCTGCGCGCTGTGCAGGATGCCGCGATTGCCCATCAACGTTCCCCGCTCGGGGATCGCGACGATCTCGCCAAATGGGGTGACGCGGTTTCTCAGCGGCACGTACTAAGCTGTTGCCCGATGAATGAAGAGCACTTGCGGCTGTGCGCCAGCGCGGAGTGGGCGGCGACGGTGGAAAACGAGATTTTGCCGTGGGCACTGCATGGTCGCGAGCTTGGCGATAATGTCCTTGAAGTAGGTCCGGGCCCCGGTCTCACCACCGCCGTGCTGTCTCGGATGGTTCCCTCGTTGACCGCGGTGGAGGTGGATACCGAACTGGCGGCGGCACTTGCGGAGCGCATGGCCGGATCGAACGTCGAAGTCGTGCACGCGGATGCGACGACGATGCCATTTGAGAACGCCCGCTTTTCGACGGCCACGTGTTTCACCATGTTGCACCACGTGCCATCGCCCGAGCTGCAAGACCGATTGATGGGCGAAGTACGTCGCGTGCTGCGGCCCGGCGGAGTGTTCATCGGCGTCGACAGCATCCAGTCACCTGAGTGGTGGGAGCTGCACCGAGGCGATACCTGCGTGCCGGTTGACCCGGCCGGCCTGCGGGCACGACTCTTGCGAGTCGGTTTCAGCGACGCGGAGGTCGAGCTCAGTACGCCCGCACCACCGCGCCGCTTCCGGTTCGCGGCGATCTGCTAGGAATCCTCGCGCGTAATCGCCGTCAGCTGCGCTGCGCCAAGACTCGCGGCTTGGCGCAGTGCGTCATGGATGTCGACCGCGTGCAGCACACGCTCGACGCGGTACTCGACCAGGAAGAGCCGCCCGCGCGCGATTTCCTCCGCCCGCGCTTTCCTGGGTGCGACCTGGCGACGTGCGCGCCGCACTACTGGCGTTGAAGTGGTTGTGTTTCCGTTGAGCGACGGCTCCACCGGTGGCTGCTCGTCCGTGAGGGACGCCTCAACCACGACGGGAGTCTCCACTACAACGGCTTCGACCACGTCGGGAGTTTCCACCACGATTGGTTCTTCAACAGGTGTCTCCAGTACGGAGATGACCGGAGCTTCCACCTCTTGTGCCTCGACCACGATTGGAGTCTCCGCCACCACGGAGGTGTCGAAGGTGTCTACAACGGCGGTGTGCACCTCGACGGGCGCGGACACGTCGGCCATGTGGTCTGTCCCGTTCACGGCGACCACCACCGCCGGTGCGCAGAAATCGCACTGACGGGCCAGCGCGGCCGACTTTTCGCGGGCCACGCGATCGTTGCGCTGGGTAGCGCTTTCACCTTTTAGTCGTGGCAGCGTCACCATCGCTGCGTGGCCGCACTGAAATTGCAGGCGTGCCGGAATAACGGAGGACATCATCTTCGGGCGCTCTTATAGTAGCGGAGGAGCGCCCGCGTTGTCGCGTGTTAAGTCAAGAACAGCTAGCGCTGGCTAGACGGTGGTGAGCTCCCGCTGTGCTGCCGCCGTTTGGTACATGGCAGGAAGCATCTCCTCCCGCCAGTCCACTCCGTCGGCCACAATCCGCTCAACCGCGCGCAAGCGGTAGTAGCTGGTGTCGGCGGCCGGTGGATCGCCACCCGCTTCAACCGTCTGGATCGCCTGAAGCAAGAGCCGCCGCATGGTAATGATCGCCTTGTCGGCTGGCCCGAGGTACTCCTGCGAACGATCCACGACCGGGCCCATGCTCTCCTGGACCGCTCGGTCCTGGGTGTTGACACCCTCGATGCCGGAAAACGTCTCCGTTTTCTGGACCGACCGGTCGATGCCCCAGTTGTTGCGCATGTTGCGGACGGAGCGGAACGTGTCCTGATCGACGTGGTCGGGACCATTGCCGTTGCCGTACTCACGCCGTTGCTCCGCGGTGAGTGGCTCGTCGAGGCTGTACATGAAGTTCCACACCATGCAGGTGTGGTCGTCCATCGGCACCCAGAAATGGCCGGGGCCAGCGTCGCTGGGATTGGCAATGAGGACCGAACCGAAGAGTGAGGCCGGGCGCAGCTGGGTAAACGGCATCACGTAGTGGTAACCACGCACATAGGCACCGCCTTCGGGTAGTTTGCGGACTCCGGCGTAGCGATAGCCGTACTCCGTCGGGTCGACTTCCAGCGTTGGAGCGCGGCCGCGCACGAATGGACTGCGGGGGTCGATACCTGGATGGCGCGCGCTGGCGCTGAGGGTGCGATGCAGGATCGGGGCGTGCGAGGTGTCGATGCCGCCCTCCAGCGCTTGCAGCCAGTTGCACTCCTCGATGACTTTCGACACATGGCGGTGCGTGGCTGCCACCTGACTGAATTCGAAGCATGGCGGTGGTGGCGTCTTTTCAGCCGGGCCGAGGTAGGCCCAGATGATGCCGCCCACCTCGAGCGTTGGATAGTGCTTGATGTGGACTTTGTCGGCGAAGCTGTTTTCGCCCGGCTCGTTCATCTGCTCGACGCAGTTGCCATCCACATCGAACTTCCAGCCGTGGTACACGCAACGCAGGCCGCACTCCTCGTTGCGTCCGAGCCACAGCGAGACACGTCGGTGCGGACAGAATTCTTCCAGCAAGCCAATGTTGCCATTGGTGTCGCGGAATGCCACCAGCCGTTCGCCGAGTAGCTGGACTTTCACAGGCTCGCCGTCGGGTTCGGCAAGCTCGCGGTCCAGCAGGATGGGCATCCAGTAGCGGCGCATGACCTCGCCCATAGGTGTGCCAGGTCCTGTTCGGGTGACCAGTGCGTTCTCTTCCTTACTCAACATGTGGGCGCCCTCCTGTGTCTGCCAGGTATCTTAGCGCTCGGTTCAACGATGATCTTTCTGCGTGGACGTTTGGACGATGCGCTTGCCAGCTCGCTGGTTGCCCAACTGCTTGTGCCTACGGCGGATTCCGTAGACGTGTACATCGACAGTCCGGGTGGCTCAATCGCCGCGGCCCTGACGATTTACGACATGTTGCGCAGCGTCGGTGCACGCAGCTCTACGGTGTGCATTGGCACCGCGGGTGGTGCCGCTGTCCTGGTGCTCGCGGCGGGCGCGCGCCGCACGGTGATGCCCAATGCGCGCATCCACCTGACCGATGATGTTGTCGATCTCACCTCGTCACGCTTTGACAATCCTGAGGTCGAAGCCGAAGAGGCGCGGCGTGCCACCGCGCGCTGGCGCACGGCGTTGTTGCGACACGTCACACAATCACCCGAACAGCTGACTGCTGACATGGCGGCCGGCCGCTGGCTGAGTGCCGAAGAAGCCGTTGCCTACGGCATCGTCGACCGCGTTGGCCTTTCACGCTAGACTCCCGGCTCAGGGAAGAGTATCGAGGCTGTGGCTACTGAAGCGCCGAACACGATCAGCCAGGCGACGGCGGTCGGCGCGAGCGGATTTTCTCGACCGTTCTCAGGCATACGCTTTCAGACGAGCGCGCTCGAACGGACAATTTCGGTTCTCTCGCCGCTGCTGCTGCTTGGCGTGTGGGAGCTGCTGGCCCTGCGCAGCGTCATTGATACACGCTTCTTTCCCGCTCCACATGTGATTTTCGCCGCGATGTGGCAGATGATCCTGCCGTCGCAAAACTTCCCCACCGGCGAGCTCTGGTACCACCTCTCGATCAGCCTGGAGCGGATCGTCATTGGCTTCGTGATTGGTGCAGTGCCGGGGATCATCATCGGTCTGGCGATGGGTTTGTTCGGACCGATCCGCGCAATGATTCAGCCGCTCATCGACGCGACGTTTCCCATTCCTAAGGTCGCGCTGCTGCCGCTGTTCATCATGATTTTCGGCATTGGCGAGGAAAGTAAGTACGCGATCATCGCCACCGCCGTCATCTACCTGGTGCTCATCAACACCGTCGCGGGTGTTCGCACCATCGATCGTATTTACCTGGATGTGGGCAAGAACTTCCATGCGTCGCGCTCGATGATGTTTACGGACGTCGCGCTGCCTGGGGCACTGCCGATGATTCTCACCGGCGTGAAGCTGGGCATGGGCGTTGCTCTGCTGGTGATTGTCACCGCGGAGTTCGTCGGCGCCAAAAGTGGGATTGGCTACCTGATCTGGACCAGCTGGCAGGTGTTCCAGGTGGAAAAGATGTACGTCGGCCTGGTGGTCATCGCCGTCGTCGGTTTCGGCACGGCCATCCTGCTGAGCTGGTTAGAACGCGCGCTGGTCCCGTGGAAACACGCCTGAGCTCAAGAAACTCCTATTGAGCAGCCGCGTAGGCTTGTTCGAACTCCGAGCGGATGCTGTCGCCGCCGCCGGCGCGCCAGTCGGCCACTAGCTGGTCGTAGTCACTCATCGGCCGCCGCCCGGCGATGATGTCGATCAATCCGTCGGCGAACTTCGTTTGAATCAGGAAGCCCTGCTTCTGGTTGGTGGCGGAGTAGAGCCCGACGGTGGGGTCCTGGGCGCCGCCCGGCTGCAGCAGCTTCAGCGCCGCGTTCATGTCTTTGGCAAACTGCGGTAGCTGCGGATCGAACATGACCGGCGGTGGGCCGCCCATGATCCCCTGCCAGGCTATGTTGTTGTTGAGCCCTTGCGTGGTCCTGTTGGGGTTGCCGTTTTCATCCTGCTTCCAATCCTGATCTTTCACCCCGTAATTCACGATCAGGTATTCAGCCGACCCAAATGGCGCCACGATGTAGTCGATGCACTTGAGAAGCAGCTTGATTCGCGCTTCGGGCGCTTTCTTAAGCACGATCAAGCCGAAGTTGCCGATTCCGTAGTTGTATTGCGCCTTCCCTCCAGCCTCCCCGGTAATGGGAGGCGCCAGGCGCACCTTCCACGGCGGGTTCTGCATCGGCTGGTAGCGGTGGATTGGTACCGCCCCCGCGTCGTAGTTGGGGAAGTTCAGGGCATTGTCAAAACGGAAGGCGCCCTTGCCGGTCTCAAAAGCAGCGTCGGCCGAAATGGTGGTAAGCGTGGTGTCCGGGTCGAAGGAGCCGTCTGCGTACACGTCGTGCGCCAGCTGGACGCCTTGTTTGAACTGGTCCGTCTCCCAATCTTTGGTCCACTTCCCAGCGCTGCTGACTCCCCAGTTGTTCGGAGCTCCATAGATGGCCGGCCACAGCTGGCCACCCACATTGGTGTTGCCGAACGCATACCGGTTGCCGACCTCGGCCTCGAAACCAAACTTCGCCTGCTGCGGATCCGTCAGTGCCTTCATGGTCTGGCGGAACTCCGCGGCGGTCTTTGGCCAGCTCATGTTGTGGGCTTCCAGCACCTCCTGGTGGCCCCACAAGGCCCAGTACCACTGGGATTGGGCGATCGGCACGGCGAAAATCTTGTTGTTGTAGACCATGCCTTTCCAGCCAATGGTCGGCAGCGCGGCAAGGTTCGGGTAATCCTTAATAGCGTCGCCGCCGACAAACGGCGTGAGGTCCTGGATCTTGGTTTCCAGGAACGTGGGCAGATCGGGAATGACTCCACCAATGGGAATCATGGTGATGTCGGGCAGCTCACCCCCAGCGACCAGCGCCTGGAACTTTCCGAACGCCCAGTCCGCGAACGGCGCGAGGTTCAGATTCAGCTTCACGTTCATGGCTTTGTTGAGCTGTTGCCAGAGCGTGTTCTGATCGATAGGAATCAGTGGGGCGAACGTTTCACCGGCGACGAAGACATCGCCACCGTCACCCGGCGGGGTGGCCACGGATTGCACCGGGTTCTGGGGATACTTGGTCCAGCCGTCCGGAATGGTGTCGTTGCCGGGCACGTCCGCGGTGCCAACTTTTGGCGGGACGTAGGTTGGTAGCTGGAGCTTGCCGCCGCCCGCGGCCGGTTTGCCAGCCGCCGGTGCCGCCGTTGCACCACTGGTTGCCCCCGGCGCGGCTGGCGTACATGCCGCCAGCACCCCCAACGCGCCTGCTGCCACAGCCAACCACCCACTCTGACGGACAAAGGTCCGCCGTGTCATCGCGCCGCGCTCACTCATATTGCGGATCCTACAGGAACCATGGCGTGTCATCCTGAAGGATGACAGCGCGGGGGTGGCGCTACAGTTCCAGCAACCTGCATGGCGGTGATCACGTTTTCGCGCGAAGCGCACAGCGGCACCCAGGACCTGGCGCGTCTGCTGGCGCAGCGTTTGGGCTATCGCTACGTCAGCCGCGACGAGCTCACTCGCGCTGTAACCGCGCGAAGCGGCGTGCAGCGCCAGCCTCAGACGGAAGAAACAGAAGGCCGTTCGCTGTCACTCTGGGAGCAGCTTGGCGAGCAGCTGACCGGCGCGCGCGACGCATACGTCGCCGCGCTGAGACAGGCGGTCACGGAGCTGGCAATCGCCGACAACGTGGTTATCGTCGGTCATGGAGCTGGCCTGTTTTTGACTGACATGCGCAGTGTCGTGCGCGTGTGCATCGTTGCGCCGGCTGCCGATCGCGTCACCAGGCTGATGGCGGAACAGGGGCTGGAGGCGGATAAAGCCCGTCAGGCGATCGAGCGGCAGGACCGCGAGTCCGCCGAATACTTGCGTTATCTGTTCGGCGTCGATTGGCTGGATCCGCACCAGTGGGACCTTGTGGTCAATGTCGGCCGCGCGGATCCAGAAGCGGTGCTGGACATGCTGGTGCAGTACACCCAGGCGCTCGTGCGCGACCACGCCGAAGCGGCCGACCTGCAGCGGCAACGGCTGTCGAGTCGCCTGGAGCAAGCACTGATTAAGGAAGACGTCGGCGTCGACCGCCTCCAGGTTGGGTTCGATGGCACCACCCTGGTGCTCGAAGGGGAAGCGCTAACGATTGCGGATCGAGAGCGAGCCGAAGCCATCGCGCGAACGCTCGCGCCGCAAACGGAGGTGGAAAACCAGATCGTCATCCGCCCGCCGACGTCCGCATAACGTCCCCGCGCCGGTGCAGCGGAGTCGCGGCCGCTATATTGGCCCGATGGATCTAGGTTTACGCGACAAAGTTGCGGTGGTCACTGGTTCCAGCCGTGGGCTCGGAAAAGCGGCGGCCAGCGCGCTGGCGGCGGAGGGTGTGCGCGTCGTGCTGAATGGGCGCACGCAGCAAACCCTGGAGGAGGCAGCCGCGGAATTGCGCTCCGCCGGCGGCACCGTCGCAACCGTCGTTGCTGATGTCAGCACCGAAGCCGGCTGCACGGACCTCATACAAAAGGCCGAAGCAACCTTCGGTCCGGTCGACATCCTGGTCAACAACGCCGGCGGCGGCTCGCCAACCGGACTGAGCGCGCCCGACAGCGATTGGACCAAGATGATCGACTGGATGTTCTGGCCATCGCTGCGACTCGCGCGCCTCGTCGCCCCAGGAATGCGCGAGCGCCACTCGGGCGTGATCGTGATGATCTCGTCGATTTATGGCCGGGAAATGGGCGGATCAAGCTCCTACCAGGTGGTGAAATCGGCACAGTTGAGCCTCGGCAAAGCGCTGGCAAAGGAGCTGGCTCCCGATAACGTACGCGTGGTGACAGTCGCGCCCGGGTCGGTGATATTTCCAGGCGGGTCATGGTGGCGCAGGCGCGAGGCGGACCCGGATGCAATGGCGCGTTTTGTCGCTCAGGACATGCCACTCGGCCGTTTCGGGCGCCCGGAGGAGGTCGGCGACGTGGTGGCGTTTCTCTGCTCGGACCGCGCCAGCCTGGTGACCGGCGCGTGCATTCCAGTGGATGGCTGCCAGAGCCGTTCCCTTATATAAGGTCGCGCACGCTCCCGACGACCACCTCAGGGCGCAACTGCTCGGGAGTGGCCGCGACATCCGCTTCGCTGGAAGAACCGGTCAGGACCATGATCGCGCGTGCGCCCGCTTCGCGCGCCATGCGGATCTCCAGCCGCACGTCGTCGCCGACCACCACCAGGTTGCCTGGTGTCGTGTCCAGCAGCGCAGCGCACGCGTGCAGCACCAGCGGCGACGGCTTGCCTACCACGATGGGCTCAACACCGGTCACGTGGTGGATACCGGCGGCAATCGCGCCCGACGTACTCGGCAACCTTCCACCACTTGACGCGAAATATGGGGCCATGGAGGTCACCAGGAGTGGCGCACCAGCCCACACTGCTTTACACGCCGCGGTGAGCTTTACATAGGTGAAATCCGGATCGGCCCCAATGAGCACTACCCGCACGCGTTCGGCGTCATTCAGGTCTGCCATCGCCACGCCCGCGTCGCGCAAGGGTTGCAGCAGGCCCTCGTTGCCGAAGGCGAGCACTGCCTCACCCGGGTAGGTGGTGCGGATGTGCTCGGCGGCCACGCTGGCCGGCGTCAGCGCCTGCTCATCCGAGACTGGCAGGCCGGCGGCGCGCAGCTTCGCAGCCAGCCCGCGCGGCGTTTGGCCCGTGCCGTTGGTAAAGCATACGAACGGTTTGCCATGTGCGCGCAGCCACTCGAGCACCTCAGCCGCGCCCGGCAGCGCGCGCACCCCACCGCCCGTATTCGGATCCGCGGAGAGCACGAGCGTGCCATCCACGTCGAACACGACAGTGCCCGCGTCGGCGAGCGCGCTCACTTCATCAGGTTCTGGCCTCGGAGGCGGACTGGCCGCGGCAGCACGACCTACACACCCGGTCGGGTCCCCTCCGGGGCAAAAATTTCACTTCCAGGCGGTCTCGGGCTTCTCCTGCACCTCGCCGTCGACAGACAGCGCGTCCACCCGCTCGTTGAAGAACGAGATCAAGCCCCGAATCTTGGGGCACTCAGGAATCGGATCCTGGTACGACCACGCCACGTCGCGTCCGTTGGGATCGCCCTTGAGCCGCCAGTACGAGGCCGTGCCTTTGTACGGGCACACGGACGAGGTATCGGTCGGCTCGAGCAGGTCCATGCGCACGTCCTCGACCGGCAGGTAATAGCGCGTGGGCAGGCCAGTCTCGAACAGGAGCCGCGGCCGCGTCGACTCGGCGACGACCTGTCGGTTGATCTCCACGCGGACGGCTCGTGAGCTCTGGAGCACATCCACACGGTGGTATGGATCGCGCGGGTGCTTGAAGACCTCTTCGTCCTCCTCGTACCAGTGGTCCATCTTGTTCCAGTAGAAGGCACGGTAGCCGCGGATGTCCTCGCGCCCGGGCAGCGGGTCGAGATAGCCCCACATCGCGTTTTCGAGGACCTTGTCCCCGACCGTGATTGTCCAGTAGGACGCCTCACCTTTATATGGACAGCGCGTGTGCTGCTCCGTCGGCCCCGTCAGGAACTCGCTGCGCACGTCCTCAGGTGGGAAGTAGTACACCGGCAGTAGGTTGCTTTCGCGCAACAGCACCGCGCGCCGGCTATCGGCAATTGTCTGGCCGTTGAACTCGACGCGCACGCGGCGCGGCGTCGGCTCGACTTCCACCCGATGCGCACCTTTGCGCAGGTTCTCCTTGCCCTCAGTAGCCTGTGGGCGCGATTCAGCGACGACCATGTTCGGCACTATACCCTCCAGGATGAAGCGCAGCGGCGTTTTCGGGGCAGGGGGCTCTTACCAAGCGGGGTACCACCAGGGGTCCTTACCAACCGTGGTTCTTACCAATGGCGGCTTTTCCAACGGGCTACGTACGCACGGTTCGTCTGGCAGTACGATCTGCTGCAACACAAGGAGTCTGACGCGTGACTGCCATCGAGAGTCGGCCTACTTCTGCCGCGGCCATTACAGCCGCTGCAGTGGCCAGTTTTGAGAATTGCCCAGATCCGCGCCTGCGCACGATCCTGCAGGCGCTGGTCACACATCTGCATGCCTTCGCCACCGAAGTCAACCTCACCGAAGACGAGTGGCTCGAGGCCATCCAGATCCTGACCAAGACCGGCCATATCACCGACGACAAACGCCAGGAGTTCATCCTGTGGTCGGACGCATTGGGCGTCTCTATGCTGGTAGACGCGCTGGCGCATCCGAACGCCAACGGTGCCACCGAATCGACCGTGCTCGGGCCTTTCTGGACGCCGAATGCGCCCCAACGCGCGTACGGCGAGAGCTTGATCGAAGAGCCGGGCGGCACCCCAGCACTGGTCCGCGGCACCATCCGAAACACCAGAGGTGAGCCAATCGCGGGCGCCCAGGTTGACGTCTGGCAGAACGGCGACGACGGACTGTACACCGTCCAGAGCGATGAGCTACCCGAAGATCATCTGCGCGGGATCTACACCACGCGAGAGGACGGCAGCTACGCCTTCGTGGGCGTCCGGCCAGTGCCCTACACCATTCCCCACGACGGTCCCGTTGGCGCAATGCTCGATGCGGCCAGGCGCCATCCCTGGCGGCCAGCCCACATTCACATGATCGTAACCGCGCCGGGCTACCAGCGCCTCCAGACCCACATCTTCGATTCGACCAGCAGCTATCTGGACTCCGACGCCGTCTTCGCGGTCAAGCGCTCGCTCATTCGCGAATTTCAACTCCGCAACGCGGGCGACCCCGAGACGCCAACCGGTGTGACGGGGCAGTGGTGCCTGGTGGAAAACGACATGGTGCTCGAACCAGCATGAGCCAAAACGCGTATCGCGCCGACCAGGTCGGCAGCTTTTTGCGTTCGGACGAGTTGAAGCAAGCGCGCGCCGCGCACGCGGAGGGTCGACTGGACTCCGAGGCGCTGCGCGAGATTGAAGATCGCGAGATCCTGCGGGTGCTCGAGATGCAGCGACAGGTCGGCATCGACGTGGTTTCCGACGGCGAGTTCCGCCGCGGGGGCTGGGCCAGTGACTTCCAGGAAGCCGTCGACGGCTACGTTCCCGGCGCGCCGCCGGTCGCGATGAGCTGGCACGCTGGGCCAGCCACCGCCGCGGTGGCCGAGAGTGCGCCGGCCGAGGCGGGCGCCGGCCTGGTGAGTCGGGTGATCGGCGCCAAACTCCGCCAGCGACGGCGGCTGACCGAGCACGAGTCGGCATTCCTGCGACAACACGCCGGCGCGCCCTTCAAGATGACCATGCCTGCCGCGACGTATGTCACCACACGCGGGTACAAACCGGGCATTACGGACCGTGTGTACGGCTCGCGCACCGAGGTCTTGCACGATGCGGCTGGCGTGATTGCCGCGGAGCTGCAGGCGCTGGCAGGTGAGGGTGTGCCGTACTTGCAGCTCGACAACCCGCACTATCCCGACTACATCGCCGAGGACCGCCGCGAGCAGTGGCGCGCACTTGGCGTGGACGCTGATCAGGCGCTACTGGATGACATCGCTGCGGACAACACATCTCTGGCAGGTCTCGATCGGTCACGCGTGACCGTTGGCATGCACCTGTGCCGCGGCAACGGCCCGCTGGGTCGCTGGCATACCGCCGGGGGCTACGAGCGCATCGCCGAGCAGGTCTTTGGCGGCCTTGCGGTGGACCGATTGCTCCTGGAATACGACAGCGAGCGCGCCGGCGGCTTCGAGCCGCTGCGCTTTGTGCCCGCCGACAAGGTCGTTGTTCTGGGCTTGGTCACGACGAAGTCGCCCGAGCTGGAGTCGCAGGACGAATTGCTGCGGCGCATCGACGAAGCCGCGCGCTACGTGCCGCTGGAACGGCTCGCGCTGAGTCCGCAGTGCGGCTTCGCCTCCACGCTGGTGGGCAACCCGCTTACATGGGACGACCAGCGTCGCAAGCTGGAGCTGGTCGTTTCCACGGCCCGCAAGGTCTGGGGTTAGGCGTTGAGGCCGACCGTCATCACCGTGGTGGGTAGTTCAGGCTTCGGCTGATCGAGCTCCACCACGGCGGTGCCGATGGCGAAAAACTCGATGGCGTTGGCGCCCCAACCCCAGGTGCTCTCTTCCACGCGCACGCCAACGATGCCCGAGCCGCCGCGCTCGGCCGCCTCCGCTTGCATGCGCTCGAGCGCTAGCTCGCGGGCGGTATAGGTCGCCTCTGAATAGATGGTGAGCTCGGTATTGCGGCCCATGGTTTTGAGCGACTGCATCAGCCCCATATGGCGAATGTGGTACACGCAGGCGCCCATGGCCAGGGTCACCGGCCGGTAGCCAATCTCGATCAGTTTCCAGAAGTCCTGGCCACTCAAATCCGAGGTAAACGGCCGATTGTCATGGGTGCGGTAGTGCTCGCCCGCCTCATGTCGCACCGCCGTGCCGAGCGCTTGAAACTCGAGCACGTTTTCCTCGAACGCGTAGTTCTTGAATTCCAGCCGCACGCCAACGACGCCGTCGGCACCGAGCAGGTCGGCCTCTTCTTCCATACGCGTCATGGCCAGCTCGCGCGCGCCATACATCGCCTGCGTGAGGACCTGCAGCTCTTGCGAGGTGTTCCAGTTCTGCCACTGGAAGCCAACGTGGTAGATGCACGAGCCCATGACCAGACCGAGCGGAACGAAGCCGGCACGGCGTACCAGCACGAACTCGTCGACCGACAGGTCACTGGTGAAGAACTTCGGTTTGGCACCCTCGCCGCGCATGCCGCGCAAGCGTTCGAGGGCGCCTGGCGGCAAGCCTGCGCTTGAACCGGGTTGATAAGCCATGAGGTGTCGTCTCCTGAGAAGGTGAAGGAGGTTTAGCCTTGCAGCAGTCGCGCGAGCGCATTGCGACCGCCAGTGGTGCGCTCCAGCTCGGTGGCCAGCGCAGCGCTGAGCTCGGTAAGCCAATCCTCGATGCGCATCGGCTCGGAACGGACCGCCACGCCTCGCACGACTCGGGTGCGCTGCGCTTCCAGGCTCTTGGCCCGCGCGAGCTCGTAGCGCGTGCCGCCCAGCTCCAGGCTCAGCGCCGTGGTGCGACGCGGCCCCAGGACGCCGAGCGTGCGTCGCACCGACGTTTGTTGCGGAAGGGTCGACTCGAGAAAGGTTGCCAACTGCTCCAGCAGCGACTGCTGATCCTGCTGGTAGCGGGAGAGCAGCGCACCGGCTACGCCGAGCGATTCCCAGTCCGGCGCCGGCGGCTGCACGTCTAACAGCCTAGCCTGGAATGCCCGCGATGCCCAATGCGGCAGGCAGCAGCGTGCCGAAGAAGTAGCCGGCGATCCCCGCGAATGCGCCGAGCGCGAAAATCTCCAGGCCGCTGCGGAACCAGTTGCGTCGCGTGAAGCGGCTCTTGGCAACACCCATCCCGAAAAGGGCCACCGCGGCAAGACTGACTGAGACAACGACCGCCGTAGTGCCGCTTACGAAGAGGTACGGCAGGATCGGCAGAAGTCCGCCGACGCCAAACGCGGCGCCCATGACCAGCGCTCCGCGCAGTGCGTTCACGTCATCTTCAACCGACAACCCGAGCTCTTTTTCGACCATCGTCCTGAGCAGGACCTGCTTGCTGCCGGCAATCTCGTGAGCGACGCGCTGCGCCGATTCCGGCGCAAGCCCCTCGCGTTCCAGCAGGAAGGCCACCTCGGCTTCGGCTTCACCGGGTCGCTGCTCCACCTCTTCGGCTTCGGCGGCGATTTGGGCTTCGAAGATTTCGCGCTGGCTCTTGCTGGACATGTACTCGCCAGCGGCCATGCTGAACACGCCGGCGAGCATCGCCGCGAAGCCGGCGATGAGCACCGCAAACGGCTGGCCGGTCGCGCCGCCAACCGTGCTCACCACCGCCAGGACCGACGTCAAACCGTCCTGCGCGCCAAAGATGGCCTCGCGAATCTCGCTCAGGACGCTTGCCTCGCGGCGTTCGCGCTCGAGATGCGCCGCGATCCAGCCCGAATCGAAATCGGAGGCCGGCGCGTGAGCCCGCGCGGTCGAGACGTCCATCGTGCGTAAGTCTGCCTCATTGACAATACTAAGGTAGTTACTTTAGTATATGGACAGATTTAGTGATGGTGTCATTCGACCTCGTTTTCCAGGCGCTTGCCGATCCCACGCGGCGCGACATCCTCGAACGGCTCACCCGTGGCCCGGCGTCCGTTTCTGAGCTGGCCAGGCCGTTTTCGATGTCCCTACCCGCGGTCGCCCAGCATCTGCAGCTGCTGGAAGCCAGCGGACTGGTCCGCACCGAAAAGCTCGGTCGTGTCCGCACCTGCCACATCGAAACCGCCAATCTCCGCGCGGCGGAGCGCTGGATCGCCGATCGCCGCACGGTCTGGGAGCGCCGCTTCGATCGCCTCGGCGAAATCCTGGCCGACGAACCCTCCGAACCTCAGCCATAAGGAGCACTTACGCATGATGTCCACCGAACACTCCGTAACCCACGCCACGTTCGTGATCGAGCGCACCTATCCCGCCTCGACCGTGCGCGTCTTCAACGCGTTTGCCGACCCGGCCATCAAGGCGCGCTGGTTCGGCAACGACGAGATGCCCAAGATGCATCACGAACTGGACTTTCGGGTTGGCGGCCGCGAGATCAATCGCGGCGGCCCGCCCGACGGGCCGACCTACACGTTCGAGGCGCGTTACGAAGACATCGTTCCGCAAGAGCGCATCGTCACCAGCTACGTCATGTACCTGGGCGATGAGCGCATCTCGGTGTCGGTTGCCACCGTCGAGCTCCAGTCACAGGCCAGCGGTACGCGGCTCGTGTACACCGAACAGGGCGCCTTTCTGGATGGGTACGACAATCCCGCCCAGCGCGAGGAAGGTGCCCGCGAGCTGCTGGATGCGCTCGGCGTCGAGCTGAGCCGGAGCGCATCATGACCGCCGAACGCGCGGGCGTGCGTCAGTGGATCGCACTTGCGGTACTTGCCCTGCCGACGTTGTTGGTTTCGATTGACGTCTCGGTGATGCTGCTCGCGTTGCCGCACATTGGTGTTGGTCTGGGCGCCAGCAGCATCGAGCAGCTGTGGATCATGGACATGTATGGCTTCATGCTGGCCGGCTTCCTGGTCACCATGGGTACCGTGGGCGATCGCATCGGCCGCCGCAAGCTGCTGCTGATCGGCGCGACTGGCTTCGCCGCCGCCTCCACCCTCGCCGCATTCTCCACGTCTCCGCTGATGTTGATCGCGGCTCGCGCGCTGCTCGGCATCGCTGGCGCCACGCTCTCGCCCTCGATTCTCGCGCTGATCAGCAACATCTTCCGCGACCCGCGCCAGCGCTCGGTGGCCATCAGCCTGTGGCTGGTCAGCTTCATGGGTGGCATGGCCGTTGGCCCGCTGGTCGGCGGCGCCGTGCTCGAGCACTTCTGGTGGGGCGCCGTGTTCCTGCTCGGCATCCCGGTCATGCTCCTTCTGCTGCTGGCTGCGCCGTTCTTGCTGCCCGAATATCGCACCGAGCAGCCAGGTCGGCTGGACCTGTTGAGCGTGGGCATGTCACTTGGGACGATCCTGCCGGTGATCTACGGCCTCAAGGAGCTCGCCCGGGCAGGCGTTCAGCCGGTGCCGCTGCTGGCCATCGGCCTCGGTAGCTGCCTGGGCGTCCTGTTCGTCCGTCGCCAGCGCTCACTCGAAAATCCGTTGGTCGACCTTCGCCTTTTCGAGAGTCGCGCCTTCACCGCCGCGCTGGCCGGCATGTTCGGCGTCACGCTTACGGGCGCCAACATGCTGTTCATCACACAGCACCTGCAGTTCGTCGAAGAGCTGTCGCCGCTCCACGCTGGCGAAGCGATGTTGCCCGCCATCGCTGCCACGGTCGTTGGGTTCCTGGTGTCGCCGTGGTTGGCGCGGCGCGTTCGGCCCGCGTACGTGATCGCGGCTGGTCTGGCCGTTTCGATTTGCGGCGCGCTGCTGCTGACGGGCGTTGGCGCCCAGAACGCGCTGTGGCTGCTGATCGCCGGCTATGCGATCTGGAACCTCGGCTGCGCGCCGCTGGTGAGCTTGTCGATGAATTTGATCGTAGGCTCGGCACCGCCGGCCCGCGCCGGATCCGCCGCGGCCTTGTCCGAAGCCAGTTCTGAGTTCGCATTCGCACTGGGCATCGCGGTGCTCGGCAGTCTCGGCACCGCGATCTATCAGCTCGCGGTGGCCGGCACGCCGGCAGCCGGGCTTGGCGATTCGTTCGCCAGCGTTGCCCAGGTCGCTGCGCTGGATCAAGCGAGCATGCTCGCAGCGCAAGTAGCGTTCAGCCTCAGCCTGCACGTCGTCGCCGCGACGAGCGCAGTGGTCTTGCTCGGCGTCGCGGTGCTGGCTGTGACGTGCCTACGCCACGTCCCGCGCATCGGCAGCCCCGTGGCCGAAGCGCCCGTGACCGCGGCCACTCGAGGTTCAGGCGAACTCGCGCTCGCGTGAGGGTGATCGCGCTAGAGTGAAGTTCCGTGCAGCAATGGAGCGGTGTCGCTGGCAAGCGCGTGGTGATCACGGGCGCGACCAGCGGCATCGGCCTTGCCGCGGCGCGACGGCTCGCGCAAATGGGTGCGCAGCTCACGATCGTCGGCCGCTCCTCGGCGCGAACGCAACATGTGGCCGAGGCGATGTCTGCGCCTGTGGACACCTGCCTGGCGGACCTTTCCTCGCAATCGGACGTGCGTCACCTGGCACACCAGCTCGCCGAGCGCTACCCGGCAATTCACGTGTTGATCAACAACGCCGGCGCCATGTACGCCAGTCGCCAGCTTTCGGCGGATGGCGTGGAGCTCACGTGGGCGGTCAACCACCTCGCGCCGTTTCTGCTCAGCTCGGTGCTGCTCGACAAGCTGAAAGACAGCGCGCCGGCGCGCATCATCACCACGTCGTCGGCTGCGCACTACCGCGCACAGATACCGTTCGATGATCTCTCGGGCGAGCAGGGTTATCCGATGATGGGCTTCCGCCGCTACGGTGAGACAAAGCTGGCCAACATCCTGTTCACGCGCGCGCTTGCTCGTCGCCTGTCCGGAACGGGAGTGACCGCAAACTGCTTTCATCCCGGTTTCGTCGGGACTGGTTTTAACCACAACAATGGATGGCTGATGCGCGCGATCATGTCGGTGGGTCACATGTTTGCGCGCAGTCCCGAGCGTGGCGCCGACACCCTGGTCTGGCTCGCAGATTCCCCCGAGGTGAGCGGCATCAGCGGCGCGTATTTCGTCGATAGGCGAGAGGTGCGCCCATCGCCCGCCGCGCGCGACGAGTCCGCCGCCGAACGCCTCTGGCGCATCAGCGAAGAGCAGGTCTCAGCCTCCGCCACCGCGGTCTAGCGCTCGCGCGCCAACGACCCAGCAGCGCCACCACAACGTGGTGTGGGCGGAGGACTTCCAGGTCCAGAGGCCATCACCGTTGTGTAACCCGGAACTTCCAGGTCCAGAGGGCTTCACCGTTGTGTAACCACGGAACTTCCAGGCCCAAGGGTCCATCACCTTCGTGTGATCACCGAACTTCCCTAGTCCAGAGGTCCACCTCCGACAGGCGTATCCCCAGAAGCGTTCGTGGTGACTCAAGCCGCAGGAGACGCTGCCGCCCGGCCCCGCACGTCTGGTGCGGGCCAATCCGGCGCCTCGTGGCCGGGTTATCCAGTCGCGACACCTGTCCTCTAGGAGACCTCTCACCTCCATGTTCAAACGCGTCCGAACTCTCGCCGGTGTGGCGCTCGCCGCCGCCGGCGTCCTGGCTGCTCCGCACACCGCCGGCGCCGCGGTGGCCCCGAAGGCGTATATCGGCCTGTTCAAAGACAACGCCGTCGCCGTGTTCGATACCGCCAGCAACACCGTCACCAAGACCATTCCAATTCCGACCGGACCTCACGGCCTGGTAGTAACCCCGGACGGCCGCTGGGTCTACGCCAGCAGCGACGGCGACTCGGTGGTCTCAGTAATCGACACCAATACCGACACCGTTACCAACACGATCGACGTCGGCACCACACCGCATGGCCTGGCCATTACTCCGGACGGCAGCCGCGTGCTGGTCTCCGGCTTCGGTACCGACAGCGTCGAGACCATCGACACCAGCACCAACGAGGTTGTCTGGCAAGTGCCGGTGCCACAGCCGCACAACATCGCCATCACTCCGGACGGCACCACCGCCTACGCCGGCGGCCAGAAAGCGGGCTCCGAGCAAATCGCCATCATCGACATCGCCAGTGGCTCGGAGACCGGCTCCATTCCGCTGGACCACACGCCGCGGGCCCTGACCGTCAGCCCCGACGGTGCAGACCTGGCCTACACACTCGCGGGCGTCGATGCCCTGCAGATCCTGGACCTCGGGACCCAGCAACTGGATACGCAGATCCCGACGGGCGCCTCGCCGCACCATCCCATTTTTTCGCCTGATGCAAAGCTGGGCATGGTGGTGAGCCAGGGGCCTGGCACACTGGACCTTTTCGATCCCACCACCTACACGCCGACGGCCAAGGTGAAAGTCGGCACGATGCCGCACTGGATCGGCGTGAGCTCTGACAGCCGCTGGGCGTACGTGACCAACGAAAACTCGAACGACGTCACGGTAGTTGACCTGTCGGACCGCTCCGTTCGAGCCACCGTTCCCGTGGGCAACGCTCCGCGCAAGATCGTGGTCCAGCCTGGGGCGGTGCCGGCGATGGCCATGCCGGGTGGCGCGCCCGCGGCTCAGCAACAGCAACAGCCGCAGGCGCCCGCGCCCACAGCCCCTGCCGCGGCAAACAGCCCTGCCGCGGCTGGCAGCGTGAGCATTGCCAGCTTCGCCTTCTCGCCGAAGTCCGTGACGGTCAAGGCAGGCCAGACGGTCGCCTTCACCAACAACGACGCGGTGGCGCACACCAGCACCAGTGACACCTGGGACAGCGGCGCCATCGCCCCCGGCGCA
>JAFAZN010000263.1 GCA_019239775.1 Chloroflexota bacterium
ACGTCGGGCACGCTGTTGACGGGATACAGGCTCTGATCCGGATACATCTGGCCAGCCACGTTGGCGTCAGCGGCCACCTGCCAGCCACTCAGATAGATAGCTTTCAACCCGGCTTTCACCTGCTGGACCGCCTGATTGCCGGTCAGCGCACCGAGCGTGGGAATGTAGTTACTGGTGGTGAGCAGGTCCCACAGGCGCTCCGCGCCACGACGGGCGAGTGTGTACTCGATCTGGAGTGACCCTCCGAGTCGGATGACATCCTGCGCGGTGTAGCGGCGCTGGATGCCGCGCCAGCGCGGCGAGTCGTTCCAGTCGCGATCGAGCGCGTCGGCGGCTTGCTGCAGGTCGGATGGTGGCGTCATCGGTCCACAGTGCAGCATTGACGACGCCGCGTGAACCAGCCATGGCTGATATAAGCCATAGAGGGAGTTGATGGTGTGGGGTATCAGGTCTACTGATGGCAGCAATTCACGCTGGAGGATTTCTGAGGCTGCTCGCAGGTGAGAGACTCCAATCAGGAGGTCCTTACAGACGTGACCCGGATGCATTTCGAACGAGCAACTCCAGACGCGGAACCCGAGTGCGAGTGCCAGGACAGCGAGCGGTGCCCAGTGCACTCTGGCTACGACTAACAATTTAGGCGTTGCTGGCGCGCAGCGTCCGTCCGGAATTGCCGGGAATCATGCGGCGCACCGCTCCGGCAAACCTACCCGAAAGGGTTGGAGTCAGTGTGCTGGGACCACCCCGAAAGGCGTGGCCGCAGGCCGCAACCGGGTGCATGCTCACCGATGTGACGATGGCACCATTCAACTATCCGACTGAGCTCGAAGCGGAGGTTGCGACTCGCGATGGGTCGCTCGTCCACGTGCGGCCGGTCCGACCTGCTGATTCCGACCAGTTACTTGCGTTCCTCCAGGCGTTACCCGATGAAGACCGCTATATGCGGTTCTTTTCGCTGGGCAACGATCTCGCGCGCACGGCGCGCGACCAATCGAATGTCGACTATGTGAGCTCGCTCGGACTATTGGCAACCGCAGGTCCGGTCCAGCGCGTCGTGGGGCATGCGCTGTACGTGCCCTACGGCGATCATCGCGCGGAAGTGGCTTTCGCGATTGCGCGGGACTTCCAGGGGCGCGGCTTGGCAACCATCTTGTTGGGTCAACTGGCGGAGGCAGCCAGCGCCAACGGCATCGAAACCTTCGAAGCCATCGTGCTGAGCGAGAACCAACGCATGCTCCAGGTGCTGCGCGAATCGGGATTTCCGATCAAGACGCATTATGACGGAGGCAGGGTGGAGGTCACCCTCCCGACCTCCCTCACGCCCGCTGCCCTGGCGCAGTTCGATCAGCGCGAGGAGATCGCGGCCTCTAGCGCCGTTCGGCGGTTTCTGTACCCACGTTCAGTAGCCGTCGTCGGCGCATCGCGCCACGCCGACGCGGTCGGAGCAGCCGTTGTCCGCAACCTGGTCGATGGTGGCTTTCCCGGACCTGTCTATCCGGTCAATCCGGCGGCGAGCGCAATTCATTCAATTGCCGCGTATGCCAGCGTCGGCGACATCGCCGGTCCCGTGGATCTTGCGGTGATTGCGCTACCGGCCGCGAGGGTGGTGGAAGCCGCTGAAGAGTGCGGTCGCAAAGGCGTCCAGGCGCTGATCGTACTCACCGCCGGGTTCAATGAAGTCGGCGATACTGGCACGCATCGCCAGGCGGAGCTGCTGCGCATCTGCAACGAATATGGCATGCGGCTGGTGGGACCGAACTGTATTGGAGTGATCAACACCGATCCGCAGGCAAGCTTGAATGCCACGTTTGGGCCACTCATGTCGCGCGATGGACGGCTCGGTCTCGCTACCCAGAGCGGCGCGGTTGGACTGGCGGCGATCGACTTCACCGCCGCCCGCGATCTTGGGTTCTCGAGCGTGATCTCGATGGGCAACAAAGCGGATATCTCAGGTAACGACCTGCTCGGCTACTGGCACACCGATCCGCGTACCGACGTCATCATGCTGTACCTGGAATCATTCGGCAATCCGCGCAAGTTTGCTCGGCTGGCCCGCTCCATCGGACGGACCAAACCCATTCTCGCGCTCAAGTCCGGGCGTTCGGCAGTGGGCGCGCGAGCAACATCCTCCCATACCGGTGCACTCTTGGCTGCCTCCGATGTCACGGTCGATGCGCTGTTCCGTCAGGCGGGTGTGATTCGCACCGACACGCTCGACGATATGCTGGATGTGGCGGACCTGCTGGTCCATCAGCGTCTGCCGGCCGGTCCGCGCGTAGCGATCCTCACCAACGCGGGTGGTCCGGCGGTGATGTGCGCGGATGCGTGCGAAGCGCACGGCCTCCAGGTAGCACCACTGTCAGACTCGACGCAGGATGTGCTGCGCACGATTCTCCCGCCCGAAGCGAGCGTGCTGAACCCCGTGGATATGCTCGCGGCAGCTAGCTCTGAGCAGTATCGCGAAGCGGTGCGCGCCATCGCGGACGATCCGAACGTGGATGCGGTGATTTCCATCTTCCTACCACCGCTGGCGACGCAACCCGCCGATGTCGCACGCGCATTGCGATCGGTGGGGATAGACAAGCCGCTGCTCGGCGTGTTCATGTCATCCGGGCCGCTGCCGGACCTCGGCACACCGGACGGGCGACGGATCCCTGGGTACCGCACACCCGAGCCCGCGGCGATGGCGCTGGCCCAGGCGGCGCGATACGCAGCATGGCGGGCCCAACCCCTTGAGGATCAGCCAGCCCTGACCGGTATTCAACGTGACCAGGCGGGTTTGCTGTTGTCCGCGGTCTGCGGCCGGGGAGGCGGATGGCTCGATCCGGACGAGGTACGGCAACTGCTGGCGATGTATGGTGTTCCGGTCGTCGACCAGCGGCTGGTCGCTACGGCGCAGGAGGCGGGCGTCGCGGCGGAGGAGCTTGGCGGCGGCATGGCGTTGAAAGTTGTTGCGCCTGGATTGCTCCACAAGTCCGACGCGGGCGGCGTGCTGCTGCATCTGGGCGATGCGCGGGCCGTTGAACTTGCAGCGACACGTATGTCGGAGGCCGTCACGGACGCGACCGGCAAGACTCCGAGCGGATTCATCGTGCAGCGCATGGCGCCGCCCGGGGTCGAGATGCTGGTCGGAGTCGTCAACGATCCGCAGTTCGGGCCAACGATCGCCTGCGGCGCCGGTGGCACACTCGTAGAACTGTTGAAGGACGTGTCGGTGCGCTTAACCCCACTCACCCGAGGCGACGCGGCGAGCATGCTGCGCGAGCTGCGCAGCTTTCCAATGCTGAACGGTTATCGCGGCGCCCAGCCGTCGGATGTCGGCGCGCTGGAGGATGTCCTGCTGCGGATTGGCGCGCTAGCCGAAGATCATCCTGCAATCGCCGAACTGGACTGCAACCCGGTGATCGTCAGTCAATCCGGAGCCATCGTGGTAGACGCGCGCGTGCGCGTGGAACACGTGCAGCAACGGCGGCCAATCGGCGCACGGCGCTGATTGGCCGCCAGGCCCGGTCCGAACGCTTGTTTGCGGAGAAGCTTCCGTCAGGCCGGGCTCCCACGCCGGTCACGACAACTGGTGACAGTCCCAGGTGAAGACGTGGACTCCGTACAGGCCGCGACTCTGTCGCTCCAGGCCGTGGCCGAATTCGAGTAGCGCTGAGGACAGGTCACTCGCTTGCGAGGGGGTAGTAACGGTGAAGATCGCGCCGTCTGCACCCGGCCAGATTGGATTGTCGAAGTGGCGACCGCGTGGCCCGCGGCCAGTAACCCTCTCCGATTGCGTGTACCCCGGCACGCCGATCTCATCGAGAATGCCGATGACCGATTCCTCGATTCCCTGCGGAAAAACAATCAAACTGAACGTCCGCGTCTCGATTTGCGCTGGGGACCCAGCGACTTTGTCTGCAACAGCTACTTCTTGCATGCACCTTGGAGGCTACGCGCGCAGGGTGACGGTGCACGTTGCAGTCTGTAAACGCACGGTCAACGGACAAGTCGCTGCGGTGACTGCCGGTCGAGGAGTGCACGGGTGACGCTGCACCGAGGCATCTACATACATTGCCGAGGGCCGCACCTGTTGGAGAGTCTTGTCTTGTTCACTTGCGAGCAGCAGCAGACCACGGTACCCGGTGCCAATTGCAGAGACGTCCGGGTTCCCTCCGGATTGTCCTACCACAGGGTGCTTCGCCGAGCAGTCGTGGTACACCGCCGTGCGTGACGGCGCCCGCGTCGTGAGCTCTCGATCAGCTCGGTGTACCGCCGCAGCTGCGCCGGACGCCTCGGCCCAACTCCGACAGCAGGCGAGCATGTTTGTCGCAGTCTGCTGCGATTGCGTCCAGCAGCGCGCCGCACAGGTGATGCTCGAGGCCGCGCTCGGCGCAGGCTACATCCCGACAATGCTGCGCGCGCAGACGCGCCTGGTGGGCCAGTTGGTCGACTGCGTCGATGGCTTCGTGCGCGCGGACTCCAGGCCCAAGCCCGCCATTGAGCGCCTCGCAGCCATGGGTGCTCATGCGGTGGAGAAGTGCACCGTTCTGCTCCGCATCGCGCACCAGCACCGCCACAATGGCACCAATCGCAGGGTCATGCGCGCGTTGAGCAAGGCTTCGATAGGCGCACGCCGTTGCCACGGCATCCGTTCTCAGCGCCTCGATCATTTCGGATGTTGCTGCTTCAGCGCGCATGCGCTTTTGTAGTAGGCCCCGTCGGTAGGCGCTCAGGTTGCCCCGCGTTGCAACTGAGTTAACGTTCGGCGGGATGCTCAGCTGATCACGTTGCGGCCGCATGGCATTCCACGCAGTTGGTTTTGCTGGGATGAGTCGTCTTTGGTGCACTATTGCTGCCGTCTTTGTGACACGTCAGGCAGCTCGCGCCGTCGCTGGATTGAACCGCGTGTGGAATCGCTGGCGGTCGTTCACATGCGACCTGGACTGTGCCACACAACAGCGCCAGACCAAGCACGATCGTCAACTGCCGGAGTCTGCACATGCCGCACCGGCGGAGGTTAGTCGGACGGAACGGCCAATGGCCCGAGCGGATCCAGAACGGTGACGGGACACACCGATGAATCGGATTGGAAGGTGAACTGCCAGCCGCGCGGACCGGGGGAATACCAGGTCGCGCCGGCACACGGCAGCGGCTTGCCTTGCTCCGCGTGTGGGCAGGCGCCATAGGCGTCTGGGCCCGGACATCCCGCGGTTTTGCCAGGGACGAGTCGTTCGCCAGATGGAAGCACTGCGTACATACCCGCACTATGCGCCGCTGCGTCCGCCTGCGCCCGACACGCGGGGGTAGTCTTGCAGCCGCCCATCGGGGTGGGACCTGCAGTGTACTGAACGGTCGTACTAGGATCGAGACGCTCGCGCGCGAGGGCTACGCCCAGGCCTCGCTGGCGCATATCGCCCAGCGCGCGCACGTCAGCTAGAGCGCGATCGCCTACTACTTCAGCTCCAAAGACGAGCTCCTCAAGCAAGTCGTGGTCGAGGTGTACAACGCCGCCGCGGCGTACATCGGCCCGCGTGTCGGCGCGCAATCGAGCGCGCCCGAACGGTTGCGTGCCTACATCGAGGCACACATCGAGTACATCGGCGAGCACTTGACTCAGATGGTGGCGCTGGCCGAGATCGGCCTGAATATGCGCATCGCCGATGGCAGGCCGCCGCTAGCCGGTCTGACAGACCAGCCCGCACTCGACCCGCTGATCCGGCTGCTGCGCCGCGGCCAGGAGGCGAACGAGTTCCGGAACTTCGACGCACGCGTGGTGGCGATCACGATCAGGCGCGCGATTGATGGGACCTCGCGGCTGCTGATGGGCAATCCGGACCTGGACGTCGATCACTACACCCGAGAACTCGTAACCCTTTTTTGATTTCGCGACCCGTAAAGGGAACGACGCATGACCACGTTCATCTTTCACGGCAACCAAATGGTCAATCCGGACGAAGAATATGGTCCATTGCAGGCCGAGTTCGAGCGGCGCGGCTTCCCGTGTCGCGTCATTCGTTCGCCGCATCATGCTGAATGCAGTCATGCCATTTCCCGGCCAGTCGTTCTGGCAGGCGACAAAAAAACCAGCCGGTCTGGGTGACACGACTGCTGGCGCGCATCGCTCCGGGCATGAGCGAGATCTGTCCGTTGAGCGAACTCCCGTGGACCGAATACGTCTATATCTGCGGCGCGGATGACGACGCGATCAATCCGGCCTGGGAGCAATGGGCGGCCTCACGCCAACCAATCCACCGCTGCCAGATCCAGCTCCGGAGCCGCTGAATGTTCCGCCTGGCGCCGTTACCAGCCTGTCAAACCTGGTGCGGCGGCTGCCGTCTCCGGGCAAGAGTTGGGAAACCCTGCCTGGCAGATCATCAGCCTTCTCGCCAGCGGATTGGCGCCCGTCCTCAGTTACCTCTTTGTTCGTCCGCAGGTGGACAGCGACCTAGCGGCGCTGGCCATCGTCTGGTTCATCCCGGTTCTGTGGACGCTGATCTCGTCGCTGTGGCGGCGGCGGCTCAACGTGCTGGGAATGCTTGGCGTGGCGGCCTACGGGATCACGCTGGGTGTCTCGATCTTCACGGGTGCCGGTTCTCTGCCACTGAAGTTGCACCATGCGCTGGTGGCCGGCCTGGTTGGCCTCGTCTAGCTCGGCTCGGTCGCCCTAGGCAGGCCCATACTTCTGATCATCGCACGGCGGATGGCAGACAACAGCAGCCAGCAGGCCTGGCGTTGTCCCTGCCGACGAGCACCTTTCTCGTTGCCACAACTGCCGTTCACATTGCGGTCGTCGCTGGAGCGGTAGCCCTCGCACTCCTGGTCACCGGGCTCCGCTTGCGCAACGCGATCTAGTGCGGGAGATCTGGGCGGACACGGAGACAATCGCGATCCCGAAATCCTGGACCAGCTCCACGATCCGCAGCATCTGGTCGACGTCGATTGGCTTGGTGACATAACACGTCACCTGGAGACGCTCTGCCACCTGTACATCCTGTTCCGCGGTGGATGCGGTGACGATCGCGACTGGCATCGTCCGAAGCTGAGGATCAGCCTGTATTTCGCCGAGCAGCTCGCGACCGTCCATGCGGGGCAGATTCAGGTCGAGCAGGATGAGATCGGGGCGCTCAACCTCGGTATACGGGTGCTCCTGGCGAAGATAACGCAGTGCCTCCACGCCGTCGGCGACGACGCTCAGTTGATTGGAGATCTTGCCCTCGCGCAGGGCCTCCATCGTAAGCCGCACATCATCGGGATTGTCTTCGACGAGCAAAATCTTGACTGGCCGCGTCCCGTCCGCGAACCGCTGCATGCCTGAAGACCTCGCTTGACTTGGTAGGGATCCATCCATCCGGGGGCGGCCCGAGCATCGCACACATGATGTATAAGCGTCATGAACAAACGTTCATCCAACGCGCCGTTCGAGATGCACCCACAGGTAGAGCACTTCCACAGAACGAACAGTTCCGACTGGTGGCGCTCGTGGACGCCTCTCCGCATTCCTGACACCACCGTGGACGTGACTGCCACTCGGCGGTCACCGAGAAATGACGTGCGTTTGGTTCCTGCGTTGTGCGTCCGACCGGGCGCTCGCCAGCAACTGCCGTGGTCATGCCAGACTCCTTCGAACTGATTTCCTTCAGGGTCGCCGCAGCGGC
>JAFAZN010000314.1 GCA_019239775.1 Chloroflexota bacterium
AAATTGCGCGCGCTCCGACTTGACCCACCCTAGAACGTCCGCGGAGGTGCCGACCACCGTTTCCAACGACACCGCGGAGTGGCCGTGCGCATAGCCGCCCAGGACGCGTGGCAACAAATAGTTCCCCAGCGTGGTGCTGGCGCCGAATCGAAGTACACCCGATTGGCCCGCGCGGGTGGCGTCCAGCACCTGGTCCGCTTCATCCAACAGGTGGAATACGCGCTCGGTGTACGCCAGCAGCGCTTCACCAGCGGTCGTTAGACAGGTCCGCCGCTGGCGCGTTTCAAAGAGCTTAGCACCGTAGTAGCCCTCCAGCGCGCGGATATGGGCGCTGACGGCCGGTTGTGACAGATTCAGGTTCTGGGCTGCGCGAGTAAAGCTCCGTTCCCGGGCTACCGTCGCAAAGGTGTGCAAGTAATAGAGAACCGGAGTTTCAGGCATGCTCCACGAGGTCGGTTTCCCAGCGGAGGTACTCGATCGCCTCCGCGGCCGAGCGCTCGAGTCCGCTCGGGACCACGTCGTCTGGCGGATGCATCACTCCGCTGAGACCTTGCTCCACCGGCCCGGTCCACGCACGCATGCCGCCATCAAGGTAGGCCACGTCGGTGTAGCCCATGCGCGCCAGGGCTTGTGCCGCGAGCGCGGCGGACTGGCCGTCTACGTCAGTGGTGACCACCGGTTTGGTGAAGTCGGGTTGGAGTGTGCCGATGCGCAGCTCGAGCCAGCTGCGTGAAAGCCAATGCGCACCCGGGATGTGGCCGTTGGCGAACTCGCGACTGGTGCCGACGAAGACCACGGCCTGCCCATGCACCTCTGACGGTGAGACAGCCATTGAGCCAGATACCGCTGCTGCAAGGCCGAAGGGCTCGACGCGCTCCTTACCAGTAGCAAGCTCCAGTCCGTGCGCGACCCAGGCGGTCGTACCCCCGTCGAGGATGGAAACGCTCGGAAAACCCATCTGGCGGAACCAGGAAGCGGTGACACCGGCGCGCACAAAGCCGTCGCAGCAAAACACGACGTGCGCAGCGCGGACTGCAACCAGGTCGTCAGCACGTTGGACCGCCTGGCCACCGGGGAACCAGCTGAAGCCTGGAACATGCCCAGCAGCGAATTCCGCCTCTGTGCGCACGTCCACTCGGTAGACACAGTCGCCCGAGTCCACCAGGTAGCGCAGTTCATCAACTGTCAGGCGACGAACGCCATCCTCCGTGCACAGACGCGCAGCAAAGGCTTCTGCTTCCGCAAGGGCGACGGGGTCCGGTTCCGGCAACGTCACACGCTCTGCACCCCGCTCCAACTCCAGTCCGGCCAGGGTCCAGCCGGCCGTGCCATTTTTCAGGCTCACCACATTGGCAAGACCCATGCGTTGGAGGATGCGCGCACCGATGATGCTCCGCGTGCGACCCGCGCAATTGACCACGACCAGGTCCGGCTGCTCCTCCCGCACGAGTTGGCCAACGCGATACGCCAGCTCGCCACCTGGCACACTCCTTCCCCCCGGGATACTGAATTCGCGGTATTCCTCCGGTGTCCGCGAATCGACGATGAGGACCTTCTGGCCATTACGTGTGCGCTGGTCCAGTTCCCGGGCCTGGATCGTCCGGACCTGATGCTGCACCTCGATCCGTTCGCCAAAGGCTTTGCTTGGCACGTTCATGCCCCACTCAGTGGCGAAGTCTTGCGTGACCCACCGGTTAATGCCACCTTCGAGCACCTCGACGTTGGAGTAACCCATCCGACAAACGGTTTCAGCAGCCAGTGTTGCGCGTCGGCCGTCGTCGTCAATCAGGACCACCTGGACCTGTGTGCACGGGACCAGCCTGGGAAAACGAAACTCCAGGAGTCGGCGGGGTAGGGAACTGGAGCCCGCGATGTGAGAGGCGTTGTATTCACCGTGTTCGCGCACGTCCACCAGCGCATACAGCGAGTCGGCCCGCGGCTGTTGGAGTTGTAGAAAGTCGTGCAACTGGAGCGGAGTGATGCTCAGCAGTTGTCGAATCTCTCGCTGGCGAATGGAATCACGCGATTGGTGGCGAGGTCGTAACGATGCCGAGGAAGGTCCACCAGGTCCTTGCCGTAGACGTGGATTTCTACGGTCGCTCGGTCGCTGTCGTTGTCCATGCGGTGGATCTCATCGATATCTGGCACCAACAGTGAGACGTCACCCGGTTTGACGAGCACCGAGCGATCCTGCTCCAGCACCGCAAAGCCGTCTTTGTCGCGGTCGTCCATACGGCGATAACGCGTTTCCTGGATCGCGTTATCCATGACGCCAATCAACCCCCATGTCTGGTGATCGTGCGGACCAACTCGGTCGCCCGGACCCCACACCACGGCGCTGACGAACAGACCTTCGCCGCGATACAGCGCGTAACTGCCGTGGTTGGCGCGCTTGCCGGTACCGACCGGGCGACGGAACTGCTCGGGAATTGCGGTCGGATTGCCGATCAGCTTCTCCAGGTAGCTGGCGGCGCGATTGAACAGATCGCTCTGGTCAGGCTGCGTGCCGAGCAGGGCGGTCATGTCCGCGACGAACTGGTCGAGGTCGTACGCCGTGCGCGTGATCATGCCCCATGATATCCTCGTTAAGCTTTTCTTAACTCAACTCAACTTAAGGCTGACCCCTGGTGATTGACGACGCAAGGTTGCGCCGAGAACGAGCCCTGCGCGAGGTGACGCAGGCGCTGGCGGAGCACCTTGACGAAGCCCGGGTGCTCGACCTGACGGTGCAGCACGCAACGAGTTTGATGTCGGCGCCCTACGCGCGCGTGTGGTTGGTCGATGGTGAGGCCGGGTTCCGCTGCGCTGCCGCGCATGGCTACGTCCATCCGCAGACAATGCAACGCCATCTGCCGCTCGACAGCGTCTCGGGCGTCGCCGTGCGCGGCGAGCTGCTCAATCTTCTCGACGCACCTTCGCACGCGGCCTGGCACGTCAGCCGCGACTTCGGCGAGCGCACCGGCATGCGGGCGTACCTCGGTGCGGCCATCCGCCGCGCGGGCGAATCGCTCGGCGTCCTCGAGGTTATGCGCGAACGCGAGCTGCCGTTCGAATCCGCCGACGAGGACCTGTTGCGCACCCTCGCTCACGTGGTGGCCGTCGCGGTTAGCAACGCGCGGCAGGCCGCGCGCTTGCGCACCGCGCAGCGCCGCCTGAGCATTCTCGCGGAAGCCAGCGCGTTGCTGGCAATGTCCTTCGAATATCAGTCCACACTGCGCCAGGTCTCGGCTCTGACCGTCCCAGCTCTGGCCGACTCGTGCACCATCTCGATGCTCAGCGATTCGGGCACCTTGCACCGCGTTGCCTCAACGCCCGTGCAGCCCGCGGCGCAGCCACCCGAGCTCATCGCCCAGATTGCCAGCGCCGTGCGAAGCGGTCACTCGCTGCTTGACGATGCCCACACCACGGTCGTCGTGCCGCTGACCGCGGGTGGCCGAACGCTGGGCGCCATGGCCCTGCTCAGGCACAGCCCCGATCGCGCCTTCACCGCCGAAGACATCTCACTGGCGGAGGACCTTGCGCGCCGCTGCGCCACCGCGGTCGACAATGCCAGGCTGTACGAACAGGCGCAGGACGCGCTGCAGGTGCGCGATCAGTTCCTGGCCGTCGCCGCACACGAGCTGCGCTCACCATTAACACGATTGAAGAGCCATACCGAAGTGCTGGCCGACGTGGTCGCCGATGGCCAGATCTCGGTGAATCAACTGGTTCAGTCGCTGCACCGGATGAACGTGGCCATCGACCGACTTTCGTCGCTCACCACCGACCTGCTCGATGTCTCGCGACTACGACGCAGGCTGCCGCTGCGGCGACAGTCGGTCGAGCTTCGCGAGCTCATCCGCACGGTCGCGAACGACTACGAGCAGCACCCCGCTCAACCCCACCGACTCGTGCTGGACCTCCCGTCCGAGCCGTTCTGCCTGTTGGCCGATCCAGAGCGGCTCGACCAGGTCGTGAGCAATCTGCTCGACAATGCCGTCAAATACTCACCCGCAGGTGGCACGATTCACGTCTCACTGGAGGTCAGCGAAACGGGTGGGCACGTGCGCGTACGCGACGAAGGCATCGGCCTCCCAGCCGGCGCGGCGGAGCGCGTATTCGAGCCGTTCCACCGCGCGGCCAACGCGTTCGCTGGCAGCATTCCCGGACTGGGGCTCGGCCTGCACATCTCGCGGCAGATCGTCCAGCGCCACGGTGGGCGGATGTGGGCCGAGAGCCCGGGCGAAGGCCTCGGCACAACCCTCAACGTGTGGCTGCCGCGTCGGCGGCCAGGCCCTCTCGCCAGACGCGCTCGACTCAGACCTCCAGCCGCGGCTGCCAGCTGACGTTGGCTCGCTCGATCGCCAGCAGGCGCTGCTTGGTTTCGACGCCGCCCGCCGCAGAGAAGCCGCCGAGCTTGCCCCCCGCCGCCAGTACGCGGTGGCATGGCACCACGATGGGGAACGGATTGCGTGCAAGCGCCTGGCCGACGTCCCGTGCGAGCAGCGGATCGCCCAGGCGTTTGGCGATGCCACCATACGTGACGGTCTCGCCAGGTCGGACCGTGCGCGCAACGGCGTAAACCTGCTGCGCAAACTCCGGAACTCGCTGCATATCCAACCGTACGGCTGACAACGTGCACGGCTCGCCGCGCAGAAGGGACTGCATTTCCGCAATCGCGGCCGCGACCTCGTGGTTTGGTTCGGACTCGATCGCTCCAGGAAAGCGGCGCTTCAAACTCGCGCGGATATTCGCCGCATTCAGCTCGGGGAGTTGAATGCCCACAATTCCGTTTTCGCCCCAGGCCACACCACCTGGACCTAGAGGCGTTTCGAACAATGCAATCTGCACGGACATCGCAATTGGTAAAACACATTCTCGCAGTCGCGGGTTGCATTTCGTCGGAGAGTCTCTGATAGTCTGGCGTTCCGGCGTATGCGGTACGCATTCATTCTTGCAATTGCGCTCTTTTTGCAGCCGATCACGGCGATGGCGGCAGAGTTAGTGGTCTCCAGCTCGGACCTCTCGGTGCAAGTCAGTGGCCCGTGGCAGACGGGTACAACGCCTGGCACCAATCAGGATTACCTCTTCCGCACACCGGGCGCAGGCGGGGCAACCGTGTTCTGGCCGTTTCCCACCAGCCTCGGCGCGGGCCAGTACCAGGTGTACGCCAACTGGGTGAGCGGTCCGGATCGCGCAAGCAACGCCACGTACTATGTCGCGTCCAGCGATAGCACCCAGACCGTTACCGAAAACCAGCAGACCAACGGCGGTTCATGGCAGTCTCTCGGCACCTTCGCTTTCACTCCTGGAAGCGGGCAGGGCGTAACCCTCACGGACAGTGCCACGGGCATCGTGGTCGCAGGCTCGGTGCGCTATGTCACCGTGAGCGATGTGCCGCAGGCAGCGACCGCTCCGCAGCCGACCGCGACGCCAGCGCCAACAGCAGCCGCGCCGACGACAGCCGTTCCGTCCACCTCCCCGGATGCCTCGTGGACTGTGGCGCTCGGTGCGACCGATTTGCACGCGGGTCCGGACGCGGGCACCGACACGCTCGCCAGCGTGCCGCAGTTCTCGTACCTTCAAGTGCTCGGCTACAGCGGGGATTGGGCCTACGTGTACAACCCGCGGGCTCGCGGTACCGCATACGTGCGCAGCAATGCGATCGGGCCGAGCGATCCGCCGCCAGCCTGGGTGACCGCGCCACCACCTGCACCTGTTGCGTCGGTTGAGATGATGGGGCGCACGGTGGGCAAGGCGTCGCTCGCCTACTTCCCGGTCGACGACAAGTTCGCTTACACCAGCAGCCTGGGCCACAACGTGCCCATCCTCGTGCACGACCGGGTACAGGGGCCGGACGGATCAACCTGGTATCGCGTGGACGGCGGCTACCTGGCGGCGGGCTCAGTGCGGCTGCCGCGTCCGCCCGATCGCACGTTCTCGGGCAGGTGGATCGACGCGGACTTGCAAGAACCAGCCATGCTCACCGCATACGAGGGCTCGCGGCTCGTGATGGATACCCTTGCCATCAAGGGCACCATTGCCAATCAGACTCCAACCGGCGTCTTCACCATCCTGCGACGAGTGCAGGACGAAACCATGGACAGCGGCACGCTCGGGATCGACCCACACGGCCCCGGCGGGTACCACCTCGAGCACGTCCTGAACACGCAGTACTTCACCAATGACGGCGCCAGCATTCACTACAACTGGTGGTCCAGCAATTTCGGCTACTCGGGTTCCCACGGCTGCCTGGGGGTGGACCTGGAGGACAGCCAGTTCATCTGGAACTGGGCCGACATCGGCACGCCCGTCGTCATTCGCAACTCCTGAGCGCTGCGCGCGCGCCTCCGGCAGCCGCGGAGTAACTTGCCCTCAGCGCCTAATTGTCCGTACATTGTGGCAGGATTGTGAGTTTTCGCCTGCCCCGCCGTGTGGTGTTGATCGGACTCAGCGCCATCGTCATCTGCCTGATCGCGCGGCCACTGCTGGGCCTCGGCCACGAGCTCGCCGTTGCCGCTGTCGCCATCGCGCTGCATGCGTTGGTTGCCAGCAATATCTGGCAGCCAATCGTGCGCGGCCTCGGCCTGGACCCCGTCTACGCCGACGCTGCCATCCACGCGGCAGGCGGCGTACAGGTCGTCGGCATCGCGGTGTCCAATCCACTGGGGTCGCTCATCCACTCCGTTCTGCCCAGCATTTGCCTGGCGCCTGACCACGTGAAGCCAGGCGCCGCGTTCAGCATGGTCGCTCGGGCGGGGGCGCCTGCGCTCGGCCGCGGCCTGGCTGCCTTCGGCGCCGACGTCGTCTGGCTCGCCGTCGGCATCTGGCTGTTCGTTCGCGGGCGTAACTGGCGGCTCAGCCTGATCGGACTGTTGATTCAGGCACAGATCGGCGTCATCCACTTGTTGGATACCCATATTCCGTTGGCCGACGTGGATGCCTCGGGCATCCCGTTTGCCCTCGAAATAGCGCTGCCAGGCGCGGGCTGGGTGACAGGCAACCTGGCGGCCATGCCGCCCGCACAGCGGGACATGCTCCTTGGGACCATCCTCCTGGTTGGCGCGTACGCCGCTGCCGCGCTGCTGGTGCTCGGCGCTTCTTTAGCACGAAGACTCATTCGCCACGGAATCATCACTTCGTCGCGTGCGTACACACCGTTGCGAGCCCGCACGGCGATGAGCGTTGGGCTCGCCCTCCTCACTGCCTGGTCGCCCATCGGCGCGCTCGCTGTCGGGAGCTCCAACTGGGGCCTCGACGATGTTGTCCTTCCGTCAAGCACCACGGCAACGCACATGCCCGGCCACGCCCATTCGCTGCGCGTCTCGGGTGCGACGCCGGTGACCATCACTCAGCAGCCGGACGGCACCTGGCAGTACCTGGTCGACGGCGTTCCCGAAACCATCAAAGGCGTCGGCTACAACCCCTGGTACGCCGCACTCAGTCCGGCCGATCGCAAAGCGGTTTACGACCGCGACTTCGCCGAAATGCACAAGGCCGGCATCAACACGATCGAAGGCTGGTTCGAGAACCAATTCGACAGCGTCACCCTGGACGAGGCCGCGCGCAACGGGATCGGCGTGATGATGCCCTTCGAGCTCAACCAGGACTGGGATTTCACCGATCCCAATGTCCAGCAGCAGATCCTGGATCGCGTAAGCGCGTACGTCGAAACGTACAAGGACCACCCGGCGGTGCGCATGTGGGCACCCGGCAACGAAAACCTGCACCGCATCCTGTACGCCCACTGGGTGAGCCAGGCGAATGTGCCCGCGGCGCAGGCCAAAGCCACCGCCCTGGCCGCCTTCTTACCCAGGCTCGTTGATCGCATCCACGAGTTGGACCCGAACCATCCGGTGGTCTACCGCGACGCGGAGGACGTGTATCTCCCGTGGATTGTCAATGCGTTCTCGCAGTCTGGCGGAGACAACCGGCCGTGGTTGATCTACGGCGCCAACGTTTACTCAGATGCGCGCCTTCAGCAGATTATTGGCGGCTGGCCGGCGCAATGGCCTGGACATGCGCTGCTGATCTCGGAGTACGCGCCCGGCGGAATGAGCTCCAGCGACCGACCCCTCGGCTTCCAGCATCAGTGGGCGCAGATCATGACCCGGCCAGGCGTGGTGCTGGGCGGTTTGGCCTACACCTGGGCGACCAATGGCCCAGAAGACCTCGACCGGGTTTTCGGGCTCGTGGATCCCAGCGGCACGCCGACGGACGGTGCGCTGGCCGCCGTCAGCGACGCGTACCTGTCCGCCGGCGCCGGCTGACACTTAGCAGGTTCCTCGCGCTGGCTGGCACCAGGCGGTGTAGCCGCAGCACCTGCTCGCGGTTCTGCTCCTCCTCGAGGCTGCGGACTCTCGCGCGCAGCAGGTCGCGCAAGGCGATCATGCCAGCCAGCCTGGCGCCGTCCTCGTCACGCTCGATGACCGGCATCCGCGTGACGCCGCTTTCGGCCATCCGATACACCACCGCGCGTAGCGGTTCGTCGGGATGCGCGATGACGGGATCCATCCGCACCAGGTCCGCCAGAGGTCGCGCAGCGGCACCGTTCTGAACCGATTCGAGCGCGACCTCCAGCTCGCTCGCGGCGATAACCCCGATGAGCTCATCGCTCCCATCCACCACTGGATAGAGCCGCTGGCCGCGGTGACGGTGCGCATCGTTGAGCGACTGGCCGAGGTCGCCGAGACTCACGTCGATCGGCAACACCGCCATGTTGGTGCGCATGACGTCGCGCACGAACATGGTCTCGAGCGGGTCGACGGCATATTCGCGGCTGAGGTGCAGCCCTCGGCGGCTGATCTTTTCGGTCAATATCGAACGCCGCATCGTGAGCACCGTAAAGGCGTAGGCGGTCGGCACGGCGATCAGCAGCGGCAGGAGCATGTTGACGTCGTGCGTGAGCTCGATCGAGAAGATGATCGCGGTAAACGGCGAGCGCATCGTCCCGCCGAGGATCGCGCCCATGCTGACCAGCGGCCAGAAGCCAGCGCCCGCGTCCGGCAGCACGGCCGCCTCGATGCCGCCCAGCGCGGCGCCCATCATCAATAACGGCGCGAGTACGCCGCCAGAAGTGCCCGAACCCAGGGCCACCGCCCAGATCACGGACTTCACCAGTAGCACGCCGATGATCACGCTGGCAGCGACGTTGCCCTGCAGCAGCGCGCCGAGCGTGTCGTAACCGACGCCAAGCGCCTGCGGAAAGATCAGTCCGCCGAGGCCGATCACCAGGCCGCCCAGGGCCGGCCACCACATCCAGTGGATGGGCAGGCGGGCGAAGGTATCCTCCGACAAGTACACGGCTTGCGTGAGCAGGGCGGAGAGACCACCTGCCAGGACGCCCACCAGCAAACAGGCCAGGAACACCGGGACGTCTGGCTGGAAGATATGTGGGGGTGTGGGAAACAGCGCCCCGCCACCCATCAGGTACGGACGCACCGCGGCCGCGGCCGCGCTCGCCAGAGCCACGGGAATGACGCTGCGCGGGCGCCATTCGAACAGCAGCAGCTCGACGGCGAGCAACGCCGCGGCGATCGGCGCATTGAACGTCGCCGACATGCCGCCAGCCGCGCCGGCCACCAGCAACGTCTTGCGCTCCATGCTGCTCAGGTGGAGGAACTGCGCGATCAGCGACCCGAGGGCGCCGCCGGTCATGATGATCGGGCCCTCCGCACCGAACGGTCCGCCCGAGCCAATCGAGATTGCCGACGAGAGTGGCTTGAGGACTGCCACTTTCGGCTCGACGCGACTGCCGTTTATCAGGATGGCTTCGATGGCTTCGGGGATGCCGTGGCCGCGGATGCGGTCCGAGCCAAATCGAGCCATCAGGCCGATGACCAGGGCGCCCGCGACCGGGACCAGCACCTCCAGCAAGCCGAGCTGATTGCCGGCCGGCGAGACCAGGTCGGTCGACCAGCGCTGGAAGAAGAACAAGTTGGTGAACAGGCCGATCAGTCGCAGCAGCGCAAATGCGACAAACGCGCTGATCGCACCGATGCCGATGGCCAGCAGCGAGAGCGGGATCAGCCTGGGTGTGGTGAGAAAGTCTCCGAGGCTATGCGAGGCGACGGCCTTCGTGCTCATTTGGCGGAATCCAGCACACGTTGGAGCGCGGCAATCAGCGCTGGTGCGCTGGACTGCAACTCGTTCTGGTGAAGCACGGACAGTTGGTCGAGCAGGGCCTGGCCGCCTTGCGTCAGACGCACCAGCACGCGCCGGCGGTCCTGGGCGTCGTGTTCGCGGCGAACCAGTCCGCGCGCTTCGGCGCGATCGACCAGCTCGACCGCGCTGTGATGCTGGATGTGCAGCCAGCTGGCGACATTGCCAACGGTCGCCAGCGAATCGGGGTCGGGCAGGCCCTTGAGAGCCAACAACAATTGATGCTGCTGCGGCTCAATGCCCGCGGTATGGGCGGCTTGCTCGCTGAAGTGCAAAAAAGCGCGCAGCTCGAGGCGAAACCGAGCCAGCGCAGCGTAATCGACATCGGTAGCGGCGATCATTCACCGGCATTATATCGTTTCACGATGCTTTTTCGTAGGCGCCGCCCCTGGGCCTGGCTAGACGCACAGTGATCTCCCCCTCACGGAGTGATGTCCTTCACGGAGTGGTGCCGCCTACGGACGGTGAGCGCGAACGTCCAACGTGGGCGTTGCAGCTCGCGGCGGAGTGCGCGGCGGTCGTTGCTAGCGAAGCGCTGCGATCAGCGCGAACAGTCCGACCGCTGCCAGCATGATGAGGCTCAAACGCACGAACAGGCTTGCACTGATGTAGCGAAACGCCACTGCGCCGAGGGCCAGGCCCACGAGCGCCGCGGGCGCCAGCGTGACTGCATCGCGCAGCGCCTCCATGGTCACGTACGCGGTACCGAAGAAGAGGATGGTGAGACTCGCAACGGTTGTGAGTACCACGTAGGCGACCGCAGTAGCGCGCAGGCTGCGCGGCGTACCCCCACCCAGACCTATCAAGAACAGCATCACAGGCGTTCCGCCGAGGCTCACGCTCGAGGACAGCACGCCGCTGAGCAGGCCGACAACTGGCGCAGCCCGCCGCGTCATGGTCTTGAACGGCAGCCTGCCGAGCAACTGCACGCTCGCGTACCCAAACGTCAGGGCGCCGATGACCAGGCGCAGGGTGCGCGCGTCGGTCCAGTTGAGCAGCAGTGCGCCGAGCGGTAGGCCTGGGAGGCTCCACATGAACAGGGTTCGCACAAGACGCATGTCGATCGCGCCTCGCACTCCTGGGAGCGCGAAGACCAGGCTGAACAGCAGCAGGCCTACGAGGAGGCCAACGACCACCGCGTGGTGCGGCTCGAAGGTGACCGCCAGCACCGGCAGCGCCAGCGCGTTGAAGCCGAAGCCAGTGATGCCTGTGAGAAAAGCCGCCACCAGCACCGCCGCCTGTTGCAGCATGACCGCCGTTCACAGTAGCGCCCCCCGCCCGAGGGACACTCCTGTGAGGGCCATCAGGTCCATGGGCAAACACGTGGTGAGAACACCAATCCGTTGATCAACACGGTCCCATGTGATGAACACACCTCCCCGTGCGGACATCGCTCCGTGAGCAGCACCACTCCGTGAAGAACATCACTCCCGTGAGGAACAGCACTCCGCGGAGACACCACTCCGTGGGGAGACACCACTCCGTCGGGAGACACCACTCCGTGGGGAGACATCACTCCGTCGGGAGACATCACTCCGTCGGGAGACATCACTCCGTCGGGAGACATAACTCCGTCGGGAGACATCACTCCGTCGGGGGACTTCACTCCGTCGGGAGACATCACTCCGTCGGGAGACATCACTCCGTGGGGAGAGACCACTCCGTCGGGAGACATCACTCCGGGGGGGCGGCAGTCCAGTGGAGGGCAGTGGGCGCTCAGGCGGCGAGGGGCGTCGACGCGTTGGCGGCGGTGGCTGCCGCTTGCAGCAAACTGGTGATGGCCTCAGAAGCCGCGGGGCGGGCGAACAAGTAGCCTTGGCCGTCGTCGCAGGCCATGCCGCGCAAGGCTTCGAGCTGTTCTGCGGTCTCAATGCCTTCGGCAGTCACTCGCATCCCAAGTGTGCGCGCCAGTGCGACGACGCTGCGCACAATGGCGGCGTCCTGCTCATCCTCGGCGACGCCGTTGACAAAGCTGCGGTCAATCTTCAGCGTATCCACGGGAAACCGCTTGAGGTAGGCCAGCGACGAGTAGCCTGTCCCGAAGTCATCAATTGCGAGTCGCGCACCAAGCCCGCGCAGCGCCTGGAACGTCTGAATGGTTCCCACGCCAGCGTCCATGGCGACGCTTTCAGTGACCTCGAGCTTGAGCAGGTCGGGCGCCAGCCCACTATCCCTCAGAGCGGAAGCGACATCCTCCAGCAACCCAGGATGCTGGAACTGACGAGCCGACAGATTGACGCTGACGACCAGCGGCCAGACGGATTGCCACGCCTTGGCCTGGCGACAAGCCTCGCGCAGCACCCAGCGGCCAATGGGCACGATCAGCCCGGTTTCTTCGGCGGCGCCGATGAACTTGTCGGGGGGCACGAGCCCACGCGTGGGATGCTGCCAGCGCACCAGTGCCTCGACGCCGGTCAGGCGACCGCTCGGGAGGTCGACGATCGGCTGATACCAGACACGGAACTCTTGGTTTTCGAGGGCACGCTGCAAGTCGGCTTCCAACGCCAGACGATCCAGGGAGGTTCGGGTCATGGAGCCGTCGAACCAGGCGATCTGCCCCTTACCGTGATCCTTCGCCGCGTGCACGGCCACTTCGGCCTGACGTAGCAGGTCGTCTGCCAGAACGCCTTCGGCGCCATCGCTGCAGGCGATGCCGATGCTTGCGCTCACCACCACGCTCTGGTCACCGAGCTCGACCGGCGTCCGTAACTGCATCTGAAAGCGCTCGGCGACCCGCCGAGCCTCGTCAATATCGGAGAGGTCTTCGAGCAGCAGGATGAACTCGTCCGCCGCCATCCGAGCCGCGGTATCGCCGGCGCGTACGCTCGCGCGCAAGCGCTGCGCCACGCTGACCAGCAGGTCATCCCCAGCCTGGTGGCCGAGGGTGTCATTGATGATCTTGAACGTGTCGAGGTCGACGAACAGCACGGCGGTGCGTTGACCCGTCCGCGCCGAGCGGGCAAGGGCGTGGCCGAGCCGGTCCAGCAGCATGTCGCGGTTGGGCAGCTCGGTGAGCGCATCGTGGTAGGCACGGTGCGCGAGCTCGCCTTCCAGCACCTTGCGCTCGGACACATCGCGGGCATTCAGCACCAATCCGCGGATCTCGGGCTCAGCCCGCAAATCGCGACAGATGGCTTCGATATGCCGCCAGCTGCCATCGCGGTGCTGGACGCGGAACTCACCGTGCTGGTTGGATGCCTGCTCGCCGACGCAGTGCTGGACCAGTCGTTCGGCCGCACAGACGTCGTCAGGATGCACCCGGTCCCATAGGCGTGAGCCAACAAGGGCGTGCGGCGAGAGACCAAGGACCGCATGGACAGCTTCGCTGCAGTACGTGACGGTGCCACTTTCGTCGAGGATGGCAACAATCTCTGCCGCGTTGCTGGTCAGCGCCTGGAAGCGCGCCTGGCTCCGTTTGGCAGCCAGCTGCCGCTGTGCCGACGCCAGCCGCTGGATGAGCCATGCCAGCGCTTCGCCGAAGGCGACGCACAAACCCAGCGTAAAGACGGTCGAGCCGACCCACGTACCGGCAGCCGATGGCATTGTCAGCAACGGGAGGATGAATGCGGGCAGAGAGATCGGCAGCGAAGCCACCGATGTCCAGCGCGGATGCGAGGTGCCGATCCACAGGAAGACCGTGACGTATGGCAGTCCATACGTATAGGGGTTGGGATCCGCGTAGTTGCCCAGGGCCACGAGTCCGAATGCGACGGGCACAAAAACCAGGCTGGCGCCGTGTGGCAGTCGCCGCCACGGGAGCACCCAGAACACAACGCTCAGCGCGAGTGCGATCACCACCAGCTGGACCGCGAGCGTTCGATGCAGGCCGGGCGTATCCGACGGAATTACGTCGGTGAGCAACGTGATGCCACTGGCGAAGGTCAGAAACGCCAGCAGTCGACCTTTTGCACGCCGCGGTAGGCGGCCGGGTTCATCACGGTTGCCCAGGAACCGACCGATCACGCGATGAGTATCGGCAGACTTACTTCGCGGGATGAATCCCCGCCTGCAAGGCCGGCGCAAGGTCACCCCGCTGCGCCACTTCGAGGCGTTCTAGCTCGAGCCACCGCTGAACCAGTCGGAGCTCCTCCACCAGGCTTGGGACCACAGCCTGCTCATCCCGACCCGGCTCCAGGAACGCGCTCTGGACGATGAGCGTCTTGCGCTGTCGGTCGGCCTTGAGGTCGCAGCGTGCAACCAGGTCATCGCCCAGCAGAAAGGGACACACGTAGTAGCCGTAGATGCGTTTGGGCGGCGGCGTATACAGCTCGATGCTGTATTTCATTCCGAACAACCGCGCGATGCGGCTGCGATCCCACACCAGCGAATCGAACGGCGTCACCAGCGCGCGTGCTTGGACCTGCTTTGGGATGCGCGCTTGCGGGTGAAGGTACGCCTGCTCCGTCCAACCTTCCACCTGTACTGGAATGAGGCGGCCTTCCTCAACCAGCTCGGTTGCCAAGCGTCGAGTGACCGATCTGGACCTGATGCGGGGTGGGCCGGCCTCGTCTCGACCGTGTTCCCAGTACGCGCCGGGCGGAATGCGATCGCGCCAGCCATCAACGTTGAAGTAGCCGGCGATGTCGCCGACCGTCCCAACACCGCACGCGGCGGCGGCGCGGCACATCAGCTCTTTCATGGCTTCCTCACGCGGCAAGCTGAGTTCGAGCGCGGCGGGCGGAATCACACGTTCGGTGAGGTCGTACATGCGCTCGAAGGCGCGTCGGCCGGCGATGGCGAGGAGACCCGCGTCGTAGAGGTACTCCAGCGCGGCCTTGCCGCTGGCCCAACCCCACCAGGGTCCGCGCCGTTTGCCAGGATCCGACAGGTCAGTCGCTGCCAGTGGGCCGCGTTCGACCACCTCCAGGTACGCCTGCTTCACGTAAGCGCCGCGCTCCGAATCCATGTAGGCGCGCGCCGCGTCGGACTGCATGCGGTAGCGCACCAGCGGATACAGCGAGAGCGGCATCAGGCAGGCGGCATGGCCCCAGTACTCGAACAGCTCGCGTTTTTCATACGCCAGCGTATCGAGCGCGCCCATCGGGTATGGGCCTAAACGGGCAAAGGCGGGTACATAGTGCGCGCGGACAAAAACGTTGACCGAATCGATCTGGAAGGCATGAATACGTTGGGCCAGCCTCCGGACCTGGCTGACCCCGGCGTCTTGTTCACGCGCGCCAAAACCCTGGGACGCGACGGCGAGTCGGCGCGTCTCTGCCAGTGACAGGCTCTCCCGCATTTCGCGAGCTCAGCGTAACGGGTCAGTCACTGCCTTCGGTACCGGTCGGCAGGTGTAGACGCCGCCCAATCTCGGCGCGCACCGGCAGCGGAATTGGCAGACTCCGCGGGCCATGGCGGAATAGCGACACCACCCTTCCGCCTACGCGCGTCGGCAGTCCGTCTAGCAGCGTGTACATGACTGGCACCAGGACCAGCGTCAGCAGGGTCGACGAGATCACGCCGCCGAGCACCGCCGCAGCCAATGGCGCGCGCAACTCCGCGCCTTCGCCGAAACGCAGCGCGGTTGGAAACAGCGCGATGGCAATCGTGGTGCTGGTCATCAGGATCGGCCGCAAGCGGGCAGGACCAGCCTCCTGCAGCGCGGCGAGTCGATCCATGCCACGTGCACGATTGTGATTGGTTCTGTCAACTAGCAAGATGCCGTTCTTGATTGCCAAGCCCACCAGCAAGATCATGCCGATCATCGCGAACACGCTGAAGCTGTAGCCGAAGATCAGCAAGCCCACGATGGCTCCGCCCACGGCGGCTGGCAGCGCGAACAGGATCACCAGCGGGTGGATCAGCGAGTTGTAGAGGATCGACATCAGCAAGTACGCCAGCAAGATCGATGCGCCGAGCGCGGTCGCCAACTGGCCGAAGGCCTGCGCCTGCGATTGGCTGCTCGCCCCAAGCCCGGCGGTGTACCCGACCGGCACCTGGAGATCGCGCATCGCCCGCTGAACCCCCGGGTTGACCTGGCCGAGCGTGTAACCGGTGTCCAGGTCCGCGCTCACGGTTACGACGCGCTGGCGATCCTTGCGATTGATCTGCGTCGGGCCCTGCGTCTGTGAAATATCGGCGACCGCCCGAAGCGGCACGGTCTGACCGCTCGCCGTCTGGATCGGCAGATCGCCAACCTGGTTGATGTCGGTGCGGGCAGTGCTGGTCAGCTCCAGGCGGACGTCTTCGAGGGTGGCATCTTGCTTCTGATACTTGGTTGCGACGACGCCCGCAAAGGCGGTGCGCACGGCCGTCCCAAGGCTTGCTGCCGAGACGCCAACATCGGCCGCACGCGCCTGATCGACGTTGACCAGGATCTGCGGTTGGCCGACGGGCGCACTGTTGGTGACGTTGACCAGTCCTGGCGTCGCCGCAAACGAGTTGCCCAGCTGGGTGGCCAGGTCGTTGAGCGTTGCGAGGTCGGGGCCTTGCAAATTGACCGCTACTGGCTGACTCGAACCGCCACCGCCGCCACCTGAGCTGCTGACTTTTATCGAGACGCCCGGCACATCTGCCAGCTGATTGCGCGCGTCGGCCACGATCGCGTCCACACTGCGTCGGCCGCTACTCAAGGGCACGAGCTGCACAGTGACGCTGCCGAAGCGAGCTTGACCGGTCGAGCCACTGCCCAACAAGCCTGAGGCGCTGACGCCAATCGATGCCGTCACCGATTGGACTTCGGGCATGGCGATCACGGTCTGTTCGATCTGCTGCATGGCCACGTCGTGCGCCGCGAGCGACGTCCCGGGCGGAGCCTCGGTGCTGATGCTGAAGTAACCCGAGTCCGCGTTTGGAATGAACTCGGTGGAGACCTTGCCAGTCGCCAGCAACGCCACGCCCAGCGCGACGGTCGAGGCGGCTACGCCCAGCGTGACCAGACGGTGGCGCAAGCTCCAGCCCAGCAGCCGCTCGTACCGCTTTTCCAGGGCGTTGAAACCGCGGTCCCACCTGTGGCCGAACCGAGAGAGCCAGTTGCCGGTGGCGGACGTGCCCATGTGCTCCGGTCGCAGGAGTCGGGCAGCGAGCATTGGCGTCAGCGTGAACGAGACGCCGAGTGACATGAGCGTGGCCGCCGCGATCGTGAAGCCGAATTCGCGGAAGAACGCGCCAATCTGTCCGCTGACGAGGCCAGTCGGAGCAAACACCACCACGTCGACCAGCGTGATCGCAAGTGCGGCCAGGCCGATCTCCGCGCGACCCATCAGCGCCGCCGCCTGCGGCGGCTCACCTCGCTCGAGGTGACGCAGGATGTTTTCGAGTACGACGATGGAGTCGTCGACCAGGATGCCAATGGTCAGCGTGAGCCCCAGCGTGCTCAGGAAATTCAGGCTGAAGCCCATCAGCCGCATGCTGATGAAGGTCGTGAGCAGGGTGGTGGGAATCGAAAACAGGACGATGATCGCCGCGCGCGGATTGTGCAGAAACGCCAGCAGCACCACGCTGGTCAGGATGACCGCCGTCACCAGCTCTTCTTCGATGCCAGTCAACGAAGAACGCACGAACGGTGACGAGTCCTGGACGACGACCAGCTGGCTGCTCGAGGGCAGCTGCGCGCGAAGCTGCGGCAGTAGCCGATACACGGCGTCAGTGACGTCGGTCAGGTTTGAGCCGTTCGCCTGGCCGATCGAGATGCGAATGGCCTGATGGCCATTCACGCGGGTGACCTGGGTCTGCTCCGACGCGCCGACGCTGACCGTGGCCACATCGCGCACGCGCACCTGCTGCGGCAAGGTGCTACCCGACTGGCTGGTCGACGAGGTCACGACGACGTTGCCCAGGTCGAGCGGATTGGCATACAGGCCGTTCACCTGCAGGTCGTACTGGCGCGGGCCTTGCGAAACACTGCCACCAGGCAGCTGGCTGTTGGCTGCGGCAAGCGCGGTCTGGACCTGGCTGAGTGAGACGCCGTACGCGGCGAGCCGCGTCGGGTCGACGGCGACGTGGACTTCTTCCTGGCGACCGCCGATGAGCGCAACCTGCGAGACGCCGCCGATTTGCTCCAGGCTGGGCAGCACCTGGTCGTGAGCGATCGAGTACAGCGCCTCGGGCGCCTGGTTATCGTCGACCACCGCCAGCTCCATGACCGGGATCTGCGAGAGGTCGATCTTCTGCACGATGGGCCGATCGGCACCGCTCGGCAACGTGGCGACGATGGTGTTGACCTGCCGCTCGACGTCGGTGCTGATCTGTTTGGAATCCGCCTGATCCGTGAAGGTGATCGTGACGGCGGAGAAGCCTTCGGCTGAGGTGCTGGTGGTGGTATCGACGTTGTTCAGGCTCGCGACCGCGTCTTCGATCGGCCGCGTGATCTGGGTCTCAATCGCCTGCGGGTTCGCGCCCGCGTAGGTGGTCGTGACGGTGACCACCGGGATGTTGACTTGTGGAAATTCGTTGATCGGCAGCGCAACGTAAGCAGAGATGCCAGCGACGGCCAACGCGACGAAGATGGCGATGGTGGCCAGGTGTCGCGTAATCGCGAGGCGCGTTAATTGCACTCGCGCACGGTCCCTGCACGGTTTGTTCCAAACAGACTAGCCAGTACCTCGTGGAGGCGCATACGGCATAAGACGCTTGCGTCTCTCGGACTGTTGCATCACAACGACGTCGTGCGACGTCCGTTAACGCTAGTTTTGTGCGGCGGAGCCAGCCACGATCTGGCCTGCAACGCGGACGATTGGGCTCTCGAGCACGCCACCCGCCGCCAGTGACTGCAACCGCCCAATCAGCTCCTCGGACAGGAGTTCGCCCCGATTGAGCATCGGCGTGCCGTTCGCGCTGAAGATCGGTCCGGCCAGGCGCATGCCAGGCTTCAACTGATCGACTGGCACGTTCACGGTAGGCATCTCGCCGACTGTCTGCTCCGGTCGTTCGATCTCCATGCCCAGCAGCTCGAGCAGGTCGGGATCGTACGCACCGGCCGCGCGTTGGGCGCTGCGCCAGCGTGACGCGCTGCCGCCCTCTCGACCGACCGCGCTCAAATAGCCGTCCGCCAGCGCGATGATGCGCGATTCCGCGGGAATCGCGACGCCCGCAAGACGATCGGGATAGCCGTGCCCGTCCCACCGCTCGTGGTGGTGGCGGATCCACTTCCCGATTTCCACTAACTGCTCGACGCTGCTCAACATGCTCTGACCGAGCACCGGGTGCTGCTCGAATTGGAGACGCGCCGCCATCGTGAAGTTCTCGGGATCCTGGCGCAGAATCGGATCGGGCAGCCCGAGCAGGCCGATGTCGTGGACCAGGCCGGCGACCTGCACGCGACGCACGACTTCGGCCGGCAGGCCCGCCCGCTCGGCGAGTCGCCCCGACAGCCGCGCGATTTCGCGGGAGCGTGAGGCCCGTTCTGGCACGCGCCGTTCGAGGAAGTTGAGCAAAATGCGGACGGTATCCAGCAGCCCGCGTTGCAGGGAGGCGTTGGCCGACTCCAGCTCAGCCGTGCGCTCGGCCACGAGCTGCTCCAGCCGCTGGTTCCAGTGCTCGAGGCGCGCTGCCTGCTGGTCCGCCAATTCGCGCAGGCGGCGGTTCTCCAGCAACATGCGGTGCGAGTCCAACGACTCGCCAACCAGGCGCCGAAACTCGTCGGGCTCCCAGGGTTTGGTAATGAGCCGCGCGACCTGACCTTCGTTGACAGCGCGGGCAGCCGCCAGTAAGTCGGCATTGCCGGTCGCGAGTACACGCGTGGCGTCCGGCCAGCGCAAGCGCACCGCCCTGAGCAGGTCGGCGCCGTTCATGCCCGGCATGCTGTAGTCGCTGATGACCGCCCCAACGCCATCGCCTTGCGTCTCGAGCAGCTCGAGCGCGCGTTCGGCGGATGCCGCCGTCAGCACACGCACACCATCGAGGCGCAGCAGCCGAGTCATCGCCGCGAGCAGCGCTTCGTCGTCGTCGACGAAAAGCACCGGCGCGGCGCCTGGACTTTTTTCTGGTGGTGCGGTCACGCTGCTGCCGCTCGGGCGGTGGGCTCAGCCACAGGCAAACGAACGGTCACCGTGGTTCCGGTGCCTGGATAACTTTCGATGCCAATCCACCCACCATGGCGTTCGACAATGCCATAGGAGACGGCAAGGCCCATACCGGTCCCCTCGCCGACGGCACGCGTCGTGAAGAACGGCTCGAACACCCGGGGCAGGTACTCGGGCGCGATGCCGCAGCCCGTATCCGCAATCTGGATCGTGACATGATCGCCGGTGTGCTCGGTTGAGACCGTGACCACACCACGCTTATCCAGGGCGCGCGCCGCGTTGACCAGCACGTGCACGAAGACCTGCGCCAGCTCCGAGGCCAGGCCCATGACACGTGGGACCTCTCCGTACTTGCGCTCGATCGTGGCGTGCGCCTTCAGCGGGTTGGCGGCCAGGTTCAATGCTGATTCCAGCACGTCATGGATGTTGACTGGCTGTGGTCCGTTCGTTTCGCGCCGAGCAAATGCGCTGGCACTCCGAACCAGCTCCGCCACCCGCCGTGCGCCGCCCGCCGACTCCTCCACAAGCTGCTTCAGGTCATCGGTCAGGAACTCGAGATCTGCCTCCTGGACCGCTTGATCGAGGTCGCTCACCAGCGGCGCGGTAAGGCCATCGGCGCGGAGCTGGGGCAGCACGTCCTGGGCGGCCTGGGCAACGCGCAGCAGCGAGTCGGCGTAGCGCTCCAGGACGGACAGGTTGGCGATGACCACACTGAGGGGCGTATTCATCTCGTGTGCCAGGCCCTGCACGAGCTGGCCAATCGCGGTCAGCTTCTCGTTGCGAATGAGGTGCTGTTGGACGCGTTCGAGCTGTTCGGCCTGCTCGGCGAATTGCCGCGTGATCTCCTGACTTTCGGCGCGCAGGCGCTGCTCTTCGGCGTAGTCCCTTGCATGGGCAACCGCGGCCGCGGCCTGCTCGGCCAAAGCCTGGACCACGGCGACGTCCGACTGGTTGAGGGCGCCGGGCTGCGTGAACGCCAGGGTGACGATGCCCAGCCGTTCGTGCTGCCAGACCAATGGCACCGCGAGGAAGCAGCGCACGCCGTACTTGTCATCCAGGTCTGGTCGCGCCCGGTCCGGCTCCAGCTGCATATCTGGGACGAGGACGGCGCGGCCTTCGCGAAAAGCCATGCCGGTGATGCCGCGATCGAGAGGGATGACCTCGCCGATGCTGCTTTGCACTGGTCCGTGGGCGACCTGCAGCACGAGCGTGCCTTCGAGCCAGTCCAGCAGCGACAGCGCCGTGGCGTGCGCGCCCGTCAGCTGGTGGGCGGCCTGGACAACAGCGTGCAGCGTAGCGTCGAGGTCGAGGCTGGCGGTGACCATCTTGCCGACGCGATACAGCGCAATCGCCTGCCGCGCATCCAGCGCCAGCGACTCCACCTCATCGAGTTGCCCACCCAACGCGTCGTGCTCCACAACCGCAAGTATCGTCGCTACAACCCCCTGCCTTTAGCCTCCCCGCCCCGCCACTGCGCACCACGGCCCGTGCTCAGACGTTTAGTGCGCGGCAGCTTCGCCTCTGAACGTTGTTCGCTTCGCGGCAGCGGACGGGTCGAGCCCTCGAAGCGCCGGTACCGTGCGCTACAAGGCCTCTGGTAGGCCAGCCGGTGGCGTTCACGGGCGAAGCCGCCAAGCGCGAAGCTCAGTCACACACAACGTTCAGAGGCGAAGCTGCCGCGCACTAAACGTCTGAGCACGGGCCGTGGTGCGCGGAGGACAAATGTGATGCGCTTCACAGCGCTCGTTGCGCTCCGAGCGTACTGTGCTGCGCAACTCTTGCCGATGCTCAGTCGTCGAGTACTTGGAATCAAGGTGATCGTGATGCACTCCCTGGACGCAATGCTCAAGCGAGCCGCCCGCGCGGACGAATGGACCCGCGTGGTGCATCGCTGTGCATGGTGCCACCGCATTGAGAATGCGGACGGGGAGTACACGATCGCCGTGGCGCTCGACGCCGACACCGTCGTCACCGACGGCATGTGCCCACCCTGCGGCCGCCATGCCCTGGCCGCCGTCGCCGCGCGCAAAGCAGTCGCCGCTTAGCCGCAAAGTCCGGCAAGCCAGGCAGCGCAGTCACGGTCGCGCGGCGCGCAAGTCCCAGAAGCCCGTGTGAGCCGGCCGCGCTAGCCTGACAGGAGGCGCCGGCCGGCGGGTTCCAGGTTGATCGGCTGCAGCGACACATGCGCCACCGCCACATGAACGTCCTCGAAGCAGCGCAGCAAATGGCTGGAGGTGAAGATGCCCGCCGTTCCAGCCAGCCTGTGGAGCGTGTCTACGACATCCACCGAGGTCTGCGCCGCAAACCAGGCGGCCAGCATGAACGCATTGTGTTGCTCGTGAGACGTGGGCCTACCATGAAGAGCTCGGGCGTCCACCTCCGCCAGCCCCGAAAGCGCGTACCCGCGCGCGGCGCGCAATGACGCCTCCGCAGCTGCCACTGCACGCTGGACCTCAGGCAGGTCGCGGTGCAGCGCGCCCCCAAGCTTGCTCGGCCCACGAACTGCAGCGAGTTTTACGAACTCGTCCATCGCCGCCCGCGCAATCCCCAGCGGCACCATCAAATGCAGGCCGAGGTCAGGCGGTTCCACGTCGTACGCTCCGAAAGACTCCGGGACAAAGACGTCCGACACTTCAAGGTCGTTGCTATTGGTGCCTTTCAGTCCGCCGACATGCCACGTATCGAGCACCGTCACGGCTGAGGCAGGAATGAAGTTCAATCGCCTGACCGGGGTTCCATCGGCGTGGACTCGAGGCTGGTCGCCGTCGTAGACAGCGGTGCCCCCGATGATCCAGTCCGCATGCAGGCTGCCGCTGCAGGTATGCCAGCGACCCGTGACTCGATAGCCACCAGGCACCGCAACCGCGCGCGAGGCACCAGGAGTGAACATGCCCGCGATGAACGCGCGTGGTGAAAGCGTAATCTGCCGTGCAACAGCCCCATCCAGAAGAGCGGTCTGCCGCAGCGCCTCAGACCCAACGTACGCGAGCCACCCGGCCGAGCCGTCCGCGCGAGCAATCTCCTCAATAACCGGCGCCATCTGGCACAGTCCAAAACCGTGCCCGCCCAGCGACGAGGGCAAGTGCGCCTTGAACACGCCAAGCTCAGCGAGCGCACCAAAGAGGTCATCCGGCAGCCGGCCGTGTGTTTCGATCCACGGCGAGGCCGCGCGCAAGCGAGGCGCCAGCGCTCGCACCCCCTCGAGCATGCTGCTAGCGGGAATCCAGGTACGCCTTTGCCACGCGCTTGGGTGCGCAGGCGAGCCACGCCTCTTCAATCAATTCCTGAAGTTCAGACGACTCGATGCGTTCGAGTTGCACCAGGACGGCGGGATAGCCATTGAAGTGCGGGGTGGTAAACAGGCCGCCCAACCCACGGTCGAGCAACGTGTCTTTGGCCAGGAGGTTTTCGACGCGTACGCCGAGGATCGGTCCATCAGGCGCGCTCTTCCCAAGAGCCTCCATATCGCTGCGTCGGAGCGGTCGCTCCCAGATGAAGGCCTTGCCGTTGATCTTCCAGGCCATGTTCCCAAACGTGGTCCCCTCTTCCGTTTGCGGCAACTCCAATGCCAGCCGCCGCACATCATCCCAGGTCGCCATCGCTCAGGCGTCGCCGCCGACTAAGAAGTCGAAGTCGGCGCCCTGGTCGGCCTGGAGGACGTGGTCGACGTACAGACGCGAATAGCCGCGGGCCTGGCGCAGCGACGAAGGCGGCTGCCACTCCGAACGCCTGCGCGCCAGCTCTTCGTCGGAAACCTCCAGGTGGAGCCGGCGTGCTCCAACGTCGACCTCGATCCAGTCACCATCACGCACCAGTCCGAGTGGACCTCCGACCGCCGCTTCCGGCGTGACATGCAGCACCACCGCACCGAACGCGGTTCCGCTCATGCGGGCATCCGAAATGCGCAGCATGTCCCGCACTCCAGCCGCGAGGAGTTTCTTTGGAATTGGCAGACTGCCCGCCTCGGGCATGCCTGGAGCGCCCTTCGGACCGGCGTTTTGCAGCACCAGCACGCTATCCGCTGTGACATCCAGTGACGGATCATCAATCTTGTGCGCGAGGTCCGCTGCGCCCGCGTACACGACGGCTCTACCGCGGTGTTTGCGCAGATGCGCGCTCATCGCAGTCTGCTTGATAACCGCGCCGCCCGGGGCGAGATTGCCGCGCAGCACGGCGATGCCGCCCTCCGTGTCGATTGGCTGCTCGAGTGGGTACACAATGCGGTCCGGTCCGCACCAACCAGTACCGTCAGCAGCACTGGCGCCCAATGGCGCCACACGCTCGAGCACTTGGCCAATGGTCTGGCCAGTAATTGTGCGTTCCTCCAGGTGGAGGAGTCCGCCGCGCGCAAGCTCCTTCATCACAGCGGGCACACCACCCGCCTCGTGGAGCTGCTCCATGTGAAATGCGCCGCTCGGCTGGAGGTTGGTGAGAAACGGTGTCTCACGCGAGATCCGGTCGAATAACTCGAGCGGCAGCTGGATGCCGCGTCGACCTGCCACCGCCGTGAGGTGAATGACCGCGTTGGTGGAGCCACCCAGGGCCATCATCAGCCGGATGGCATTCTCGAAGGAGTTCTGCGTCAGGATGTCACTCGGACGAATACCGCCCGATGCCATTGCCACGCTGCGACGGCCGGCAGCTTCGGCCAGACGAAGCCTGCGCGCATCCGGGGCTGGAATCGCCGCGTTGTACGGCAGCGCCCATCCCAGGCCTTCGGCGATGGCGGCCATGGTGGAGGCAGTGCCCATGACCGTGCAGTGTCCGTCCGAACGATTGATCCCGTCCTCCACCTCGCACAACGCCTCTTCGCTGAGCGTGCCAGCACGATACTCCGCCCAGAAGCGGCGGCAATCTGAGCACGCGCCGAGACTCTGGCCGCGGAACCGACCGCTGAGGTGCGGTCCACCGGTCAATATCAGCGCGGGCACGTTGGCGCTGGCGGCGCCCATCATTTGCGCGGGCACGGTCTTGTCGCAGTTGCCGAGCAGCACCACGGCATCGAGGGGGTGCGCGCGGATCATTTCCTCGGTATCCATGGCCATGAGGTTGCGCCACAACATTGTGGTGGGCTTCATGAACAATTCCCCGAGAGAAATCGTCGGAAACTCCAGCGGAGTGCCGCCCGCCTGCCACACGCCGCGTTTGACGTACTCCGCCAGCTCGTCGAAGTTGTTGTTGCAGTTGTTTAGGTCACTCTGCGTCTGAGCGATGCCGATGATGGGTCGGGCCAGGTCCGCATCGTCGTAGCCCATGCTCTTGGCGAATGCGCGGCGCACGAACCCGTACATATCCGGGTCGTGGAACCACGCATCAGAACGTCTAGTCGTCGCGTCCATAGTGGATTCGGCGGTAGGGAATAGTTACGACACTGCGGGAGATTCGGGCGTCAATAACCATGAGCCCCTTCTGCGCGACCCATTCCGATGCGGCGGCGCGCACGTCGTCGACGGTGGTGGCGAGCTTACCTCGGCCACCAAAGGCCTGCGCGACAAGCCCGAGGTCCGGTGTTGGAATTGTCGCGAGCTCCGCCTGACGGTTGTGTGACTTCATCTTGTGATACTCGGAGCCGAGCGCCTGGTCATTGAGCACCGTCACCAGCAACGGCATCTCATAGCGCACCGCGGTCTCCAGCTCCGCCAGGTGCATGATCACGCTGGCGTCGCCATCCAGCAGCATGGTCGGTTTGTTGCCGTGCGCAACCAGCGCGCCCATCGCTGCCGGCAGCATCTGTCCGATGCAACCGAACCAGTGGCCCGCGAGCACCGCGCGCTCGGGCTTGTTGAACAGCATCGTGCTGAAGCCCGCGCTGGCGCCACTCCCGAGCACGAGCTGGACATCTGTCGGCACCGTTTCCTCCAGCGCCAAACATACTTCGCGTGGATCCACCCGATCCGATTCGATCGGAAACTCTGCGGTATCCGCGTGTTGGTTCACCAGGCGCTGCTTGACCTCAGGTGTCCGAAACCCGGTCGCGGAGTACCCACGCAATGCCAACACCGTTTCCAATCCCTCGAGACCGAGGCGAGCATCCGCGTGGATATACACGTCCGCGGCTTTGCCGCCGCCCATCAGCACATGCGGCCGCACATCCAGGTGTACGTACTTCGCATTTGGATAGAGGTAGCCCTGTTCGGTGGTGTACCGGTTGAGACTGGCGCCGACGCCAATCACCACGTCCGCTTCCTGGAAGAGCTCCATTGCCGCGCGCGTGCCGTAGAAGCCGGAGATACCGGCGTAGAATTCACGCTCCTCCTGAGCAAGCCAGTTTTTGGCCTGCAACGTGGTGGCGATCAGCGCGCCAATGCGTCGTGCGAGCCGCAGCGCCGCAGCACCGGCGCCAGTTGAGAAATACGCGCCGCGACCAACGACCAACACCGGTCGCTGCGCGTTCGCAATCAAATCTACCGCGCGCTCCAGTGCGCGAGGATTGGGCGCGACCAGGTCCGCCGGCATGACCGCCGACGATGCGACGTACTCCTCGTCATCCTCCATGTTGAGCTGCTGCGTATCCATCGGAGCACTCAGCAGGATTGGTCGCGACTCCAACTTGGCCAGGTAGAACGCCCGCCGCACGGCGTCATACGCCTGGTCCGCCGAGAGCACCCGTACAAAGCCCGCCTCACACGCTTCGGCGAAGCGCGACTGATCGTAACGCTGGCTGTACTCCTCGTCGGTGGTCGGCGACTCACCGACAAATGCCACCAGCGGTGATCTTGCGCGCGCGGCGGTGACGAGCGCGGTTGCAAGCTGCGTCACGCCTGGGCCACATGTGGCCGTGCACACGCCCGGCGTGTTGGTCACCCGCGCCCAGCCGTCGGCCATACCGAGCCCGGCCCCTTCGTGGCGGACCTCCAGGAGACTCACCCCGAGGTCGTGCAGGGCTTCCATCCAGTACATGTTGCCGTCGCCCATCATGCCGAAGACCGACGTTGCGCCTTCGGCCACGAATGCTTTGGCCAGGCCCTCGTACACCTTCATAGCGTTGCAGGATACCGAGGTCACCGGGGGTGGGGTTACGATGGGTCTACTACTGAACCTTCCTTAGGAGACTCACGTCTTGAAGCGCAGCACGGACCGAATCCTCACGACCCACCCTGGTCGCCTTCCCAACCCCGACAACTATGCCGAGGTCATGCAAGCCCGCCGCGGCGGCGACGAACGGCGGTTCAACGAGGCTACCCGGGCCGGCATCCAGGACATGATCCATCGCCAGAACGAGCTGGGCATCGACATCAAGAGTGATGGCGAGTTCTGGAAGGTCCGCGACCAGCGGTGGTTCGACGAGCGTTGCACCGGGGTCTTGGTTCGACCGCGCAAGCCGGACGAACACGGCTTCAACCAGCTGAGCGCGCGGCGCGAAGGCCGCATGCCAGAGTTCCGCGAGTTCTACGCAATCTACGATCAACTGGGCAATACGCCAACGCCGGGCGGCAGGCCAAACCCGCCAGCCGACATGTACCAGGTCATTGTCGGTCCGATTCAGGTCACTTCCGGCGAGGCAGTCCGTCTAGAGGTGCAGCGAACAAAAGATACAATCGTCGCCGCTGGCGAACGCGTCGAAGACTATATCTTTCCTGTGATCGCACCAGGCTGGCTCGGTACGGCGGTTCATGACGAGTACTACCACGACCGCGACAAGTTCAACTACGGCTTAGCCGAACTCCTGAAGAATGACTATCACGCGGTGGTCGATGCAGGTTTTACGCTTCAAATTGATGATCCCGCGTTTTTGACGCGCAACACCGTGTATGAGCACGAAATGAGCCGCGAGGACTATCGTAAGGATTGCGAAGCGCGGATCGAAGCGACCAACTGGGCGCTCGAAGGCATTCCTCAAGATCGCGTTCTTTACCACACCTGCTGGGGAAGCTTTCACACGCCGCATACCACCGACCTACCGTTCGACTGGGTGATTGACCTCTTGCCCCAGCTGAATGTTGGCGCCTACTCGGTGGAAGCCGCGGATGTACGCCACGAACTCGACGTGGAGCTGTTTGAATCGTTCAAATTGCCGGAAGGGCGTAGCTATTACCCGGGGGTTATTGCCCACAAAACGACCACCGTCGAGCCGCCGGAGCTCGTGGCACATCGGCTTGTGCAATACGCGAAGTTGCTAGGCCGCGAGAACATCGTGGCTAGTACCGACTGTGGCCTCGGCGGGCGCTGCTACCCCGAAATCGCGTGGGCCAAACTGCGCTCCCTGGTCGAAGGCGCACGCCTGGCCAGCAAACAACTCTGGCACTAGGTGGCCTCCCAGCGACGAAAGTCGCGCAGGAGAACCCCGCAGGCCAGGCAGCCCACGATGCACAGGGCACCTCCTGAGACCACGGCGAACGGCACGCCGAAGAGCGCCGCGGCCAGTCCTGCCTCGCTGTTGCCCAGCGCGGGCCCGCTCATGTAGCTGACCATCTCAATAGAGGCGAGCCGCCCGCGCAGCTCATCTGGCACCGCGCGATTCCAGATGGACATGCGGAAAATGCCACTGACCGCGTCTGCGGCACCGGCGAGGGCCAGCATCGGCAGCGCCAGCCACACCGTGGACGAGAAGCCAAAACCAACGATGGCGAGGCCCCACACGCTTGCGGCAATCACAACGGCGAGTCCGTGGCGGCGGACGTGGTTGGTCCAGCCGCTGGTCGCGCTGGCCAGCAGCGCGCCGAGCGCGGGCGCAGAGTAGAGCAGCCCGAGAACGGTTGGACCGCCCATGCCCTCGGCGATCGCAGGAAACAGCGCCTGCGGCATGCCGAAAAACATGGCGACGATATCCACAATGTAGGTGCCAAGGAGCTCTTTGCGTTCCCTGGCGAACCTCCAGCCCTCGAGAACGCCACGCAGGCTCGGCCGCTCCGCATCGAGCGCAGGTGGTGCCGCGCGCATCAGCCCCAGAGCAACGAGTGAGAAAACGAAGCTCCCCACGTCGGCGCCGAAGGTCGCTGGCAGACCGATCGTGACGATCAGCGTGCCACCAACCGCCGGACCGAGCAGCATGCCTACCGTGCCGCGCAGCGCGACGAGCGCACCGGCCGCGGTGAACTCTTCGCGCTGGACGAGCCTCGGGGTGAGCGCATCCAACGCTGGCCGCTGTAGCGCAAACAGACCTGCCTGCGCGCCCGCGATGGTGTAGATCGCCCAGAGCTGCGGCTCTGGCTGGAGTGCGTTGAGCAGCAACAGGCTCGAAAGAACGGCGAAGAAAAACTCGGTAGAGAGCACGACGGTGCGGCGGTCGCCGTGGTCGGCGATAAGCCCACCCACCATGGAGAGCGCCAGGACGGGCACCAGCTCCACGATGCCAAGCAGACCCACCAGGAGCGGCGAGCGCGTGAGCTCGTAGACCTGGTAGGGCACCGCGACGTAAGTGATCTGGCTGCCCAGAGTCGAGATGAGCTGACCCCAGAAGAGCAGGCGGAAGTCGCGATGCCGTAGCGGCCGGATATCAACCGTTGCCAGGCGGAAGAGGTCACTCACGCGCCGGCATCATCGCCGCTTTAACCGCATCCGCGCCACCTACACGTGCGACCCCAATCAGCTCGCGTTGCAGCAGTCCATTCGGATCTCTGGATCCGGAGCCATAGGTTGCCACCAGTCTGATCGAGGCGCCCGGCGGCTACCGTCCCTG